>NZ_JBVVQC010000054.1:0-23690 GCF_055811515.1 Mesorhizobium sp. WSM4841
GGCGCTCCATTCGTTGAGTTCACAGCAACGATGGTGCCACAACCCTCGCCGCCGCCCCATAGCTTCTCTCCCCCACTCTCGTGGGGGCGAGGAACCCAAGCTGGAATGAAGCCGCTTTCCCCCCAATCTCGGAGCATTGGCGATCATCGCGCCACACGGATCAGCGAGCGGCGCCCGATTTTGAAATCTCCCGTCCGAGGCGCACCGTTTCCCGCACCAGCAGGTCCAGATCCTCGCGCCGGGTGCGGTGGTTGTTGATCGCCACCCTGAGGCAATGCTGGCCGTGCACCGTCGTATCCGAAAGGGCGGCGATGCCTTCTTCCTGCAGCCTCAGCATGATCTCGGTGTTGAGTGCCTTCTGCCGCTCTCCCGTCAGCCCGTCGCCGCGGTAGCGAAAACAGACGACGTTGATGCTCGGCGGCGCGACCAGTTCCAGCAGCGGCTCGGCCTCGATCAGCGTGCCGAGCGTGTGGCCCTGTGCGATGTTCTGGTCGATCAGGCGGCCGAACTTCTCGATGCCGTGCTCCTTCAGCGCCATCCACACTTTCAGCGCCCTGAAACCGCGTGACGTCTGCAGGCCAAAATCATGCAGCCACTGTCCGGAGGCGAGGCCGCGCGGCGTCGATTCCAGATATTCCGGCGTCACCGCGAACGTATTGCGATGGGCCGAGGCGTCTCGGATCAGGGCGCAGCCGACCTCGAACGGAGCGTGCAGCCATTTGTGCGGATCGAGCGCGATGGAGTCGGCGTGCTCGATGCCGGCCACACGGTGGGAATTTTCCGGTGCAATGGCGATCAGCGCGCCGATGCAGCCGTCGACATGGAACCAGAGGTCCTCTTGCACCGCCAGCCTTGCAAGCGCCTGCAGATCGTCGATCGCTCCGGTGTTCACCGTGCCGGCCGTGCCGATCACGCAGGCCGGCCGAAAACCCGCCTTGCGGTCCTCGGCGATCGCCGCCCGCAAGGCGCCGATGTCGACCCGCAATCCGGCGTCGGTCGGGATGCGGCGCAGCGCCCGATTGCCGAGGCCAAGCGCCTCCATCGCCTTGCGATGGCAGGAGTGAAGCTGATCCGAGCCATAGAAACGCAGCGGCTTCTCGATGGCGGCAACGCCATGCTCGCGCACGTCGATGCCTGCCCTAGCGTTGCGTGCCACGGTCAGCCCGATGATGTTGGCCATCGAGCCGCCGCTGACCAGCGTCCCGCTGGCCGATTGCGGAAAGCCCATCATCTGCTTGCACCAGTCGACGACCTGGCTGTCCATCAGCGCGGCGGCATGGTTGCCGCCGCCGAGGTTGGAGCCCTGGATCGCCGCCAGGAAATCGCCGAGCGCCCCGGTGAAATTGCTCGACCCCATGTACCAGGACCAGAAGCGCGGATGGATGTTGCCCATCGGGTAGGCCATCACGTTCTCGACGACCTCGCCATAGACTTGGGCAAGCGGTTGAGGCGATTGCGGCAGGGGCACGGCGAAGAAGGCTTTCACCTCCGCCGGCATATCCTGCCACACCGGCCGCTCGCGGACATCGCGCAGATAGTCGACGGCATCGTCGACGATCCGGTGCGACAGCGCTTGAACCTCGGCCCAGTCGACCGGATCGAGCGTTTCTTCAGCAACCATGCCGGCCGTACCGGCGGCTTTCAGCACTGCGTCCATCCGCGTCGCTCCCGATGCGCAATTATTCAGCCGGGAACTGGCAGCCCGGCGTCGAGCGCGACAGCGCGATCTCCTCCGCGTCCATCTCGGCTTCGATGCCGTCGAACAGCGGCGTCGTCATGTAGCGTTCGCCGGTGTCGGGAAGCATGCACAGGATCACCGAGCCGGGTGCAGCTTTTTCCGCGATCTGGCGTGCCACCGCAAAAGTGGCCCCGCCGGAGATGCCGGTGAAAATCCCTTCCTTTTGCGCCAGCGCCTTGGCCCATTTGATGCCCTCGGGTCCGGGAACAGGCACGACGTCGTCATAGAGACTGGCGTCGACCGCCTCCTGCAAGACGTTGGGGATGAAATCCGGGGTCCAGCCCTGGATCGGATGCGGCTCGAACGCCGGATGGCTGGCGGCCGGCGCGCCGTCGGCGCCGCGCTCCTGTGCCTTGCCGCTGCCGATGAGCTGGGCATTGGCCGGCTCGGCCAGCACGATCCGGATCTCCGGACGCTCGCGGCGCAGCACGCGCCCGACACCGACGACGGTGCCGCCGGTTCCATAGCCGGTGACGAAGCAGTCGAGCCGCGATCCGGCGAAGTCGTTGATGATCTCGCGCGCCGTCGTCGCCTCGTGAATGGCGGCATTGGCCTTGGTCTCGAACTGGCGGGCCAGGAACCAGCCATTGGCCTCGGCGAGTTCGACCGCCTTGTTGTACATGCCAAAACCCTTCTGGGCGCGCGGCGTCAGCACCACCTTGGCGCCCAGCATGCGCATCAGCTTGCGGCGCTCGATGGAGAAACTGTCGGCCATCGTCACCACCAGCGGATAACCCTTCTGCGCGCAGACCATGGCCAGCCCGATGCCGGTGTTGCCGCTGGTCGCCTCGACGACGGTCTGGCCCGGCTTCAAGGCGCCGCTGCGCTCGCCCTCCTCGATGATGTTGAGCGCCAGCCGGTCTTTCACCGACGCCGCCGGATTGAAGAACTCGGCCTTCACATAGATCGTCACATGATCGGGGCCGAGATTGTTGACCCTGATCACCGGCGTATCGCCGACCGTGTCAATAATGCTGTCGAACAGGCGGCCGCGCCCGGCCGTGGTTCTGATTTTCCGTTGCTGCAACATGTCTGCTCTCCTCTTTTTGTTGTTATCACGAGTTGTTGTTGACACGAGCCGGTTACAAACCGGCGGCTTGGGCGGCGAGGTTTCGAGACCTTGCCGCAGTACGGTTGCTTGCCGGCAGCCCGGAAAAGGGCGATGCCAGCAGCCGGCGCGGAAATTCGTTGCCGGATGCACTCTATCGCTTTCGATGGTAGAACAGAGGACAACTGGCCAGCGTGGGAGCAAGCGTGGAAACGCACGTGGAATCCGCTCGATCGAGCCTGGACGGCGCAAAGACCGGGCTGTCCGTGCGGCTGCTCGGACCGCTGACGGTCATCCGCGACGGCGCCACGGTGCAACTGCCGGCATCGCGCAAGCTGCGCGCGCTCTTCGCCTATCTGGCGCTTGCGCCGCATGCCGTCGGCCGCAGCCGTCTGTGCGAGCTCTTGTGGGATGTGCCGAACGATCCGCGCGGCGAGCTTCGCTGGTGCCTCAGCAAGCTCAGAGGCATCCTCGACGAACCGGATCGCCGCAGGATCGAAACGCCTGGCGACACGATCGAGCTTGATCTGAAAGGCGTTTCCGTCGACGCGATCGACATCGCCTCGGCCGCCGCTAGAGGCATCGAGACGCTCGATCTTGAGCGGCTGCAGGCCCTGTCTGGACTGTTCGTCGGCGATTTCCTCGACGGGCTGGAGATCGACCGCAGCCCGCATTTCAACAGCTGGCTGATCGCGCAACGCCGCCGCTTCAGCTCGTGGCATGCCGCCATTCTGGAACATCTCGTCGGCAAGCTCCCGGCGGATGCCGACGAAACGTTAGCGCATCTGGAGAAATGGCTGGAACTCGCTCCCTTCGACGAGCGTGCGCATCTGGCTCTTCTGACAAGGCTGGCGCAGCGCGGCCAGATCGCCGCGTGTGAGGAACATCTCGCTTCTGCGGCGAACCTGTTTGCTTCGGAGGATCTGGATTTCGGGCCCGTTCGTGAGGCATGGCGGACGATTCGCAGCGAACGTCCGACCGCGACGCTCTGGGCGCGACCGGCACTCGTGCCCGCGGCCCCGTCAGCGGAAATTATGCTTCCCGATTCCGGTGCTGCTGCATCGTGCAAGACCTCGCTTGCGGTAATGCCGTTTGTCGAGGAAGCCGGAATCGGTGGCGTTCGCTGCGGCCCTCGCGGCGGGTTGGCCGACGGCCTCACCCACGACATCATCACCCGCCTAGCCAAGCTCAGGGATTTCTTCGTCATCGCGCGCGGCTCGGTCTTTGCGCTGGCGGAGAAAAACATCGCGCCGGAAGATGCCGGCCGGCGGCTCAACGTCGACTATGTCGCCACCGGGACTGTGCGCAGCCAGGCAGGCCGCGTCGTGGTCAGCGTGGAACTTGTAGAGGTCCGCACGGCCAGGATCGTCTGGGCCGAGACGTTCGAACGCAAGCCCGACGATATCTTTGCCGTCCTTGACGATATCGGCAACAGCATCGTCTCGTCGATCTCAGCCGAGATCGAGATGGTTGAGCGCAACCGCGCCATGCTTAAAGCGCCCAACTCGCTGAATGCCTGGGAGGCTTACCATCGCGGTCTCTGGCACATGTATCGCTTCACCCGCACGGAAAACGAGCAGGCCAGGTACTTCTTCGGGATAGCCTTGAAGCTCGATCCGACCTTCGCCCGCGCCTATGCCGGCCTATCCTTCACCCATTGGCAGAACGCCTTTCAGCGCTGGGGGGACCGCGACCAGGAAAGTGCGCTAGCCTTCGAGGCCGCCGGCCAAAGTCTTTTGGTCGACGATCACAATCCGGCCGCCCACTGGGCCATGGGCCGGGCGCTGTGGCTGCGCGGCGAGCAAGATGGCTCCCTCATCGAGCTGGAACGGGCCGTCGACCTCAGCCCGAATTTCGCACTCGGCCACTACGCGCTCTCTTTCGTGCATTCCCAGTCGGGTGATCCGAACGCCGCAATCGGTTCATCCGATCACTCGCGCCATCTCAGCCCGTTCGATCCGCTGCTGTTCGGCATGCTCGGCGCCAGGGCGATGGCGCATGTCCGCCTCGGCCAGTTCGACGAGGCCGCCGAATGGGCGCTGAAGGCAGCCGCCCGTCCCAACGCCCATGCCATCATCCTGGCGATCGCAGCCCACTGCCTTGCGCTGGCGGGGCGGCTTGACGAAGCGCGAAATTTTTCCTCCGCGCTGCGCAAGACGCTGCCGAACTACTGTGCCGATGATTTCATCGGCACCTTCCGCTTCGAGCCGGACGCCGAGGCCCTGTTCCGGCAAGGCGCCCGGCGCATCGGACTGGGCTGATCCAACCCAGCTCGGGCCTGCTTCAAGCGGTCAAGGCCGTGATCCTCACCGACCGACAACCGAACAAAAGCCCCGCAATCGGCCAGGAAAGCCGCGTTCTTTGCAGCTATATGCCGAGCATCGTCTTGGCTTGGTTGAGCGCAGCCTCTGACCCTGCATGATCGCCGGCCGCGTGCAATGTCTCGCCTTGGGCGCGCAGTTCTTTGACTTTGGTCATATCGGCCTCGGGCAGCGTCGCGGTCGGCAACGCCGCGTCGATCGCGGCCATGATGGTCGGGCATGAATTTGCAAAGGCTGTCGCAGGAACGACCGCCAGGAAAACCGCAAGCGAAATTGATCGTAACATGGACGTTTCTCCCTTGCCGGAACACGCCGCATCGATGACCGGCCTAGGAATGGTACAGCCAATGCCCGAATGTGCCAATGACGATGATGGCGCTGGTTTGAGGCAAGCTGCGGTCGGCCGGGCTTTTCTCGGGGTTTCTGAACCTTCACCACAGCTGGTCGCCACCGACATCGTCACGCCCGAAACCGACGCCAGGTTCGCGGCAATCGTCAGATCGTCGCAAAATTCCTCGGCCAGAGCGGATCAGGTGGGCTGAACGGATTTGACATTGCCGTCCGTATCGACAAGGCAGCTTGTCTTTTTGCCGCTGGCATCGAGTTCGACCTGATAGGTTTTGGAATCGATCTTGCTCGATGAAACCGGAAGTATCTTTGTGCTGTCGGCGCCGCTCGACTTGGCGACCGCGTCGGCACAAAGCAGCTGAAGGTCCGCCGGGGCCGTCTCGACCTGGGTCCTGGACATTTGGTCCTGAGGAGGCGGCGGCGGCGCGCTGACGCAAGCGCTCAGGCCCCCCACCAAGAATCCAATTGCTGTTACCCGGATCGACGTTCTCACTGCACGTTTTGCCGACATTGCTTGTCCCTCTCCGAATGCCGCTTCACACACCCCGCCTTCACACACCCTTGTAAAGTGCCGCCCCCTGCATGAGAACGATGACCTTGGCCCCAACCTTGACGCGGGATGCGAGATCGGTGATGTCGTCGTTCCTCATCCGGATGCACCCTGATGACACGTCGAGCCCGATCGTCCACGGCTCCGGCGTGCCGTGTATCCGGTAGATCGTGTCCTGGTCGCGCTCATACAGATAGAGCGCCCTGGCGCCGAGCGGATTGTCAGGCCCTCCCGGCATGCCTGCCGCATGTTTGACCGCATTCGGATCACGAGCGATCATTTCGGCCGGCGGTGTCCAGGTCGGCCATTCCGCCATGCGGCCGACGCGCACGATTCCGGCCCATCCAAACCCTTCCCGGCCCACCCCGATACCGTAGCGCATGGCGCGCTGACCCGGCTGCACAAGATAGAGGAAATGCTGGTTGCCATCGATGATGATCGTACCGGGCACTTCCGCGGTGCGGAACTTGACCATCTGCGGGCGAAACGCCTCTGGCACTTCATTATGCGCGGCATAGTATTTGCGCGCCTTGGTACGATCGTAGTCCACCCATTTGCGGGTTTTCGGATCGAAAACCTGTGTTCCCGCAGCCAGCGCCGCCACCGCGACAAGACCGAACGCCACCGCGACAATTGCCGTAAGGGATTTCCGCTGGAGAGCGGCGCGTCCCGCGATCATCAGCTTTCCGTTCATGGATTTGCCCACCCGTGCACCCGAGCGCCCTGCGCGGCAACCCATTGTTTGGCGTATTCGTAAGGATCCTGACGCTCCACCTGGAGCGCATAACTCATCTTCGTGACGTCGTCGGGCTTGAGGTCGACCCGTTCCAGGAACTCGACCACCTTCGGATATTTTTTGCGCAATGAGGTGGCGAAAGCGATGTGGAAATGTGCGGTATCCCATGACACCGGCGCGCTGGACTTCGAGACCCAGAGCGGATCCTCGGAAGGCAGCACGATCTTCCACTTTGCCGGGTCAAAAGGCGGCTCGGTTAGCCGGACAATGTCGTGCAGTTTAAACACGTGATGCGGCGCATAGCAGGCAAACACCATCGGATGAGCCGTGGCAACCGCGGCATCGACAGCCGCCATTCCGACATCCTCCGGCGTCTCCAGCAATGTCATTGTCTTGGCATAGCCATAGCTGTTGGCGCGTACACGCTCGATCGCTGTGGAGGACCAACCCTCAGCGCCAATCCAGAGTTCTCCACTTCCGTCCCGATCAGTGTCCAACGCGGCGGTTTTGCTACGGTCGGTGAGGTCCGAAATGTCACGAATCCCAAACCTGTCGGCAGTTTCGCGGGTAGCGCATATGCCTTGCCATGCCGGCACACCGATGGGACTGATGGCTACTGTGCCGGCACCGTCGACATACTTCTTCACCAGATTGTCGAGATTGGGCAGCCAGATTTCGGGATGAATATCCACCTCGCCCGAATCGAGGCCGGCAAAGGCGATAAGCGTCCCCATCTCGCGCACATCGGCATCGAGCCCGAAATGTTCCTTCAGGCTGACCTTGAGAATGTTTGCCGTCGCCTGGCCCGACGGCCAGTTCGGCATCGCAATGACGAGATCAGCCGCGTGGACCGGGGCCGCCAGCATCGTCAATGCGGCCAGCGACATTCTGCGCAGGCACTGCCGAAATCGGTTGTGCATTTTTCTTCCCCCTCGCTTCGGTGCTGAAACTAACCGGGACGGGAACAATCTGTCACGGCAAGCACCGGGATGTGACACCAGCCCCCATCTGCCGACGGCAACTGCTGAAGGTGCGGCAGTGCATTCGCCAAAGAGAGCGCCGTCACATGCCGCCCCTGCACGCTACGCGATGACATTCCGTATGGGAAGATGCTCAAAACGCGGCCGCCAATGTTTAGGATGTCCGCGGTGGCGGTCAAGGCCGCCGAGAATCCGAGATGGCCAATACCAGTGAAATGATGCAGGTTCTTCTGGACCACGTGGCAAGCAGGCCGCTAAGTAGACGCAGCTTCCTGGTTTCAGCATATGGACCCTCTTAGGTAATACAAATTGAAAATTGCGCCCTCATGTTTCAAAACAGGTCGGTAGATTCGCCAGAATGGTTTCGTGCCGGTCACCGACGGTCCTCAAGCCGAGAATTCTAAAAGACTTTCAACAATGACCCAGCACGCACAAAATGCTCGAATTCTCATGTACAGCCACGACACGTTCGGGCTCGGCCACTTGCAGCGCTGCCGGACGATCGCGCATTCGCTGGTTGAGGATTTCCGCGGACTTCAGGTGCTTATCATTTCGGGTGCGACTATCGCTGGCGCCTTCGACTACCGCGCCCGTGTCGACTTCGTGAAGATCCCCAGCGTCATCAAGTTGCGCAACGGCGAATACACCTCGCTGGAAAAGGATATCGATCTGCATGAGACGCTAAGGATGCGCCAGTCGATCATCCGCCACACAGCCGAGACCTTCCGGCCGGATATCTTCATCGTCGACAAGGAACCGCTCGGCCTGCGCGGTGAGATCGAGGACACGCTGTCCTACCTCAAGACGCGGGGCACCACGCTCGTGCTTGGCCTGCGCGAGGTGATGGACGCGCCGCATCTGCTCGAAGCAGAGTGGGCACGCAGGGATGTGATGCGCAAGATAGGCCTGTTCTACGACAAGATCTGGGCCTATGGTCCGCCGGATTTCTACGATCCGTTGACCGGCTTGGATGTGCCGCCGGCTATCAGAGCAAAGATGAAGTTCGTCGGTTTCCTGCAACGGAGCCTGCAGAAGAACGAGTTGCCCGGCCACCGGCCCGAGGGCGACTATATCCTCGTTACCACCGGTGGCGGCGGTGACGGCGCCGATCTGATCCACAGCGTGATCGATGCCTATCAGCAGGATCCGCAATTGCAGCATAGGGCGTTGATCGTGCTTGGGCCTTACATGCCGGCGCGCAAGCGCAACAAGCTGCTCAAGAAGGGGTCCAAGATCCCCTATATCAAGATCATCGAGTTCGACAACCGCATGGAAGAGCTGATTGCCGGCGCCAAGGCAGTCGTGGCGATGGGCGGTTACAACACCTATTGCGAGATACTGTCTTTCGACAAGCCGGCGCTGATCGTGCCGCGCGTCAAGCCCCGCGAGGAACAACTGATCCGAGCACGGCGCGCAGCCGAACTCGGCCTCATCGAGATGCTTTTGCCGGAAGAAGCCGAGGATTCCCAGCGGTTTGCCAATGCACTGGAGGTGCTGCCGGACCGGCCCGGCCCATCGCAGAGCCATCCGCATCTGACGCTGGAAGGGCTGCCTCACATTTCCGAAATCGTCGCGGAACTGCTCGACCGGCGGGGCGGCCATCACCTTTCGGTCATTGAAGGCATGAACTGAGTTGCAACATCGCAAGATCGTCGTGGTTCTGAAGGGCTATCCGCGGCTGTCGGAAACCTTCATCGCGCAGGAACTGCTCGGTCTGGAGCGTGCGGGGTTCGACCTGATACTCGTCGCGCTCAGGCGGCCGACCGACGCAAAACGCCACCCTGTGCATGACGAGATCAAAGCGCCCGTCCATTATCTGCCGGAATATCTGCATGAAGAGCCGCTGCGCGTGGTTCGCTCGCTGTTTGCTTATCTGCTGCGGCCGGGCTTCTGGCGCGCGCTCGGATCGCTGGCTACCGATATCCGCCGCGACTTTACGCGCAATCGCGCGCGCCGCTTCGGGCAAGCGCTCGTGCTGGCGGCCGAATGGCCGGAAGGCGCGAGCTGGCTGCATGCACATTTCGCGCACACACCGGCATCGGTGACGCGCTATGCCAGCCAGCTTCGTGGCCTGCCCTGGAGCTGCTCGGCCCATGCCAAGGACATCTGGACTTCGGCGGACTGGGATCTGGCTGGCAAGCTTTCCTCGGCGCGCTGGACGGTCACTTGCACGAAAGCCGGCTTCGACCGTCTGAAAAAACTCGCTAACGGCAACTCGTCTGTGCATCTGAGCTATCATGGGCTAGACCTTGATCGCTTCGGCGGTTTCGGCGAGGCGCGAAAACAGCATGACGGCTCGGCGCCGGCCGAACCGGTTATCGTTCTGAGTGTCGGGCGCGCCGTTGAAAAGAAAGGTTACGATACCTTGCTGGAGGCCCTTGCCCTCTTGCCTGGTGATTTGGCGTGGCGTTTCGAGCATATCGGCGGCGGCGAGGAACTGGAACGGTTCAAGGCGCTGGCGCAAAAGCTCGGCCTGGATGGTCGCGTCTCTTGGAAAGGCGCGCTTGCGCAGGAGGAGGTGCTTGAGCACTACCGCTGTGCCGATATCTTCGCCCTGGCCTGCAGGATCGCAGCAAATGGCGACCGGGACGGTCTGCCGAATGTTCTGGTGGAGGCGGCTAGCCAGCGGCTTGCCTGCGTATCGACCGATATTTCCGGCGTACCGGAGCTTTTATCGCCGGATGAAACCGGGCTGCTGGTTCCGACGGAAAACCCAATTGCCCTGGCACAGGCGCTGGAGCGCCTGATCCGTGATCCCGTGTTGCGCGCCCGCCTCGGCGACGCCGCAGAGCGGCGCGTGCGCGGCAATTTCGATCATATGGCAAGCATTGGACAGCTCACGGAACTGTTCGAGCGGGAGTGGCGGGCCGCCGAATGAAGCGGCTGCGCGCTTTCTTCTATGTCCAGCACCTGCTCGGTATCGGCCATCTCGCGCGCGCCAGCCGCATTGCGGCGGCTCTGGTCGATGACGGGTTTGACGTAACCGTCGTGACCGGTGGAGCGCCGATCGCGGGGTTTCCGGGACTGGGTGTAAAATCTGTAACCCTGCCACCTGTCACCTCCGGTGATGAAGGATTTTCCGGACTTGTCGACCTGCAGGGCAAACCCATCGACGATGATTTCAAAAAATGCCGTTCAGAGATGCTGCTCCAGGCATTCCGGGATTGCAGGCCTGATATCGTCATTGTCGAGGCGTTTCCATTTGGACGCCGGCAGATGCGTTTCGAACTCCTTCCGCTGATCGAGGCCATCGACGCGATGTCGCCCAGACCGCTGCTGGCGACGTCCGTCCGTGATATCCTTCAGGAGCGCGTCAAGCCGGGCCGGAACGAGGAAACGGTCGATCTGATCAACAGCCATTTCGACCTTGTTATGGTCCACGGCGATCCGGCTTTCGCAACCATCGACAAGACATTTCCACTGGCTGGGGCGATCAGGGCCGAGGTCACCTACACAGGGCTCGTTGCCGCGCCGCCGCCGCCCGCGGCCTCCGAGCGCTTCGACGTTCTGGTGTCGGTTGGCGGCGGGGCTGCCGGAAAGAGCCTTGTCAGCTCCACCATCGCAGCGGCGCGGAATGCCAACAACGCTTGGAAATGGTGTTTGATCACCGGCCCAAACCTGCCGAAAGACGAGTTTGACGCGATCGCACGCGATGCCTCGCCGGTCCTGTCCATCTTCCGGTTCCGCGAGGATTTCGCCAGCCTGCTGACCGGCGCCCGCCTGTCAGTCTCGCAGGCGGGTTACAACACGGTCTGCGATGTCCTGCGCGCGGGTTGTCGCTCTCTGCTCGTTCCATTTGCAGGCGGCGGGGAAACCGAACAGACGGTTCGCACCCTGATGCTCGAAGAACTCGATCTTGCAACGGTGCTGATGGAAAACGACCTAACGCCTGAAGGTTTGGCGCAAGCGATCGAACAGGCGCTTGTGGGACCGACGCCAGCCGCGCATCGTCTCGATCTGGAAGGCGCGCGTCGCTCGGCGCAAATCCTGCGCGAGCGGTATCGAACATGGTCCCTAAAAAGTGGGGCCCGGTTTCGGAAAAGTTCATGATCAAACAGACGATAGATCCTAACGCGCGTCGCGTCTGGCGAGATTCGTGCGACGCGCTACGCGCTTTTGGGCGAAACGCATTAAACAGTTCCAATCAGCATGAAGCGCGTATAATTTTTTGTTGGCAGTTCGCCGGAGAACCGCACCTCCCGTAGCGCCGCCATTGCTTCGAAGGCTGCAAGTGAAGGCACGCAGTTGATGTGCGTCGGCTCGCTGAAATAATCGTTCGATTGCAGCAGTACAGTCGTGCCCCGCGGAAGCAGAGCAAGCCAGGCGCGCAGATCGGCTATGTGTTCGCAGCTCGTATTGACCACCAGGTCGGGCCGCCCGGCCGCATAGTCGAGTGCGTACATATCTGCCGTCAGCGCCCGGAACCGGTCGCCGGCTTCCCGGTTGAGGGTTCGGGCGACCGGCGCGACTTCGGGATCGATGTCGATGCTATCGACCGCCGCGATGTCGAAGCGGGCGTCGTCGAAAAGCATCGCCGGCAATACGCCGTACCATCCACCCAGAACCCATATGCGCCCGAACCGGCCACCGCAGCTTTCGAACAGCCTGTCGAGCGCCCACATCTTGCAGGCGACCTGCTTGTGGTTGAAGGCGTTGGCGATATCGGCCTTCGGATGCTTGGTGATGACGCGGGCCAGCCCTGCCACCACCGGGCAGTTGACATAGGCAGCAATTCCCCGCGTGAGGTCCAAGGCTTGCTCGTGCCATTCCAGGCCGGCATTGCGTGGTTGCGTGACATCCATCATATTGGTCTTGTATGTTGGGATTTCGGGCGACACAACGCAATCTTGCCTCCCGCAAGGCTGTTTAATTCGCGGACGTGATTATGCTGCAAGCGGCTTCGCCATTGCCCGGTGCCGGAGAGAGCCTGTTGCATCTGTCCGGACCATCGGCGTCCATCCGCCAGCACCAGCGGCGCAGCGGCGGCCTCGTGCTGCTCTTCTATTCGCCAAAACACTGCGGAAGCCGCGAACCGTTTGGCCAGCTGCTTTCTTCGCTGATCAACAATGCCTATGACGTTATCATCGACCATGCGCCGGAACTGGATCGCGCCGCCTCGCAGGTTCCTTCCATCGTTGAGCGCAGGACAATCTCCGTGCGCTGCAGCTTCGAGCTTGTCGTTGGCGACGAAGAAATTGCCGATACGCCATTGGCCAGCAGGTGCTTTTACATCCTGCATCCCTCCAACTGAGGGGTCCATATGGAACCCAGCATAGCCCGCTATATCTGGACGCACACCAAGAAGCAGCAGCTCTGGATATTGATGATCGTCGTGCTTTCGATGATCCCGTATTTCATGTCCTTCGACCTGCCGAAGCTGATCGTCAACGGCCCGATCCAAGGTAGCGGCTTCGAGCAACCGGGCGCGACCCAGCCATTCATGAGGCTGCACTATAACCTGCCGTTCATCGGAGAGGTCCAGTTCTTCTCCGGTTTTGAGCTCGACCGCAAGGCGACGCTGTTTGCCCTGAGCCTTGTGTTCCTCTTACTAGTCGTCATCAACGGCCTGTTCAAACTCTACATCAACACCTACAAGGGCCGCCTCGGCGAGCGCATGCTGCGGCGTATCCGCTTCGATCTGATCGATCGTGTGCTGCGGTTTCCGCCGTTTTACTTCAAGCGGGTGAAATCCGCCGAAGTGGCGACCATGGTGAAGGACGAGGTGGAGCCGCTGGGCGGCTTCATCGGCGATGCCTTCGTGCAGCCTGTGCTGCTCGGCGGCCAGGCGCTGACGGCCATGCTGTTCATCGTGGTCCAGAACTTCTGGCTCGGAATGATAGCGGCCGTGATCGTGGTGATCCAGATCGCGCTCATCCCGCGAATGCGGCGGCGGCTGATCGTGCTCGGGCGCGAACGGCAGTTGACGGCGCGCGCGCTTTCGGGCCGGGTTGGCGAAATCGTCGACGGCATCGGCGCGGTTCACGTCCACGACACATCAAACTACGAGCGCGCCGACATAGCTGCCCGGCTCGGGCTCATCTTTAAGATCCGCTTCGATCTTTACCAATGGAAATTCATGGTGAAGTTCCTCAACAATTTTCTCGCGCAGGTCACGCCCTTTCTGTTCTACATGATCGGCGGGTATCTAGTCATCCAGGGGCGGCTGGACGTCGGTCAGCTCGTGGCCGTGATCGGCGCCTACAAGGACCTGCCCGGACCGATGAAAGAACTGATCGACTGGGATCAGGCGCGGCAGGATATCCAGGTCAAATATCAGCAGGTCGTTGAACAGTTCACCGCCGAGGGTCTCATTGCGCCGAGAATCGGGGCATTGACGATCGACGATCCCGATCCGATGACCAACCCCCTGTCGGCGATCAGTCTGTCCATAGCAGACGATGGCGGTGCAATGCTCCTCGACCGTATCTCCCTCCAGATCAAGCCGGGTGAGACGGTGGCGCTGGTCAGTACCGCAACAGGTGGAGCCGAGGCGCTTGCAGAAGCCTTCGCGCGGCTGAACTGGCCGGACAGCGGAAGGATCGCTTCGGGCGCCGACGACCTGCTTGAACTCCCCGAAGCAGTGACCGGCCGGCGCATGTCCTATGCCTCGTCGGATGTTTTCCTGTTCCAGGCAAGCCTCCGCGATAACCTGCTCTACGGGTTGAAGCATGCGCCGCTGACATCGGTGCCTTATGACGGTGCTGCGGCAGACCAGCACCGCTGGAACATCCACGAGGCGCGCCGGTCGGGCAATCCGGATTTTGATATCCACAGCGACTGGATCAACTATGCTTCCGCCGGCGCTACCGGCCCGCACGACCTCTTTGAAGCCGTACGCCGGGTGCTCGACGCGGTTGTTTTATCGCGCGACATTCTGGATCTTGGCTTGCGCTCTTCGGCCGACCTCACGCGTCACACGGAGCTTGCCAGGCGGATCGTCGAACTGCGTGCGGCGCTGCGAACCCGGCTGGAACACGAAGGGCTGAGCGAACTGGTGGTTCCTTTCGAACCGGGCGCCTACAACAAGGAAGCAACGATCGGCCAAAACCTGCTCTTCGGCGCTGCCGCCGGCCCCGAACTGGCCGACAGGGCTCTAGCGGCCAATCCCTATTTTGCTTCTGTGCTGAGGCAGGCCGGCCTCGACCGCACGCTCTACGAAATGGGCATGGAGATCGCCGAACAGGCGATCGAGCTGTTTGCCGACCTGCCGCCCGATCACCAGTTCTTCCAGCAGCTCGCTTTCATGAGCGCCGAGGAGATACCCACCTACGAAACCTTGCTGCAACGGCTCAAGAACCGTCCCCACGAGGCGGTTTCGGAGAACGACCGCGCCATGATCGTCACCTTGAGCTTTGCCTATATCGAGCCCCGGCACCGCTTCGGCCTGCTGAGCGACGAGCTGATGAGCAAGATCGTCGCTGCACGCAACCGCTTCTATGAAAACCTGCCGCCCCAGCTGCAAAATGCGATCGAACGGTATGATCCTGCCAAATACATTGCCGCGGCCACCGTCATGGATAATGTCCTGTTCGGGCGTGTGGGCAACAACCATCCCGACGCGCCGGACCGCATACGCTCCATCGTCTATGACATTCTTGACGAACTGGGGCTTTATGCCGAACTTCTGGATGTCGGCCTGGACTTCAACGTCGGCTCCGGCGGCAGGCGGCTGACCGGTGGACAGCGACAGAAGCTCGATGTTGCCCGGGCCCTGCTCAAGCGTCCTGATTTTCTCATTCTCAACCGGCCGCTGTCGGCGCTCGACCAGCGCATGCAGGATAAGGTGCTGCGAAACGTGCTCGAGGAAGCCAGGCGCGACGACCATTCGCCGGCAATTGTGTGGGTCGTGACGAATCCGGCGATTGGGATGATGTTCGATCGCGTTATCGTCTTCGACTCGGGTAAATTGGTGGAAGACGGAACACCCGAGACACTTTTGGCAGGGAACGGTATCTTCAAGGAACTGTTGTCATAGAGCAACGGACTTTCAGATGGGATCATTCTGCCGGTGGGAATTTACTGCAAGGTCAAGGGATTCGGCGAAGGGCGTAGCGGGACCACATCCGCGCCGAAAACCCGAAGGGGTTTGCCGCAAATTCACCCGGCTCTTCGGGTTTCCGGTTGGCGGACGCCCATTAGTCAGGCGGCATCGCCCGATCGCACGACATCGGGCTCGCCACCTTTCGCGTGGTTTGTCTCGCCATCCCGGAAACAGAATTCATTCCATCTGGGCGTCCGTTGCTCTAGTCTGGCAAACGCGAATTTTGGGAAGGTTTGCGACAATGCTGCTCAAGGATGAAGTTGCAATGCTGCAACGCGTTCCCTTGTTCTCTGCCATCGAGCCGACAAAGCTCAAGCTGCTTGCGTTCACATCCGATCGTGTGAGCTACAGCGCCGGTCAGATCCTTTTCCGGCAGGGCGACGAGGGAGACGCCGCCTATGTCATCCTTTCAGGCAGGGCGGATATTCTGGTCGATTCCGACAGCGGACCGATAAAAGTTGCCGAACTGGAGCCAAATTCGATTGTTGGCGAGATCGCCATATTGTGCAACAGCTCCCGCACTGCCACCGTAAGAGCGGCAAGTCCGCTGGAAGCCTTGAGAATCCGCAAGGATCATTTCCTGAGGCTTATGAGGGAGTTCCCGGAAATGACCATCGAGATATTGCGGGTTCTTGCCGATCGCCTAAGCCATACGACCGCGGATCTGATCGACGCACGAAGCGCCAAATAACGTATGACGTGCGCTCGATCCTCGCTGTCGTGATGGGACTGTCCTCTTGCTGAGAAGGTCACCCGGAGAAAGCCTGTCTCGCCTAGCAGCGGTTGTTTGGCTAGGATGGGCGAAGGGGTAGCATGGACGACGACGTTTTCCTGGTCAGGTTTTGGGGTGTGCGCGGCAGCATTTCGGTATCAGGGCCAGAATTCTCTCGCTATGGCGGCAACACAATCTGCATTGAGATGCGATGCGGTAAGCATACGCTTCTGTTCGACGCAGGCTCTGGCCTACGGCCTGCCGGCGGGGCGCTTCAGGCGTTGGCCGTGACCGATTTCGACCTGCTTTTCACCCATTGCCATTACGATCACATCATCGGGCTGCCGTCTTTTGCGCCGATCTATGACCGGAGCGTCAAGGTTACGCTTTGGTCCGGGCATCTTGCAGGACACATGACGACCCGGCAGATGGTCGATGAGTTCATGCGGCCGCCGTGGTTTCCGGTGAAACTGGAGATCTGCAAGGCAAGCCTCGACTATCGCGATTTCGTATCCGGAGACGTGCTTCGGCCGCGCGAAGGGGTGGTGGTCCGAACCGGCAGTCTTATCCATCCGGGCGGCTGCATAGGCTACCGAGTGGAGTGGGGCGGCCGCGTCGTGGCGGTGATCACAGACACTGAGCACGAACCGGACAAACTCGATCAGGCGGTGCTCGGCCTGATCGAAGATGCCGACCTCGTCATTTACGATTGCACCTATACCGAGGAGGAAATGGAACGCCGCCGCGGTTACGGGCACTCGACATGGCAACAGGGCGTCAAGCTCTGTGAGGCGGCCGGTGCGCGGGGGCTTGCGCTGTTTCACCACGATCCGACACGGACCGACGCGGAACTGGACGAGATCGAGAAACTGGCCAAAGACAAGTTTACCGGCGCTTTTGCCGCGCGGGATGGCCAGACGCTCAAATTTCCAGTCTCATTGCGCAAAAAGCGCTGAGCTATTTTCCTCTACCGGCGCTGCGCCCGATCAATGTCCTGATCGGAAGCCATGCGCAGGCTTCAGTCTGTGCGGTGACTGTGAACAGCCGTTCGAGGAAGAGCCAGGCCGATTCATCATGTACGAGATGGTGGGTGAGCAGGCCGACCGGTTCGCCGCCGTCGATTGCATGCTGCAATTGCGCGATGATAGCCTGAACCAATAGGCCATGATCGCGGCAGCCGCGCGTGCCATGCCAATCCATGATGTCGACATTGCTGTTGATGACCGCAAGTGAAGCCGGCCTCGGCGGCCCATAGACCGACAATGCCGAAAATCCTATCGATCCAAGGTCGGATACCAAGCCGGCGTCGATCCTGTTCCAGGGCGGCACCAGCATCGGAACGGCACGTGCGCCGTGCAGGTCGGTTACGTGCGTCAGCCCGCGGGCCAGATCATCGAGCACCGCCTCGCGTGGCCGATGCGCGCCGAGCTCCTGCTTTTTCTGGTGCTCGGGCGCATGATTTCGGTGCGCCCAGCCATGGATGGCGACCGTGGCATGCGGCGCGTCGTCAAGCCGGGCGACAAGCTTCTCATCAGTCAGGGCCGGAATGACGGCCAGAGTGACCGGAACCGCGAATTCACCGGTGACGTCGAGCAGCCGATCAAGCGCAGGCGTCGGATCCACGGCGTCGTCGTCGCGCAGCCAAAACTCTGCCTTACGGTCCGGCCGTTGCCGGCACGCCAGTTCTTCCACCAAGGGCCGCCAGATCTGATCGGATGTCATGAAACAGGGATCTTCGCTAGAAGTTCGGCCAGACGCGCCACTGCAGCACCGAGGGAACGTTCTTCGAGGATGAAACGTCTGGCTTCCGCGGCCATGATGGTTCTTTCGTCGTTACGGGCGAGAAGCCTTTCAATGGCAGAAGCGAACGCCGCCACATCGCCCGGCGGGGTGAGAAACCCGGTCTGGCCATCCCGCACGACCTCCGGCACGCCGGCGATGTCCTGTGCCACCACCGGAAGGCCGGCGGCCTGTGCTTCAAGATAGGCAATGCCATAGGCCTCGCCGTAACCCGGCCAGACGTAAATTCCCCCACTGTAGAGGACATCCGGCACGGCGGCTGGCTCAATCGCGCCAAGCCATTCGATACGGTCGGCGGGCAAGCCGGCGAATTGCGCTTTGACCTCGTCACGGGCAGGCCCATCCCCGACGACCGACATGGTCCAGGGCAGGTGGCCGATCGGACCGAGCGCCTGCGCCAGCATGCGATAGCTTTCGACTTTGTCGCCCGGGCGCATCATGGCGACGGTAACGAGGCGCGTCGGACAACCCCGTGCCGGCATTTCCCGGAATACCGATGTGTCGATGAAGGGCGAAAGCATACCGAGAGCGGCGTCGGGAATCGCATCCGTCAGTCCCTGACGATCCCTTTGCGTGAAGCAGATGTTCAGCGCTGCCTGTTCGACGGCTCGCGCCACCAACGCTTGCGTATCGGCCCACAAACCGACGTTGCGCCGCCTCGAATAGGAGGCTTCCGCTGTCACATAGGGAATAGCAAAGGCCGACGCCAGCTCGGGTCCGATCAGGTCGGGCGCCTTGTAATAGGGATGATAGGAGAACCAGAGATCGGGCTTGCCGTCACAATCCCAAAGCTTTGCCAGCCGCGCGGCTTCCTCTCGGGCCTCGATCTTGAGCGCATCGAAACTTTTCGACTCCGGTTCGCGTAAATAGAAGCGCAATTCGGATGCTAGTTCGACGCCATGCCCTCCATGCTCCAGCGCCTTGACCAGCATCCGTGCCATCTGGCGGTCGCCGGAGGCAACGGGATGATTGGGCGACTTCAGCGGCGCGTAGAAGGCAATTCGCATCGCCGGACCCTATCATCGGAAAGTCTGCGCAAGTCAATTTCAAAGCATGATCGACTTCACCTTCAAGCAGTGGAATGTGCTATCCGATGCTTATGGAAACAGCTGCCGCGTCCGACCCGTTTGTCGCTTCTTTGCCGGTTTTCGCAAAATTCGAAAGCGTTGCCGATATCGATAACTATCGGCCTCTCCCGGATGGCTGGGCGCTGGCCACCGCCGACATCGTCGGCTCGACCAAGGCGATCGAGGCTGGGCGCTATAAAACCGTCAATATGGCTGGCGCCAGCGTCATTTCGGCGCTGCTCAATGCGCTGGGTCGGCAAGATCTTCCCTTTGTCTTCGGCGGCGACGGCGCGCTCGTGGCGTTTCCCGGCTCGGCGCTGGAGATCACCCGCAACGCGCTGGCGGCTGTCCAGAGATGGGTGGCGGACGAACTGGACCTGACCTTGCGTGCCGCAATCGTGCCGATAAAGGATATAAGAGCGCAAGGCCTCGACGTTCGCGTGGCGAGGTTCCGGGCCTCCGAAGCGGTCTTCTATGCCATGTTCGCCGGCGGTGGCGGCAGTTGGGCGGAAGCTGAGATGAAAGCGGGGCGCTACCGCATCGATCCTGCGCCGGCCGGCGCGCGGCCGGATCTGACCGGCCTCTCCTGCCGCTGGAACCCGATCGAAGCCCGGCATGGCGAAATCGTCTCGATCATAGCCATACCGGGGGCGTCGCGCGACTTGCGCGGTTTTCAGGTTCTGGCTTCCGACATCATCGCCCTTGCCGGCGGGCAGGAACGCGATGGCCACCCGTTGCCGGTGAACGGGCCGGCCTACAGTTTTTCGCCCGCCGGCCTCGATATCGAGGCGCGGGCCATGGCACCGGCAGGATGGCGGTGGCTGTCGAAGCTGTGGATATTGTTCCTGCTGACGCTTACGGCTGTCGCCGACAGATATGGCTGGACGATCGGCAGTTTCGATCCGAAGATCTACAAACGCGACGTGGCCAGCAATTCGGATTTCCGGAAGTTCGACGACGGCTTGAAGATGACTATCGACGTTGACGCGGATGTGTTGCAACGGATCGAGAACCGGCTGAAACAGGCGGAAGAGGCGGGCATCTGCAACTATGGCCTGCACCGCCAGAAATCGGCCTTGATGACATGCCTCGTCGCCTCGCCGCTGCAGCGCGATCACGTTCATTTCATCGATGGCGCCGCCGGCGGCTATGCGATGGCCGCCGCAAGTCTGAAGGCGAAGGTGCCGGTCTGACGACGGCTTGCGGAAAACGATTTTCCGCAATATGCCTCGGGGTTCTTGGGGAACCAGGTGAGCTTCGCCATGGGAGCGGACGGTCTGTCCGAATTGACGGAAAGCAGATTTTTGGACGCCTCACGATCGACATATGACCGTCTTCTGAACCGGATTTCGACGCGCGCCGCGCAAGTCGGCGTGATCGGACTGGGCTATGTCGGGTTGCCGCTGGCGGTTGCGATCGCACGCGCCGGCTTCCCGGTTTCCGGCTTCGACATCGAAGCCCAGAAGGTCGAGAGCCTGAACAACGGCCAATCCTATATTGAGGCGGTGACGTCGACAGCCCTTGCCGGCCAGGTGGCGGGCGGACGGTTCCGCGCCACTGCGGATTTTGCCGAACTGGCCGTCTGCCATGTCATCATCATCTGCGTTCCGACACCGCTGACGAAAAACCGTGAGCCGGACCTCTCCTTTGTCAGGAACACGGCAGGCACCATTGCGAAGCATCTGCGTCTCGGCCAGCTGATCGTGCTGGAATCGACCACTTATCCCGGCACCACCGACGACGTGATCAAGCCCATACTGGAAGAAACCGGCTTGCAGTCGAAGATAGACTTCTTCCTCGGCTTCTCGCCCGAACGCGAGGATCCCGGCAACCGCAGCTTTGAAGTCGCGACGATCCCCAAGGTCGTGGCAGGCGACGGCATTGAAGCGGCGATACTCGTGCAGGCTTTCTACCAGGGCGTGGTCAAGACCGTCGTTCCGGTTTCCACCACGGCGACCGCCGAGGCGGTCAAGCTGACGGAAAACATCTTCCGCTCGGTCAACATAGCCCTGGTCAACGAGTTGAAGGTCGTGCTCGGTGCGATGGGCATCGACATCTGGGAGGTGATCGAGGCGGCAAAGAGCAAGCCCTTCGGCTACATGCCTTTCTATCCTGGCCCCGGACTTGGCGGGCACTGCGTTCCGATCGATCCCTTCTACCTGACGTGGAAGGCGCGCGAATACGAACTGCCGACCCGCTTCATCGAGCTGGCGGCAGAGATCAACACGGCCATGCCGCGTCATGTGGTCGATGAACTGGCGAAGGCGCTGGACCGGCGCTGCGGCAAGGCGCTCAGCCGCTCGCGCATTCTCATCATCGGGCTCGCCTATAAGAAGAATGTGCCCGACATCCGCGAAAGTCCCTCATTGCGGCTCATTGAACTCATCGAGGAATGGGGCGGCAAGGCGGAATTCCACGATCCGCATGTTACCGAGATACCGACCACACGGGAGCATATGGCGAGCAAGGGGCGGCGCTCGGTCGAATTGACCGAGGCGGTCTTGAAGGATTTCGATGCTGTCGTCGTTGCAACCGACCACGACGCGATCGACTATCAGGCGATCGCTGATCACGCTCTTCTGATCGTCGACACACGCAATGTTTTTGGCCACCTCGGGCTAGCCCGAGAGACGGTGGTGAAAGCCTAAATGGCGTCTGAGCCGGCGAATTCTTTGCCCGATGGCAGGATCATGATTGCACTCCGCCGGCAGCCTCGCCACATAATGCCCCTTCGCCGGCTTTTACCGCCGAAGCCGGCTTTATTGACTTCGAGGGTCTTATCTTTGGGTCGTTAGCGGACCGTGTCGTGGCGGATCAAAGGAGAATGGCTCGTCTTTGACGGGTCTCAAGATAGCATGAGCACAGCGCAAGCAGAAATTTCCACCATTCTCATGGATAAGGTTGCCGATTGGCTGACCCAATCGGCGCTGGCGGGCAACGACCTTGAAACATTGGTAAAGGGCTTTTGTGAACGGCTGGCTGCTGCCGGCCTGCCGCTGAAGCGGGTGCATTTGAGCTTTTCGATGCTTCATCCGCTTTATGACGCGCTTGGCTTCACCTGGCTTCGCGGCCAGGGCATGGAAGTGGAAGGCTTCCGCAAAAAGGACGGCGTTCATTCTGACAGATTCCTGACCAGCCCATACTACCATCTGCTCAGCAACAAGCTCGACCATCTGCGGCGCCGGCTCGACCCGTCGGTGCCGTCGGAATTTCCTGTTTTCGATGAACTCAGGCTTATGGGCGTGACCGATTACATGGCTTTCGTCCATCCCTTCAGCGGCAATACCAGTCAGGGCATGATCGGGTCCTGGTCCACCGACAGTGCTTCAGGCTTCAGCGACAGCATGATTTCGGCGCTGCTGCGCATCCAGAACCATCTCGCTATTGCAACCAAGATGGCGGTGCTCACCAAGCTCGCCGACAACATGATGATCACTTATCTCGGCGGCGACGCCGGCAGGCGCGTGCTGGACGGCCAGATCAAGCGCGGCGAGGGCGACACAATCCGGGCTGCACTGGTCATGGCCGATATGCGCGGGTCGACAAGGCTTGCCGAAACTTCCGGCCGCGAAATCTACATCGACACGCTGAACCAGTTTTTCGATGCCATTGCTGCACCTTTCAATCGCAGAGGCGGGCAGATCATGAGTTTCATAGGGGATGGCTTCATTGCCGTCTACCCTTGCGAAAGGCACCGTGCGCAGTCCGAGACCGCCTGCCAGGCTGCTCTTGCGGCAACGCACAAGGCCACCGCGCGCATGATGGATCTCAATCTGCGCAGAAAGGAGCAGGGATTGGGCGACATAAAATTTGGCATCGGCCTGCATGTCGGCAATGTGATGTTCGGCAATGTCGGACTTACCGACCGGCTAACATTCTCTGTCTTCGGCTCGGCTGTAAACGAGGTCCAGCGCCTCCAGACCCTGACCAAGAAATATCCGCACAGCGTTCTCGCCAGTAAGGACTTCGCAGGCTATTGCGGCGCCAACAGCTGGCTGACGCTCGGCAACGAGGAACTGGCGGGCATCAAGCAGAAGCTGACGGTGCTTTCACCCGATCTGTCGGGTGCTCTCGCACTCGATGAGGACGGTGCGCTGGAGCCGATTTACGACCGAATATCGGACGCCGAACAGGTCATGCTGCTTCATCGCGATGCCGCGCGGCTGTCGGCGGGCGACCCGAGAAAGCTCCAGTAACCGCCACGATCTGATCCGAACGCCTTGGTATGCAGTCGGGTCGCCGGTTCCGCCAGGGAACTGGCGACCGATTCGACAGGGCAACGAGTTCAGGTTAACGACGGCGTGTAATTTGTGGCCCGCCGCAGGTTAGCGTGATTCAAAGAGGCTTCC
>NZ_JBVVQC010000055.1:0-5506 GCF_055811515.1 Mesorhizobium sp. WSM4841
CGCTTGTATTCGCCAAAATACTTGGTGATCGCCGCCGTCAGCGACGTCTTGCCATGATCGACGTGGCCAATCGTGCCGATGTTCACATGAGGCTTTGTACGCTCGAATTTACCTTTTGCCATGTGATGTCTCCATTCCTGCTCGCCCGTGCGGGCTTTGAATTAAGTTAGCGCTGCAACCCGTTCTGGTTACGCGTATTTCTTCTGGACTTCCTGAGCGACCGCGGTCGGCACCGGCTCGTAGTGATCGAATTGCATCGTGTAGGCCGCGCGGCCCTGGCTCATCGAGCGCAGGTTGTCGACGTATTTGAACATGTTGGCGAGCGGCACCATCGCGTTGATAACCACCGCCACGCCACGGGCTTCCTGGCCCTGGATCTGGCCGCGACGGCCGTTCAGATCGCCGATGACGCTGCCGACATAATCTTCCGGCGTCACCACTTCGACCTTCATGATCGGCTCGAGCAACTGCACGCCAAGCCTGGGCGCCGCTTCACGGAAGCAGGCACGGCCAGCGATTTCGAAGGCCAGAACGCTGGAATCCACGTCGTGGTAGGCACCATCGATCAGCGTCGCCTTGACGCCGATCATCGGGAAGCCGGCGAACGGACCCGACGTCATGACGCTGTTGATGCCCTTTTCGACACCGGGGATGTATTCCTTCGGCACAGCGCCGCCGACAATCTTGGATTCGAACAGGAATTCGCTGCTTTCCGGATTTGGTTCGAACAGGATCTTGACGCGGGCGAACTGGCCCGTGCCGCCGGTCTGCTTCTTATGGGTGTAGTCCTGCTCTTGGCTGCGGGTGATCGTCTCACGATAGGCCACCTGCGGCGCGCCGACATTGGCCTCGACCTTGAACTCGCGACGCATGCGGTCGACGATGATGTCGAGGTGGAGCTCGCCCATGCCGGAAATGATCGTCTGGCCTGATTCCTCGTCGGTCTTGACGCGGAAGGACGGGTCCTCGGCGGCCAGGCGATGCAGCGCAAGGCCCATCTTTTCCTGGTCGTTCTTGGTCTTCGGCTCAATCGCGATCTGGATGACCGGATCGGGGAATTCCATGCGCTCGAGGATGACCGGATGCAGCGGATCGCAGAGCGTGTCGCCCGTGGTCGTGTCCTTGAGGCCGGCCAAGGCGACGATGTCGCCGGCGAAAGCCTCTTCGACGTCGGCGCGCGAGTTCGCATGCATTTGCAGCATGCGGCCGATGCGCTCCTTCTTGCCCTTGACCGTGTTGTCGACCGAGATGCCCTTGGTGAGCTTGCCCGAATAGATGCGGGCGAAGGTGAGCGAGCCGACGAACGGGTCGTTCATGATCTTGAAGGCAAGCATCGACAGCGGTTCGTTGTCGTCGGCATGACGCTCGATCTCGGCGTCGGTCTTGGCGTCGACGCCCTTGATGGCCGGAACGTCGGCCGGCGACGGCAGGTATTCGACAACGGCGTCGAGCAGCGGCTGCACGCCCTTGTTCTTGAAGGCGGAGCCACAGAACATCGGGTAGAATTTCACCGCAATGGTGCCCTTGCGGATCAGCGCGCGGATCTCGTCATTGTCGGGCATCTTGCCTTCGAGGTAATTCTCAAGCGCCGTCTCGTCCATTTCGACGGCGGCTTCGATCATCTTCTCGCGGTACTCTTCCGCACGAGCTTTGAGATCGTCCGGGATCTCGACGACGTCCCAGGCAGCGCCCAGCGTTTCGTCGCGCCAGACCAGCGCGTTCATCTCGACGAGATCGACGATGCCCTTGAACTCGGTCTCAGCACCGATCGGCAGCTGCATGACGACGGCATGCGCGCCGAGGCGCGAGCCGATCATCTCGACCGAGCGGTAAAAATCGGCGCCGATCTTGTCCATCTTGTTGCAGAAGATCATGCGCGGCACGCGGTACTTGTCGGCCTGGCGCCAGACGGTTTCCGTCTGCGGCTCGACACCGGCATTGGCGTCGAGCAGCGCAATGGCGCCGTCGAGCACGCGCAGCGAACGCTCGACCTCGATGGTGAAGTCGACGTGGCCGGGGGTGTCGATGATGTTGAAGCGGTGCATCTTGCCGTCACGACCCTTCCAGAAGGTCGTGGTCGCGGCGGATGTGATGGTGATGCCGCGCTCCTGCTCCTGCTCCATCCAATCCATGGTGGCAGCGCCGTCATGAACTTCGCCGATCTTGTGCGACTTGCCCGTGTAGTAGAGGACGCGCTCGGTGGTCGTCGTCTTGCCGGCGTCGATATGCGCCATGATACCGAAATTGCGGTAGTCTTCGATTTTATATTCGCGGGCCATGGGAGGTGCCTCTTCAGTCTCGTTCGCGCTTTACCAGCGGTAGTGCGCGAAGGCGCGGTTGGCTTCTGCCATCTTGTGGGTGTCTTCACGCTTCTTGACGGCGGTGCCGCGGTTGTTGGCCGCATCCATCAGCTCGCCGGAGAGGCGGTCGACCATCGTGGTCTCGTTGCGGTTGCGAGCGGCGGCGATCAGCCAGCGGATGGCCAGCGCCTGACGGCGCTCGGGGCGCACGTCGACCGGAACCTGGTAGGTGGCACCACCGACGCGGCGCGAACGCACTTCCACATGCGGCGCGACATTGTCGAGCGCCTGGTGGAAGACGGTGACCGGCTCCTGCTTGGTCTTGGACTGGACCTGGTCGAGCGCGCCGTAGACGATGGTCTCGGCAACCGACTTCTTGCCGTCATACATGACGGCGTTCATGAACTTGGTGACGATCAGATCGCCGAACTTCGGGTCCGGGTTGATCTCACGCTTTTCTGCACTGTGACGACGGGACATTTTTTCTCTGCCTCAATTCTGCGTGGTGGCCTGGATCCCGGATCGTCGCCTGGCGCCGTCCGGGATGACCTTGGCTACGCTTCGGTCACTTCGGACGCTTGGCGCCGTATTTCGAACGGCGCTGCTTGCGGTTCTTCACACCCTGCGTGTCGAGCACGCCGCGGATGATATGGTAGCGGACGCCCGGAAGATCCTTGACGCGGCCGCCGCGGATCATCACCACCGAGTGTTCCTGAAGGTTGTGGCCTTCGCCGGGGATGTAGCCGATCACTTCAAAACCATTGGTCAGGCGAATCTTGGCCACCTTGCGCAGCGCCGAGTTCGGCTTCTTCGGCGTCGTTGTGTAGACGCGCGTGCAGACGCCCCGCTTCTGCGGGTTCTGCTGCATGGCCGGGACCTTGTTGCGCTTCACCGGCGCAATGCGCGGCTTGCGGATCAGCTGGTTGACGGTAGGCATTAAACCCTCTTGTCTCTCAATTCCGTGTCTCGCCCGGTCAGGGCCGCTCAAAGCGTCATTTCCATACGCAAATTCGGGCCACAAACCGCGCCTCGCGGTCTTGCCCGAACAAATGGCAGAGGAAGCGGAAACCGCTTCATGCACGCCGGAAATGTCTTTTCGCTCGTAAAACGAACCCTGTTTGAGGCAAACTCCAAAGCGTGTCGCTTCGGAAGGGAGAGCCTCACATCGGTTCTGACTGGGCGGCTTCTACTCGCAAGCCTGTTGCCCGTCAACCCCGGAGCGCCAAATATTACGCTGAAACCGAGGCTTGGCAGCCATGCGAAAAGCGCATGTAATTTTCTTTCGCCATTTTGCAAGAGGAGGGAAGAAAGTGACCGGCTTTCGGCTGTTGCGCGGCCATGCTTCATGCGAAAAAGAGGCATGAACAGCACAGATCCCCTCGCCCGGAGGAATCAGCCCGTGAACGACAATGATGAGCGCCCGGTCACCATCATCACCGGCCGGGCGTGGAAGAGGAAAGACGGCAAGCCGGAAGGCGTCCACGTCATGCTGGTCGCGCCCGACGACGATTCGGCGGTGCGCCGGGCGCTCGAATCGCTCTCGGCCGAAGGTTACGCCGAGGCTGAGCTCGATCAGATCGGCGACCTTGACGGCGTGCCCGACGACGAGCCGCACCTGTCGGCCTATCAAGGCGCGCTCGAAGGCGAAGTGTCGATCGTCACCTTCGACGTGCCAGTCTGAGGCAGGGCCAGTCAAAGCAGGGCCAGTCTGAAGCAAGGCCAGTCTGAAGCGGGCTCTATCTCGGCCCGCCGAGCGAGCCTCCCGCGACTTGCCCGGCATCGGTTCTCTGCTAAGAGAACCAATCGCTGCCAGGAGCAGTGCATTTTCCAATCCGTGGAGTCTCCCATGTCCTCGAACAGCAACCCTATCAAGCTCGGCATCGTCGGGGTGGGAAAGATCGTCCGCGACCAGCACCTGCCAGCCCTGGCCAAGGACCGGGACTACCGCCTCGTCGCCGCCGCCAGCCGGCACGGCAAGGTGGACGGGATCGCAAATTTTCCTGATATCGAGGCGATGCTGGACGCGGTGCCGGAGCTTGAGGCCGTATCGCTCTGCATGCCGCCGCAGTTCCGCTACGACGCCGCGCGGACAGCGCTGGCGGCGAAAAAACATGTCTTCCTGGAAAAGCCGCCCGGCGCCACGGTCAGCGAGGTCGAGGATTTGAAGGCGCTAGCGGTCGCGAACGGCGTCTCGCTGTTCGCCAGCTGGCATTCGCGCTATGCCCCGGCAGTCAAGGCCGCGCGCGATTTTCTCGGCTCGACCACAATAAGATCGGCAGCCATCAACTGGAAGGAGGACGTGCGCCGCTGGCACCCGAACCAGGACTGGATCTGGGCTCCGGGCGGCTTCGGCGTGTTCGATCCCGGCATCAACGCGCTGTCGATCGCGACCCATATATTGCCGGCGATGTTCATCACCTCGTCGATCCTCGATTTTCCCGAAAACCGCGCCGCCCCGATCGCCGCACACATCGCCTTCCGCACCTCGAACGGCTTGCCGGTGACGATGGAGCTCGACTGGCGCCAGACCGGCCCGCAAAGCTGGGACATCCTGGCCGAGACGGACAACGGCGCGATGGTGCTTTCCGGCGGCGGCTCAAAACTAGCGGTCGACGGCCGCGTCGTTCACGACGAGCCGGAAGCCGAATACCCGATGCTCTACAGGCGTTTCGCAGAGATCGTGCGCGCCGGCGTTTCCGATGTCGATCTCGCTCCCCTCCAGCATGTCGCCGACGCCTTCATGCTGGGTAGGCGCAATGTGGTGGAAGCGTTTTTCGATTAAGCCGCGGAGCTGTAAGGAGTGGCCTTCGCCCCGGTCCTGACCATCTTGCAAGCGTCGCGCCGCCCCTCATCTGGCTGCCGCCATCTTCTCCCCGTGAACAGGGAGAAGGACGCCGTCATCAAAGATTTCGCCAATCTCCAGCGTCGCAGAAGAGCGCCAGGGCTGCGGCCAGCTTCTTTCTCCCCGTTTACGGGGAGAAATGCCCGGCAGGGCAATGAGGGGCGGCGCCGGACGATCGAAATAAGTCGCAAACACTCGACGACGCCTCCTCCCACTCCGTCGCCAGCGGCATAAGTTTTCCAACTTCAACACAAAAAAAGCCGCCGGGTTGCCCCGACGGCTTTGTTGCCTGAGATCTGTACCGCCCCGCTTTATGCGAGGCGGAACGCAAGTGGGTACGCATATGGTCGGCGACCAAGACCCC
>NZ_JBVVQC010000055.1:5516-22953 GCF_055811515.1 Mesorhizobium sp. WSM4841
CCCCACCTCACCCACAAACACCCCCCCCGGGTGCCCCGCCGGGGTTGGTGGCCGGCCAGCTGACCCCCCGCGCTTCCGGGGGGGCGGAAGCCATGTCGGTCAGCATCTGATCGGCGACCTCGACGCCCGACGCCTTGCGGCGCTCGTCGATGATCAACTCGTCGCGCGAGGTGGCGATGCGCCGGATCTGGCTCATCGTGCCGCCGGTGCCGGCCGGGATCAGACGGCCGACGATGACGTTTTCCTTCAGCCCCTGCAGCATGTCGGTCTTGCCGGCAACCGCCGCTTCTGTCAGCACCCTGGTCGTCTCCTGGAAGGAGGCGGCCGAGATGAAGGACGGCGTCTGCAGCGAGGCCTTGGTGATGCCCAGGAGCACCGGCTGGCCTTCGGCCGGCTTCTTGCCGTCCTCGACCAGGCGCTCGTTGACCTCTTCCAGCTCGATCACGTCGACGTGGTCGCCCGGAATGTAGGTCGAGTCGCCCTGCGCAGTGATCTCGACCTTCTGCAGCATCTGGCGAACGATCACCTCGATGTGCTTGTCGTTGATCGACACGCCCTGCAGACGGTAGACCTCCTGGATCTCGTTGACGAGGTAGGACGCAAGCGCCTCCACGCCCTTGATCGCCAGGATGTCGTGCGGCGCCGGATTGCCGTCGAGGATGTAGTCGCCCTTCTCGATGACGTCGCCGTCCTGGAGATGGAACGGCTTGCCCTTCGGGATCAGGTATTCGACCGGCTCAAGCGTCGAGTCATGCGGTTCGATGATGATGCGGCGCTTGTTCTTGTAGTCGCGGCCGAAGCGGATCGTGCCGTCGATCTCGGCGATGATGGCGTGATCCTTCGGACGGCGTGCCTCGAACAGTTCGGCAACACGCGGCAGACCGCCGGTGATGTCCTTGGTCTTGGCGCTTTCCATCGGGATACGCGCCAGCACGTCGCCGGGGCGAACCTGTGCACCCGGCTCGACCGAAAGAATGGCCTCGACCGAGAGCAGGAAGCGGGCGTCGCCGCCCTTCGACAGTTTGCCGACCTTGCCCTTGGCGTCCTGGACCACGATCGCCGGCTTGAGGTCGTTGCCGCGTGGCGTCGAACGCCAGTCGATGACCTCGCGCTTGGTGATGCCGGTCGACTCGTCGGCCGTTTCCTGGACGGAAATGCCGTCGACCAGATCCTCGAACGCCACCTTGCCCTCGATTTCGGTGAGGACCGGGCGGGTATAGGGATCCCACTCGGCGATGCGCTGGCCGCGCTTCACCTTGTCGCCATCGTCCACGAAGATGCGCGAACCATAAGTAACACGGTGCGTGGCGCGCTCCTTGCCGGCTTCGTCGAGGATCAGCACCGCCATGTTGCGGCCCATGACCATCTGCTGGCCGTCGGAGTTGCGCACCACGTTGCGGTTGCGGATCTCGACCTTGCCCTCATACGAGGCTTCAAGGAACGACGAGTCCACCACCTGCGCCGTACCGCCCATGTGGAAGGTACGCATGGTGAGCTGGGTGCCCGGCTCGCCGATCGACTGCGCCGCGATGACGCCGACAGCCTCGCCCTGGTTGACCGGGGTGCCGCGGGCCAGATCGCGTCCGTAGCAGACCGCGCATACACCGACCCTGACATCGCAAGTCAGTGCCGAGCGAATGCGGACCGACTGGACGCCGGCCTGTTCGATCTGCTCGACGTCGCGTTCGTCCATCAGCGTTCCGGCCTTGACCAGAACCTCACCGGTGACCGGATGCGTGATATCGTCGAGCGCCGTGCGGCCGAGAACGCGCTGGCCGACGGAAGCGACGACCTGGCCGGCATCGACGATCGGCTGCATGGTGAGGCCCTTGTCGGTGCCGCAGTCGACGGAGTTGACGATGCAGTCCTGCGCCACGTCGACCAGACGACGGGTGAGGTAACCCGAATTCGCCGTCTTCAAGGCGGTGTCGGCCAGACCCTTGCGGGCGCCGTGGGTCGAGTTGAAGTACTCGAGCACGGTCAGGCCTTCCTTGAAGTTCGAGATGATCGGCGTCTCGATGATTTCACCGCTAGGCTTGGCCATCAGGCCGCGCATACCGGCAAGCTGGCGCATCTGGGTGGGCGAGCCGCGCGCACCGGAGTGCGACATCATGTAGATCGAGTTCATCGGCTTTTGACGGCCATTGTCCTCGAACTCGACCGCCTTGATGCGGGCCATCATCTCGTCGGCGACCTTTTCCGAGCACTTGGCCCAGGCGTCGACGACCTTGTTGTACTTCTCGCCCTGCGTGATCAGGCCGTCATTGTACTGCTGCTCGTATTCCTTGGCCAAAGCCTCGGTGTCGGAAACCAGCTTGATCTTGGCATCCGGGATCAGCATGTCGTCCTTGCCGAACGAAATGCCGGCGCGGCAGGCGTGGCTGAAGCCGAGGGCCATGATGCGATCGCAGAAAATGACCGTCTCCTTCTGACCGCAATGGCGATAGACGGTGTCGATCATCTTGGAGATGTTCTTCTTGGTCATCTCCTGGTTGGCGGTCTCATAAGGCACGTTGACGTTCTTCGGCAGAAGCTCGCCGATGATCATCCGGCCGGGCGTGGTGTCGTAGATCTTCGACACGACCTTGCCATCCGCATCGACCGTGCGGAAGCGGCCCTTGATCTTGGAGTGCAGCGTCACCGCCTTGGTCTCGAGTGCGTGCTGGAGTTCGCCCATGTCGGCAAACACCATGCCCTCGCCCGGCTCATTCTGGTTGACGATCGAGAGATAGTAGAGACCCAGAACCATATCCTGCGACGGCACGATGATCGGCGCGCCGGAAGCCGGGTGCAGGATGTTGTTGGTCGACATCATCAGCACGCGGGCTTCAAGCTGTGCTTCCAGCGACAGCGGTACGTGAACCGCCATCTGGTCGCCGTCGAAGTCGGCGTTGAAGGCCGTGCAGACCAGCGGGTGAAGCTGGATAGCCTTGCCTTCGATCAGGATCGGCTCGAACGCCTGGATGCCAAGGCGGTGCAGCGTCGGCGCACGGTTCAGAAGCACCGGATGCTCGCGGATGACCTCGTCGAGAATATCCCAGACCTCCGGACGCTCCTTCTCGACCAGCTTCTTCGCCTGCTTGACGGTCGAGGAATAACCCTTGGCGTCGAGACGGGCATAAATGAAGGGCTTGAACAGTTCGAGCGCCATCTTCTTCGGCAGGCCGCACTGGTGCAGCTTGAGCTCCGGACCGGTCACGATGACCGAGCGGCCGGAATAATCGACGCGCTTGCCGAGCAGGTTCTGGCGGAACCGGCCCTGCTTGCCCTTCAGCATGTCGGACAGCGACTTCAGCGGACGCTTGTTGGCGCCGGTGATGACGCGGCCGCGACGGCCGTTGTCGAACAGCGCGTCGACGGCTTCCTGCAGCATGCGCTTTTCATTGCGCACGATGATGCCGGGCGCACGCAGCTCGATCAGCCGCTTCAGGCGGTTGTTGCGGTTGATGACGCGGCGATAGAGATCGTTGAGATCCGATGTCGCGAAGCGGCCGCCGTCCAGCGGGACGAGCGGGCGCAGGTCCGGCGGGATCACCGGAACCACCTTCATGATCATCCATTCCGGACGGTTGCCGGACTCCATGAAGTTCTCGACGACCTTAAGCCGCTTCAGATACTTCTTCTGCTTCAGCTCGGACGTGGTCGAAGCCAGCTCCGAACGCAGATCGCCGGCGATCTTCTCCAGGTCCATGCCGGCCAGAAGATCGTGGATGGCCTCGGCGCCGATCATGGCGGTGAAGCTATCTTCGCCATATTCGTCGACAGCCATCATGTACTCTTCCTCGCTGAGGAGCTGGTGCTCCTTCAGCGCGGTGAGGCCAGGCTCGGTGACGATGTAGTTCTCGAAGTAGAGAACGCGCTCGATGTCCTTCAGCGTCATGTCGAGCAGCGTGCCGATACGCGACGGCAGCGACTTCAGGAACCAGATATGGGCGACGGGCGCGGCCAGCTCGATATGGCCCATGCGCTCGCGACGGACGCGCGACAGCGTGACTTCGACGCCGCACTTTTCGCAGATGACGCCCTTGTACTTCATGCGCTTGTACTTGCCGCACAGGCACTCGTAGTCCTTGATCGGACCGAAAATGCGCGCGCAGAACAGGCCGTCACGCTCCGGCTTGAAGGTGCGGTAGTTGATGGTCTCCGGCTTTTTGATCTCGCCGAACGACCAGGACAGAATCTTCTCAGGGCTGGCGAGCGAGATCCGGATGGAATCGAACACCTGCGCAGGCGCCTGGGGATTGAAGAGATTCATGACCTCTTGGTTCATGCCGTTCTCCTTTTCGGGGTCCTCGAAAACCCCTTGCATCTAGCGCGGGCCAAACGCCCGCCGACTTGATCGGCCATCGGCCGAAGAATTTGGTGCGTCCCGTCGCGGAAGCCGCGACCGGACGTCTTGCTCACTCGGCCGCGTCGGGCAGCCGAACCGGGTTGTCGTCCAGCTTGGTGTTCTCCAGCTCGACATTGAGGCCCAGAGACCGCATTTCCTTGACGAGAACGTTGAAGCTCTCGGGAATGCCGGCCTCGAACGTGTCGTCGCCTCTGACGATCGCTTCGTAGACCTTGGTGCGGCCGGCGACGTCGTCCGACTTCACCGTCAGCATCTCCTGCAACGTGTAGGCGGCGCCGTACGCTTCGAGCGCCCAGACCTCCATCTCGCCGAAGCGCTGGCCACCGAACTGCGCCTTGCCGCCCAGCGGCTGCTGAGTAACGAGCGAGTACGGCCCGATCGAACGCGCGTGGATCTTGTCGTCCACAAGGTGGTGAAGCTTGAGCATATATATGTAGCCCATCGTCACTTTGCGATCGAACGGCTCGCCGGTGCGTCCGTCATAGAGCTGCGACTGACCGCTGGTGTGCAGGCCCGCCTGCTCCAGCATGATGTTGATGTCGGCCTCGTGCGCGCCGTCGAACACCGGTGTCGCGATGGAGACCCCGCGGCGCATCTGTTCACTGAGGCGAACGACACTCTCGTCGTCATAGTCGCGGATCGGCTCGTTGCGGTCGTTGGCCGGCATGAAGCTTTCGAGCGTCTTGCGCAGCGGCTTGATGTCACCGGCCGTCTTGTAGGCGTCGATCAGATCGCCGATCTTCCTGCCCATTCCGGCGCAAGCCCAGCCCAGATGCGTTTCCAGGATCTGGCCGACATTCATGCGGCTCGGCACACCCAGCGGGTTGAGCACGATATCGGCATGCGTGCCGTCCTCGAGGAACGGCATGTCCTCGACCGGAACGATCCGCGACACGACACCCTTGTTGCCGTGCCGGCCGGCCATCTTGTCGCCAGGCTGCATCTTGCGCTTCACGGCCACGAAGACCTTGACCATCTTCATGACGCCGGGAGGCATCTCGTCGCCGCGCTGCACCTTCTCGACCTTGTCCATGAAGCGCTGTTCGAGCGCCTTCTTGGAATCGTCGTACTGGCCACGCAGGGCTTCCAGTTCACTCTGGAGCTTTTCGTTCTCCACCGCAAACTGCCACCACTGCGAACGCGGATACTCGTCGAGCGTGTCCTTCGACAGCTTCGAGCCTTTCTTGAAGCCCTTCGGCCCGGCAATCGCGTCCTTGCCGACGAGAACGTCGGACAGGCGCGAATAGACGTTGCGGTCGAGGATCGCCTGCTCGTCGTCGCGGTCTTTGGCGAGGCGTTCGATCTCCTCGCGTTCGATCGCCATGGCGCGCTCGTCCTTCTCCACACCGTGGCGGTTGAAGACGCGCACTTCGACGACGGTGCCGAAGGTTCCGGGCGGCATGCGCATGGAGGTGTCACGCACGTCCGATGCCTTTTCGCCGAAGATGGCGCGCAGAAGCTTTTCTTCCGGCGTCATCGGGCTTTCGCCCTTCGGTGTGATCTTGCCGACCAGGATGTCGCCCGGCTGCACTTCCGCACCGATATAGACGATGCCGGCCTCGTCGAGGTTTTTCAGCGCTTCTTCCGACACGTTGGGAATGTCGCGCGTGATCTCCTCCGGGCCGAGCTTGGTGTCGCGCGCCATGACCTCGAACTCCTCGATATGGATCGAGGTGAAGACGTCGTCGGCGACGATGCGCTCGGACAAGAGGATCGAGTCCTCGTAGTTGTAGCCGTTCCACGGCATGAACGCGACCAGCACGTTGCGGCCGAGCGCCAGATCGCCGAGTTCGGTCGACGGACCGTCGGCGATGATGTCGCCCTTGTTGACCCGGTCACCCATGCGCACCAGCGGACGCTGGTTGATGCAGGTGTTCTGGTTCGAACGCTGGAACTTCATCAGCCGGTAGATGTCGACGCCGGACTTGCCGGGATCGAGATCTTCCGTGGCACGGATGACGATACGCGTCGCGTCCACCTGGTCGACGATGCCGCCGCGGCGGGCGCCGATGGCGGCGCCCGAGTCACGGGCGACGATCGGCTCCATGCCGGTGCCGACAAACGGCGCTTCGGCGCGCACCAGCGGCACGGCCTGACGCTGCATGTTCGAGCCCATCAGCGCGCGGTTGGCGTCGTCGTTCTCGAGGAACGGGATCAGGGCCGCGGCCACCGAGACCATCTGCTTCGGCGATACGTCCATCAGATCGACGTTTTCGCGCGGCGCCATCATCACTTCGCCGGCATTGCGGCAAATGACGAATTCGTCGACGAAACCACCATTCTTGTCGAGCTCGGCATTGGCCTGCGCGACGTGGTGCTTGGCCTCTTCCATCGCCGACAGATAGACGACCTCATTGGTCAGCTTGCCGTTGACGATCTTGCGGTACGGGCTCTCGATGAAGCCGTACTTGTTGACGCGCGCGAAGGTGGCCAGCGAGTTGATCAGGCCGATGTTCGGGCCTTCCGGCGTCTCGATCGGGCAGATGCGGCCGTAATGCGTCGGGTGCACGTCGCGCACCTCGAAGCCGGCGCGCTCGCGGGTCAGACCACCGGGTCCAAGCGCAGAGAGACGGCGCTTGTGGGTGATCTCCGACAGCGGGTTGGTCTGGTCCATGAACTGCGACAGCTGCGAGGAACCGAAGAACTCGCGCACGGCGGCAGCCGCCGGCTTGGCGTTGATCAGGTCCTGCGGCATCACCGTGTCAATCTCGATCGAGGACATGCGCTCCTTGATCGCGCGCTCCATGCGCAGCAGGCCGACGCGGTACTGGTTCTCCATCAGCTCGCCGACCGAACGCACGCGGCGATTGCCGAGATTGTCGATGTCGTCGATCTCGCCCTTGCCGTCACGCAGTTCGACCAGCGTCTTGACCACGGCCAGGATGTCGTCCTTGCGCAACACGCGCACGGTATCCTCGGCCTTGAGCTCGAGGCGCATGTTCATCTTGACGCGGCCGACGGCCGACAGATCATAGCGCTCGCTGTCGAAGAACAGCGAGTTGAACATGGCTTCGGCGGTTTCGAGCGTCGGCGGCTCGCCGGGGCGCATAACGCGGTAGATGTCGAACAGCGCGTCCTGGCGGCTCTCGTTCTTGTCGACGTTGAGCGTGTTGCGGATATAGGCGCCGACATTGACGTGGTCGATGTCGAGAACCTTGATCTCGTCATCGCCGGCGCTGAGAAGCACCTTCAGCGTCTTTTCATCGATCTCGTCGCCGGCTTCGAGGAAAATCTCGCCGGTCGCGTAGTTGACGATGTCCTCGGCAAGGTAGTTGCCGAGCAGATCCTCGTCGGTCGCCTTGATCGCTTTGAGACCCTTTTCGCCGAGCTGGCGAGCCTGGCGGGCAGTGATCTTCTTGCCGGCTTCGACGACGACCTCATTGGTGTCTGCATCGACCAGGTCGCCAACCGCCTTGAGGCCGCGGAAACGCTCGACGTTGAACGGGATGCGCCAATGGTCGCCAGCGCGCTTGTAGGTGATCTTGTTGTAGAAGGTCGACAGGATCTCCTCGCCGTCCATGCCGAGCGCCATCAACAGCGACGACACCGGAATCTTGCGGCGGCGGTCGATGCGGGCGTGCACGACGTCCTTCGAGTCGAACTCGATGTCGAGCCACGAGCCGCGATAGGGGATGACCCGCGCGGCAAACAGCAGCTTGCCGGACGAATGCGACTTGCCCTTGTCATGGTCGAAGAAGACGCCCGGCGAACGGTGCATCTGCGAGACGATGACACGCTCGGTGCCGTTGACGATGAAAGTGCCGTTCAAGGTCATGAGCGGCATGTCGCCCATGTAGACGTCCTGCTCCTTGATGTCCTTGATCGACTTGGCGCCGGTATCCTCGTCGATATCGAACACGATGAGGCGCAGCGTCACCTTGAGTGGCGCGGCATAGGTCAGGTCGCGCTGACGGCATTCGTCAACATCGAATTTCGGTGCTTCGAACTCGTACTTCACGAATTCCAGCATCGAGGAGCCGGAAAAGTCGGAAATCGGGAACACCGATTTGAAAACCGCCTGCAGTCCCTCGTCAGGACGCCCGCCCTTGGGCTCCTCGACCATCAGGAACTGGTCATAGGATGCCTTCTGAACCTCGATCAGGTTCGGCATCTCCGCAACTTCTGGAATCTTTCCGAAGAATTTGCGTACGCGTCTGCGGCCATTGAAAGTTTGTGTCTGGGCCATCGTCGCTCCTTAGCTCGATTCTCGGGGCGAGCCTCGCCGCGGCTCGCCTTGCATTCTCGGCCACCTCGGCGGCGGCCTTTATTTGTTCACCCGCCACCTGTCGGTGGCCGGCCAAAACGGGAGAAAACCCGTTTCCTGAAGGCCGGTTCACGGCCCTCAGGAAAGAGGTTTTCGTACTCTTCGCGTTACGCAGCCTCCCTTCGCGCCAAGGGAGTGGCGGACGGCGCGAAGCCGCCCGCCGATATCAAACGCTTACTTCAGTTCGACCTTGGCGCCGGCTGCTTCCAGCTGGGCCTTGAACTTGTCCGCGTCGGCCTTGGAAACAGCTTCCTTGACCGGCTTCGGAGCCGCCTCGACCAGGTCCTTGGCTTCCTTGAGGCCAAGACCAGTGATGGCGCGAACTTCCTTGATGACGTTGATCTTCTGAGCGCCCGCCTCGGTGAGGACGACGTCGAATTCCGTCTTTTCCTCGACCGGAGCAGCAGCAGCCGCGGCACCGCCAGCGGCGGCAACCGCCACCGGAGCAGCAGCGGAAACGCCCCACTTTTCTTCCAGAAGCTTCGACAGCTCGGCCGCCTCGAGGACGGTCAGCTTCGAAAGGTCGTCTACGATCTTTGCCAGATCAGCCATTGCAATATTCCTTCATAAGGTTCGAACGTGTGTTTGTGATAGCGAGGAACGGCCTCATGCCGCCTCGTCCTTCCGGGCGTAAGCGCCGATGACACGCGCGACCGAAGCCGCAGGCGCATTGACGATCTGGGCGATCCGGGTTGCCGGCGTGGCGATCATGCCAACCAGCCTAGCGCGCAGCTCATCGAGCGACGGAAGTGTGGCGAGTGCCTTCACACCGTCGGCGTTGAGCGAGGTGGTGCCCATTGCGCCGCCGAGAATGACGAGCTTGTCATTTCCCTTGGCGAAATCGGACGCGACCTTCGGCGCCGCAATCGGATCCTCCGAATAGGCGATCAGCGTCTGTCCCTTGAACAGGTCGATGATCGATGCGGAGTCCGTGCCCTGAAGAGCGATTTTGGCGAGACGGTTCTTCGCGACTTTGACGGTGCCACCGGCGACACGCATTTTCGACCGAAGGTCGTTCATTTGCGCGACGGTGATACCGGCGTAGTGGGCCACGACGACTGAACCAGCGCCCGAAAACGCTTCATTCAGGCCCGTGACGAGTTCGCGTTTTTCCGCTCTGTCCACTGCCTATCTCCAGTTGACCCCAATCCTGTTAACGGGAACATTCCCATTACGAGGACAGGCGTCGGGTTGCCTTTTTGCCGGTCGGGCCATCCAGTAACGGATCTCCCGAACGACGCTCGAGGATCCTGCCCCCTTTCGCCACACCAGCCGGCAAGCCGAATGGTGCGCAGACAAAAGGCAAACACGGTTCGAACCTTTCATTGGAGCAGTCGCTCCGTTGTCCGGTCTTCACCCGTCTCATGCAGGCCCACATGAATTAAGGCCCCCCTTGAACTAAGGCTTGGGGCCGCCCGCAATCTCGGACAGGATGTCCGGAAGCCTTCCGACTTCCGGTACCGGGCCGCCAAGATAAGTCGGAGGCCCGGAATTCTGTTTGCGGATCAGCCCTTTAGCGGCCGATCCAAATAGTTCGTATCAGGACGCCGCCAGCGTCGAGACGTCGAGCTTGAGGCCCGGGCCCATCGTCGAGGTGACCGACACCTTCTTGACGTAGTTGCCCTTGGCACCAGCCGGCTTGGCCCTGTTCACCGCGTCGGCGAAGGCGCGGACGTTCTCTTCCAGCGCCTTGACGTCGAACGAGATCTTGCCGACGCCGCCATGAACGATGCCGGCCTTCTCGACGCGGAACTCGACCGCGCCGCCCTTCGACGCCTTGACGGCGGCGGTAACGTCGGTGGTGACAGTGCCGACCTTCGGGTTCGGCATCATGCCGCGCGGGCCGAGCACCTTGCCCAGACGGCCGACCAGCGGCATCATATCCGGCGTGGCGATGCAGCGATCGAAGTCGATCGTGCCCTTCTGGACGATGTCGACCAGATCCTCGGCGCCAACGATATCGGCGCCGGCCGCCTTGGCTTCCTCGGCCTTGTCGCCACGCGCGAAAACGGCGACGCGGACGGTACGGCCGGTGCCGTTCGGCAGATTAACCACGCCACGGACCATCTGGTCGGCATGGCGCGGGTCGACACCCAGGTTCATCGCGATTTCAACGGTCTCGTCGAACTTCACCGAGGACCGGTCCTTGAGCAGCTTCAGGGCATCACCCAAGGCATAGGCCTTGTTGGGATCGATGCCTTCGCGGGTCTTCGATACACGCTTTGCAATCTTTGCCATGATCTCAGCCCACCACTTCCAGACCCATCGAGCGGGCGGAGCCCTCGACCATGCGCATGGCCCCCTCGATATCGGTCGCGTTCAGATCCTTCATCTTCTGCTCGGCGATGGCGCGCACCTTGTCGCGGCCAATCGTGCCGGCCTTGACCTTGCCCGGCTCCTTCGAGCCCGACTTCAGGTTCGCGGCCTTCTTCAGGAAGTAGCTCACCGGTGGCGTCTTCATGACGAAGGTGAACGACTTGTCCTGGTAGTACGTGATGACGACCGGAATCGGCGATCCCTTTTCCATTTCCTGGGTCTGCGCGTTGAACGCCTTGCAGAACTCCATGATGTTGATGCCGCGCTGACCAAGCGCCGGTCCGATCGGGGGCGACGGCGTCGCCGAGCCCGCGGAAACCTGGAGCTTGAGCTGGCCTGCAATTTTCTTAGCCATCTCTTTCCTGCCTTTATCTCATGCCGGCCCCACTATCTGGGCAACACCGGCGGTTGCAGTCTGGTGGTGCGGTTCCTGCGGCCGGCTAAAGCCGCATTCGCCTCCCACCCGTTTTGGCCGCGATTTCCACGCCGCCCCCCTCACCGCCGCATGGGCGACAAGGATTTCGGATCAGCCTTTTTCGACCTGTCCGAATTCGAGATCGACCGGCACGGCGCGCCCGAAGATCGAAACTTCCACCTTGAGCCGCGCCCGCTCCTCGTCCACTTCCTGGACAAAACCGTTGAACGACGCGAACGGACCGTCCGAGACGCGGATCGCCTCGCCGATCTCGAAAGTGACCGACGGCTTCGGCCGCTCGACGCCTTCCTGCACTTGGTTCAGGATGCGCTGCGCCTCGGCCTCGGTGATCGGAACCGGCTTCGAGTCACCCAGAAAGCCGGTGACCTTCGGCGTGTTCTTCACCAGCGAGAACACCGCGTCGGTCAGGTTGGCCTTCAGGAGCACGTAGCCCGGGAAGAACTTGCGCTCGGCATCGACCTTGCGGCCGCGGCGTATCTCGACGACCTTCTCGGTCGGCACCACGATCTGCTCGATGTCAGCGGACAGGCCCTTCTGCTTGGCCTTGTTCTCGATGTCCTCGGCGACCTTTTTTTCAAAGTTCGAATAGGCGTGGACGATGTACCACCGCGCAGTCATCTCAAGACTTCTCCGTAATCGCCGGACTTAGCGTCCAATGCCCAGAATCTGCTCGACCGCGAGGCCCATGAGCTGATCGGCAGTAAAGAAAAAGATCATCGCGATCACAGCGAACGCCAGAACCATTACCGTCGAGATCATCGTTTCGCGCCGCGACGGCCAAGTCACCTTGGCGGTCTCCGCGCGAACCTGCTGGAGAAAGACGAAAGGATTTGTGGTTTTCGAAGCCATGTGCCGCCTGTCTGCGAGACCCGTTGACCGGATCTCCTGGATGATCCCGCTGGCCGGGATGTGCCGCCTGAGCCTGTGTTCGCGCCGAATCAGCGCAATCATTTCGCCCATGCAAATCGGACGCGTAAAGCCGGATTCCCAGCTCCACGCGTCGCGTGTCTGTTTCGTCTACATAAAACCGATTCTTGATCCACGCAAGTGGCAAGTGTCCGCTTTATGACAAACGCCGCATCGGAACCATCCAGTCGTCCCGTCCCGGCTATGGGCGCTCTTATGCCTCAAAACAGCCTATATGGCAAGCCACCGCGCGATTTTCAAAAGGCCGATGCGTAGAAGATCAGACATTTTCATGAATTGGCCATTTCGAAAAATGGCACGGGCAGCAGGGCTCGAACCTACGACCTGCGGTTTTGGAGACCGCCGCTCTACCAACTGAGCTATGCCCGTATCGCGCGCTGCTATTTCATAAAGCGGACAAGAACTCAAGTCGAGTTTTTAGGCGTGGCCGCGACGAGCTGCGATCGTCGAAATCCGAGGGCCAGCGCCCAGGCGCATATGAGAAGTTCGAGAGCAAAAGTCCAGTGCAGCATGAAGCTCATGACCCAATTGCGGTACATGGCCGGAACCGTGACGAGTTCGAGCGCATGCCGGTCGAACGGCATTAGCCACATTATAGGCGAGGCCACGCTGTCCAGGATCATATGCATCATTGCGGCGGCAAAGAAGGCGCCGACTGGGGCCAGATATCGCTGATCACGCCATCTCGCGAGCGACAATGCCACAAGGCCGGCCGCTGCCCAGAAGAGCGGCCAATGCGTGATGTAGGCGTGGTGATGGGTCTGGCGGCCATCGACAAAATGGAAGTAGAGCATGTCGATATCCGGGAAGACGCTGCCGAGCATAGCCGCCGCCATGATCCCCGATCTGCCGGGCCAACGGTTTCGCGCGAAAGTACCGAGTATGTAGCCAGCCGGAAGATGAGCGATCAGCATCACCAAACCTCGTTCATTGCCGAATCGCTCGAACGTCGCGGCATATTGTGGCGCATTCAGGAAGGGTCACCCCGCTTCGCCCCAAGCGGGCTAGCGAGAGGGCTATTTCGCGCTCGGCGGCTTGTACGGTCCGCCGGGCACGCCCCAGCCCCAGGCCGGCATCGGTTCCGTCTCCGGGTCGCAGGTCTCGCCAAGGTTGGAGTTCATCTTCGCCAGCCGCGACCCCCATTCGACATAGGCAGTGAAAGCCGAGCGGAACTCCGGATCGTCCGGCAACCCGACTTCATCGGCGGCATCAGCGAGCAGATTGATCCAGCGGCGGCGCTGTTCCTCGCTCAGATGCTTGCCGAGATGGTGCATCACCATCTCGCGGTGGCCGCCATGCTCTTCGCTGTAGGTCTTCGGTCCGCCAAAGACCTCGCCGATGAAGGCCGCGACATGGGCAGGATGGTCCGGCGACATGTTTTTGAACACCGGGCCGACGATCGGATCCTGAAACACCTTGCCGTAGAAGGTTTGGGTCAGGCGGTTCAGCGCTTCGGTGCCGCCGACCCATTCGAACAATGTCGGGACGTCCTCGTTCATCAGCGATCCTCGATTGCAGCTGACAGCGACGATAGCGGAACGATCGTGCGGAGCTCAACCTGCCTCGATGGCCAGTCTGGCCGGCTGCGGTGTCTGCACCTTACAACTTGACCGGCGCGTCGGCCTGAACCTCGGACGTCGACACCACGCGGCAATTCTCCGGCATTGGCTCCGATTTGCAGATGGTCGGACCGGTAAACTCATCTGCCGATTCAAGCCCGGTCGTCAGCCCGACTTTCAGCATCATCTCGGGTTCGAGCTGCCGATGGCGCGAGGCCGGCACCGACCGCATCGCCACCAGCAGGCCGGGTCCGACTGCCATGTCTTTGAGATAGGTTTTGACCCGCTGCTCCAACCCCATCGAATGCACGGTCAACTGCGCGCGCGGACCGACAAGGCGTCTGACACCGCCGGCAAGCATGATCGGACAGGCCGCGCCACATTCGCCGCTCGCATCGATCGTGAGCCCGACATAGACGCCATCCTCGGCGGTGCAATCCGCCTTGTCCGGCTCGCATCCAATGAAGTCCGTCCGCGCAACCGCCACGTCGAGCTTGCGTTCTCGAATCAGCCTTCCGGCGGCCAGAGCACCGAGCACGTCACCTCCCGGCGAGTTGATCACCACGGGCAGTCGCCGATCACCGATCGTGTCCAGCAGTTGGCGCAACCGTTCCGGCGTTTGAGCGCTAATCATGCCTTCAGCGGAGATCCATTCGGGACAGTTGGGATCGCAGAGAAAACTTCTGCCTCGAACCAGAACGAAGCGCATATCGCCAACATCGGCCCGGTGCACGGTTTCGGGTTCGAGCGACGCGGCGGGAGCGGGCTTGGCGTACGCCACCACGTCGCCGGCCGGCGCCGGTATTTCTCTACAGTTCGCGGCCACCGGATCGGTGTCGCATAGGGTTACCGCGGTCAGCAGGTCGACGGCATCCAGGCTGGTAACCAGCTTCGTCTGCAGCATGTCGTAGGGGGTCAGTTGCTGAATGGTGCTGGCCGGCGTGTTCTTCATCGTCTCGAGCACGGCCTGGCCGACGCCCATTTCGTTCAGATAGGCCGCCAGTCTTTTCTCCACCGACTTGCTCATCTCGTAGGTCTTGTAGCTGCCGGCGTTCTTGCGGCCGACGACCTTCTTGCTGAGGATCTTCTTCTTGCCTCTCACCACGCGATAGGTGGTCCGGTACTGCAATTTCGTCCGGATGTAGGTCGTGGTGATTTGATGGACGCCGAGATAGGCCCATTGACCGACGACGCGCCTGATGCCGCCGGCAAACATCAGCGGACAAGCGGAATTGCAAATCGCGCCGTCGGCATAGGCATTGCCGAAATAGCGAGCGCCTTTCCCGTCTTTTTCCTTGCAATCCTTGGCATCGGGCTGGCAACCGGTGAACCCGGTTTTGCCGACCGCAATATCGAGCTTGTTCTTGCGGATCAGCCGGCCAAGCGCCAGCGCCGCTTCGACGTTACCGCCGGGAGAATCCACGACAACGGGCAGTTTTCGGCCACCAAGCCCCTTGAGTGTGCGTTTGAACAGGGCCGGCGTGCCGGCTTCTATCGAGCCTTCAGCCGATATCCATTCCGGGCAGGTCGGTTCGCAACCAGGCGCGCTGCTGCGGACGACGACAAACCGCATCGTCGGGCCAAGATCCGGCGCGGATTTTTTGGTGTTCGCCGCGAAGGCAGCGTGTTCCATGACTAGGAACGATGCCAGGCAGATCACCCCAAGCATCCACCATGTCTGGCCATTCAGACGGTGCCATAGAACCATTCGGGCAAGCCCCCGCAATGCAAGCTATACTAGTTCAGCTTTGAAGGCTTGCAACAGGGTTTTGCGACGCCGCAGGCGCCGGCTGTAACCAAAAAAGCAAGACGGGCGGCTCGAAGACCGCCCTTTCGCATCGGATATCGGCCGGCAACGCCGGCCCCGATTATTGGCCGGCGCGAAGCTACAGCTCCGGGGGCGCCGCGGCCTCGGCGTTGGCTGACGGCGTGACCCTGCAATTGTCGGGCTTCGGCAGCGACTTGCAGATGGTGTCGCCGGTCAGTTCGTCCACCGATTGAGGACCCGTCGTCAGCCCGAGCTGCAGCATCGCGTCGGGTTCGAGTTGGGCAGCCCGAGGACCGCCCTTTTCTGTCTCGATCTCCGGCTGGCGCAACCAGTCGCATACCCCGGCTGATCATGGCTTCATATCCGATGATGTGTACGGGCCACTCGCCACGCCCCAACGCCAAGCCGGCATTGGTTCCATCTCAGGATCACAGGTGGAGCTCGCCCCAGCTACCCGCGATCCCCCTCCGATGCATGCTATGAGGGTTTGCGGGGGATTGCCGTACGACCCTTCGTCGCCGGCATTGGTCGCCTGCGTGGCCGGCTGAGAAATTAGGACTTGAGCCGGTTGAGAAGGTCCGGCCTTCGCCTCGATCGCTGCCGCCTCGGGCGGCTTGGCATTCGCAGGGATCTCTCTGCAGTTCGCCGGCGCAGGACTCCGCCGGCATTTGCCCGCCCGCGTAAGTATGTCGAGGGAGTCCCTGCTGGTGACCAGCTTCATGGTCAGCATGTCGTCGAGGGCGATCTGCCGGATATCACTGGCGGGCGTGGCCTTCATTACGTCAAGAACGCCCCGGCCGACGCCCATCTCCCTGAGATAGGCCGACAGCCTCCTCTCAAGCGCCTTGCTCATCTCATAGGTCTTGTAGCCGACATTGTCTTGAGTGACGGTTTCTGTGGTGACCTTGTATTTTTTGCCCCGCACAACCCGATAGGTGGTTCGATATTGCCGTGTGGTGCGGAAATGGGTCGTAGTGATCTGATGGACGCCTAGATGGGCCCAACCGCCGACCACGCGTCCGACGCCTCCGGCAAACATCAGCGGACATGCGGAGTTGCACATGGCACCACCGTCGGACGCAATGCCGAAATATGCAGCGCCCTTGCCGTCATTGGCTTGGCAGTCCTTCATCCCCGGCCAACAATCGGAAAACCTGGTTGTACCGACGGCGATATCGAGCTTGTTTTTGCGGATTATTCGACCAAGCTGGAGCGCAGCATCGACATTGCCGCCCGGGGAATTGACGATGATCGGCAGTTTTCGGCGGCCGAGCGTCTTCAATATACGCTTGAGTTTAGCTGGGGTGCCGGCCTCGATTGCGCCTTCTGCCGAAATCCATTCCGGACAATTAGGCTCGCAACCGGTCGCATTGCTGCGCACGACGACGAGTTGCATCTCCGAAAAACCATCTGACGAACTGCCCGGAAGGTACCATGACTTCGGATCCCATGTCTTCGGATCGGAGACATCCTCGGCCTTCGCAGCGAAGCCAGCCATCGCCATGGCGACCACCAGCGCACCGCGCCACCACCGTGCCATACTGTCTGAACGGCGTCCCGGAACCACGTTTGGCAAAAGCCCCCTCGATGCAACCTATACTAGTTGACATGGCGGGGCTTGCAACAGCTTTCGAAATTACGGCGTGCCCGCTTCAACGAGGCCGCCACGCAAGGCTTCAACGAAGAAAGGGCGGCCCGAAAACCGCCCTTCCCTGTCGATCCGGCGGATGCCGGCGTCGATTACTCTTTGATGGTGACGACGATGCCGGCACCGACGGTGCGGCCGCCTTCACGGATGGCGAAGCGCAGCTTCTCT
>NZ_JBVVQC010000056.1:0-20530 GCF_055811515.1 Mesorhizobium sp. WSM4841
CGCTTGTATTCGCCAAAATACTTGGTGATCGCCGCCGTCAGCGACGTCTTGCCATGATCGACGTGGCCAATCGTGCCAATGTTCACATGAGGCTTTGTACGCTCGAATTTACCTTTTGCCATAGTCTCTTTCCTTGGACGGCCTGGACCTTCAGTTCAGTCGAATGCGGGGCGATTAGCGACTGCGGCCGAAAAACACAAGTGCCTTGTGGCCGGGGCTTTCTCACCCGGTCTGAACCCATGATCCGGTTTTCGGGGATGTGGCGCGGATATAGGAACGAACAAGAAGGAATGGAATGGCCGGAGATAGGTTTCGCGGGTACTGGTATTCAGCGGGTGGACATCGCCGCTCCCGCCTGTCCGCTTGCCGGATTTACAGCCGGATCTGGCCCATTGCCGGTGTGGCGCCGGTCTGATTTCCTGATCCGATGCATTTCATTCCGATCGCCATCCGCGGCCCGCTGTTCATGATCCTCTCGACCGGGTCCTATGTCGCCAACGACACCATGATGAAGCTGGCGACGGTGGGGCTGCCGCCCTATGAAGTGCTGTTTTTGCGCGGGACGGCGGCAACGCTTTTGGGGCATCCCGTTGCTGTTTGCGCTGGGCTACGCCAGGCAGATCCCGCTGATCCTCGAGCGGAGAGTGGTGCAAAGAAACCTGCTCGAGCTGGCGGCAATCCTTTGCTACGTGGTGGCGCTCGCCAACATGCAGATCGCCGATTCGACCGCCCTGGGGCAGATCACTCCGCTGCTCATGCTGATTGGCTCCTCTATCCTGTTTCGCGAACGGATCGGCGGGCTGCGCATGGCGCTGATCGGGCTCGGCTTCATCGGCGCGGTGATGGTGGCGCAGCCAACCATGCAGGGCATCTCGGTCTACGCCTTGCTGGCGCTCGGCAATGCGGCATTCGCCGCCGCGCGCGATCTCGCCGGGCGGCGGGTCGCCGCCGACGTGCCTGGAATGATCGTCGCAATTTCCGCGGTGGTGGTGGTGCTATTTGGCTCAGGCGTTGCGCATCTGATGTCCGAGCGTTGGGTGATGCCGGAGACGCATCATTTGCTGCTGTTGGCTGGGGCCGGATTGTTCCTGATCTTCGGCCACTTCTTCATCTTCATGGCCTATCGCGCCGGGCCGACCGGGGTGGTGGCGCCCTTCTACTACTGCTTCACCGTCTGGGCGGTCATTTCGGGGCTGGTGGTGTTCCAGCAATTGCCGAACGCGCTGGCGATCAGCGGCATCCTGCTGGTGGTGGCCAGCGGGCTGACCATCGTGTCGCTCGACGAGCGTAGGCGCCGACTGACCGTCGTCGCATAATTTGGGCAGTGGTGACGAAAACAACGGTTACACCACAAATTTCAACTTGGCCGCTGCCCGTAAAAAATGGAGAAACCTGTGACAAGCCAGGAGAACGTCGGCAACCGCATGCTTGCCGGAAAATGCCTGTGCGGCGCCGTGCAATACGCGGTGGCCGACGAGTTCATCTACGCCGCCAACTGCCACTGCTCGAACTGCCGGCGCACCACCGGTTCGGCCTTCAAGCCGTTTGCCGGCATCGAGCGTGAGAGACTGAGCCTGACCATGGGCGAGGACAACCTCCTGATCTTTGGCGAGGAGACCGGCCACGACGTGCACTGCAAGACCTGCGGCTCATTGCTCTATTCGGTCGTCCGCGACGGCGCCTTCGTGCACGTCGCCATGGGAACCCTCGTCGACGAGCCGACCATCCGCGCGACCCAGCACATCTTTGTCGGCTCCAAGGCGAAGTGGTTCACGATCGCCGACGACCTGCCTCAATATGAAGAGCATGTCGCCGGAGGCGCCGACTGAAGACCGATGACGGCATTGCCGCTCAGGCACTACAGAACCGCCACAGACAGTGACACGCAGTGACACGGCGCATTTTCAAGGAAGTTATTTTCGATAATGACTTCAACAGCATGCTTGGAGCGGGTAGCGGGAATCGAACCCGCATATTCAGCTTGGAAGGCTGCTGCTCTACCACTGAGCTATACCCGCGCCTTTCACCCGAAAACCGCTATGCACTTTTCGGTCCGATGCTTTGCGTTTCAGGGCTTCCGGGCCGGCAGTGGTGGAGAGGGTTGGATTTGAACCAACGTAGGCATAGCCAACGGATTTACAGTCCGTCCCCTTTAACCACTCGGGCACCTCTCCAGTCTGCCGCCGGAGCCATGCAACGAGGCATCGACGCGTCGCAACCGCGTGAGCAGCCCTTCGCGAAGCGCCTTATGGCGGCAGCGCCCAAAACTGTCAACCGCAACATCCCGGCAAAACGCGCTGAATTTCTTGACGACCCGCCGAGCAGGGTATCCGGCTGTATCCATAGACAGACGACACGGCTATAGAACCGGCCATGAGCAACAATAACAAGCCCAAGACCCCGAAAGACACCCACTACGCCAAGCTGCGGCGTGCGCATCGCGATGAGAAAAGCGGCGGCGCGCCGGCGTTCAGGCCGCGCCAACCGGTGCCGCCAGGAGAGACAGCCCCGGACGGCCTGGTGCGGCTTTACGGCCTGCACACGGTGCGGGCGGCACTCGACAATCCGCGCCGGCGGATCAAGAAGATGCTGGTGACGCGCAACGCCGCCGAGCGGTTGGCGATTGCCGACCTCGCCGCACTGCCCTTTGAGACAGAGATGGTCGAGCCGAAAGTCATCGACAAGGTCACCGGCTCCGATGCCGTGCATCAGGGCGTGCTGATCGAAGCCGAGCCGCTAAAACCGAAGCGCCTCGACGCGCTCGGCGATACAACGCTGGTGCTGGTCCTCGACCAGGTTACCGACCCGCACAATGTCGGCGCGATCCTGCGCTCGGCGGTCGCCTTCGGCGCCGGCGCGCTGATCACTACGGCGCGCCACAGCCCGCATGAATCCGGCGTGCTGGCGAAGTCGGCCTCCGGCGCGCTGGAGCATATCGACCAGATCGAGGTGAAGAACCTTGCCGACGCGCTCGGCCAGTTGCACGAGGCCGGGTTCCAGACCATCGGCCTCGATTCCGACGGACCGGCGGAACTCGAGAAGAGTTTTTCGGGAGAAAAGATCGCATTGGTGCTGGGCGCCGAGGGCAAGGGCCTCCGCCAGAAGACCCGCGAGACGGTGACGACGCTCGCCCGGCTCGACATGCCGGGCGCCATCCGCTCGCTGAATGTGTCGAACGCCGCGGCGGTGAGCCTTTATGCGGCGAGGAAGTTTTTGGGGTAGGGGAGTAAGGGAGTAGGGACGTGCAAGTTTGCCGCATGCCGTGATTAGACATTTCCTACTGCCCTACTGCCCTATTCCCCTAGCCCATGTCCCGCCATTCGCTCCAGCGCCCTGACCAGCGCCGAGTGATCCTCCTTGGCGCCACCATTGGCCGCGCAGGAATTGAACAATTGCTGCGTCGTCGAGGTGTTGGGCAGCGAAACGCCAAGCGCTTTTGCCCCTTCCAGCGCGAGATTAAGATCCTTCTGATGCAATTCGATGCGGAAGCCCGGCGCGAAGCTGCGCTTGATCATGCGCTCGCCATGCACTTCGAGGATGCGCGAGGCGGCCAGCCCGCCCATCAGTGCCTGACGGACCTTGGCCGGATCGGCACCGGCTTTCGATGCAAAAACAAGGGCTTCGGCGACCGCTTCAATGGTCAACGCAACGACGATCTGGTTGGCGACTTTGGTGGTCTGGCCGACGCCGTTGGGGCCAACCAGCGTGATGTTCTTGCCCATTTTTTCGAACACCGGCCTGGCGCGCTCGAAGGCCTTTTCCTCGCCGCCGACCATGATGGTCAGCGACGCGGCCTTGGCGCCGACCTCGCCGCCCGACACCGGCGCGTCGAGATAGTCGCAGCCGAGGTCGTTGATCTTCCTGGCAAAAACCTTGGTCTCGATCGGCGAGATTGAACTCATGTCGATGACCAACTTGCCCGCGGTCAAACCCGAGGCGACGCCGTTGTCGGCGAACAGCACGTCGGCCACCTCAGGCGTGTCGGGAACCATGGTGATGACGATGTCGGCCGTTTTCGCAACGGCGTGATGGCCGGTGACGGTCTTCAGACCCTTGGCGACGAGATCGGCCGGCGGTTTCGAGCGATGGTCGCTGGCGACAACGGTGTAGCCGGCGTCGAGAAGATGCCCCGCCATCGGCGCGCCCATGATGCCGAGGCCGATGAAACCGATGGTGTCCATTTGATTATCTCCCTGGTGTTTCCTTGTTGAGGCCGCGTTCCGTGGCGCCCCCCTCTGGCCTGCCGGCCATCTCCCCCACGGGTGGCAGTTCCGGCGCCGGCATTTGACTTTTCCAACCTCGAAAATTGGCGAAAGCGGCGGTGACATCCAATCTCCCCACTTGTGGGGGAGATGGCCGGCAGGCCAGAGGGGGGCGCGAAGGAACTCGACTTCAATAATCCTTGACCCCTACGCCGCCGCACTGCCCTGCCCGGCCAATTCCTTGAACCATCCCAGTCCGGCTTCCGTCCCGCCCTTCGGCTTGTACTCCGCCCCGACCCAGCCGGAATAGCCGATACGGTCAATGTGACTGTACAGAAAAGGAAAATTGATCTCGCCCGTCCCCGGCTCATGACGGCCGGGATTGTCCGCAAGCTGGATATGCGCGATGCGGCCGAGGTTGGCCTCGATGGTGCGGGCGAGATCCCCTTCCATGATCTGCATGTGATAAATGTCGTATTGCAGGAACAGGTTCTTCGAGCCGACGCGGTCGATGAGCGCCAGAGCCTGGTCCGAATAATTCAGGAAGAAGCCCGGAATATCGCGGGTGTTGATCGGCTCGATCAACAGCCTGATGCCGGCCTGCTCCAGCTTCTCCGCTGCGAAAGCCAGGTTTTCGGCGAAGACGTCTTCCAGCATGCTCCGTTCAAGGCCTTGCGGCGCGATGCCTGCGAGGCAGTTGACCTGTTCGCAACCCAGCGCATGCGCGTAGGTGATCGCCTTGGCGACGCCTTGCCGGAACTCGGGAACACGATCCGGCAACACGGCAATGCCGCGCTCGCCCTTGGCCCAGTCGCCGGCCGGCAGGTTGAACAGCACCTGCGTCAGGCCGTTTTTCTTCAGCCTCGCCGCAACCACCTCCGGCGCATGGTCATAAGGGCCGATATATTCGACACCCTTAAAGCCGGCGCGGGCGGCGGCATCGAAGCGGTCGAGGAACTCGTGCTCGCCAAAGAGCATCGAGAGATTGGCTGAAAAACGTGGCATCTTTTTTCTCCTTGTTTTCGCCCGGCCCACGCTGTGGCGAGGTTCAAGTCAGGCCGAGCCGGAGTCGAAGACGGGCGCGAAGCGACCAAACCAGGTGGGTTCCGAGAACCGGAGCGGAGCGTACTTTTGGGTACGCGGGCACCGGAAGTACCAAGAAACCGCCGTTTGCAGGCCGGCATCACCTGAATATCAGCACAGTTTAATCCAGCATGACGATCGCCGTGGGTGCGTCTTCGTGATGTTCGGCAAGCTCCTCGAATTCGGTGATCTTGTCGATTTCGGTGCCCATCGAAATGTTGGTGACACGTTCGAGGATGAATTCGAGCACGACTGGAACCTGATGCTCCTTCATCAGGCGCTGCGCCTGCTTGAAGGCGCCGGCGAATTCCTCCGGCCTGCGCACCCGAACCGCCTTGCAGCCCATGGCCTCGGCGACAGCAACGTGGTCGACGCCATAGCCGGCCTCGGGATCGTCTTTGCGGTTGACGTTCTCGAAGGCGAGGCTGACTTCGAAATCCATCGAAAAGCCGCGCTGCGCCTGGCGGATCAGGCCGAGATAGGCATTGTTCACCACGACATGGATATAGGGCAATTTATGCTGCGCTCCGGCTGCCAGTTCCTCGATCATGAACTGGAAATCATAGTCGCCGGACAGCGCCACGATGGTGCGCTGCGGGTCGGCGGCGCGAACGCCAAGCGCTGCCGGCAGCGTCCAGCCGAGCGGGCCGGCCTGGCCGCAATTGATCCAGTTGCGCGGCTTGTAGACATGCAGGAACTGCGCGCCGGCGATCTGCGAAAGGCCGATCGTGGTGACATAGGTGGTGTCGCGGCCGAATGCCTTGTTCATCTCCTCGTAGACGCGCTGCGGCTTCAGCGGCACCTGGTCGAAATGCGTCTTGCGCTTCATCGTCTTCTTGCGGCCCTGGCATTCTCTGGCCCAACCCGACCAGTCGCGCAGTTTCCGCGCCGTCTTCCACTCGGTGGCGACGTCGAGCAGCATTTTCAGTGCCGCACCGGCATCCGAGACAACACCGAGATCCGGCGCGAAGACACGGCCGATCTGGGTCGGCTCGATGTCGACATGGATGAATTTTTTGCCCTTGGTGTAAACATCGACCGAGCCGGTGTGGCGGTTGGCCCAGCGGTTGCCGATGCCGAAGACGAAATCGGCCTCGAGCATCGTCGCGTTGCCGTAGCGATGCGATGTCTGCAGCCCGCACATGCCAGCCATCAGCCGGTGGTCGTCGGGAATCGCGCCCCAGCCCATCAGCGTCGGGATCACGGGCACGCCGGTGACTTCGGCGAACTCGATCAGCAGATCCGAGGCATCGGCGTTGATGATGCCGCCGCCGCCAACGATGACAGGCTTTTCGGCCGCGTTGAGCATCGCCAAGGCTTTCTCAGCCTGGCTGCGTGACATTGCCGGCTTGAACGGCACCAACGGCTCATAGGCATCGATGTCGAACTCGATCTCGGCCAGTTGCACATCGACCGGCAGGTCGACGAGAACCGGCCCCGGCCGCGACGAGCGCATCAGGTGGAACGCCTTCTGCAGCGCCATCGGCACGAGGTAGGGTTCCATGACGGTGACCGCCCATTTGGCGACCGGTGCGGCAATGGCGGCGATGTCGACGGCCTGGAAATCCTCCTTGTTGAGACGCGCCCGCGGCGCCTGGCCGGTGATGCAGAGGATCGGGATGGAATCGGCCGCGGCCGAATAGAGACCGGTGATCATGTCGGTGCCGGCCGGGCCTGAAGTGCCGATGCACAGGCCAATATTGCCTGACTTGGCGCGGGTATACCCTTCGGCCATGTGCGATGCCGCCTCGACATGGCGTGCGAGGATGTGACGGATCGTACCCCTCGCCTTTACCGCCGAATAGAACGGGTTGATCGCCGCACCCGGCACGCCGAAGGCGCAGGAAATGCCTTCCTTTTCGAGAACGAGAACCGCTGCGTCGACCGCGCGCATCCTGGCCATGTCAGCCTCCACGGAATTTGTTGCTGGCCGAGAATGCCAGTGCGCCGGCTATTTTTCAATTTTTTCAAAATATTTTTTCATTTCGAAGAACCGGCGACTACATTCTGATTTCATTGTGTTTTCCGTTTTCCATAAAACTGCCTGGCAAATTAGTGAAAAACTTTTTCATTGCGCATTTGGCGAAATCGGCAAGAATGCCGCCATGGAAACCACCGAAAAACGGCAGCGCGGGCGGCCGCGTGCCTTCCACGGTCCGTCCGACGCCGCTTCGGTGCAGTCGCTCGACCGGGCGCTGCGCATCCTCGCCATCGTCGCCGACGGCAGCGGTCTGTCGCTGAGCGAGATCGCCGCGCAGAGCGGCCTCCCCGCCTCCACCGCCTACCGCATGCTGACGACGCTGGAAAACCACGACATGGTCGAGTTCGACGGCACCGATCAGCTCTGGTCGATCGGCGTCGAGACTTATCGCATGGGCGCGGCGTTCTTGCGCCGCCGCAAACTGGTCGACCGCGCCCGCACCGTTATGCAGGAACTGATGGAGAAGACCGGCGAGACCGCCAATCTCGGCGTCGCCGAGGACGATTGCGTCGTCTTCGTCAGCCAGGTCGAGACGCATCAGGCGATCCGCGCCTTTTTCCGGCCGGGCACGCGCAGTTCCTTCCATGCGTCGGGCATCGGCAAGGCGGTGCTGGCGCATCTCGAGCCGGAGCGCGTCGGCGCCATCCTGCGTCGGGCCGGGCTGGAGCGCTTCACCGAAAAGACGCTGTCCGACATCTCGGCGCTGGCCCGCGATCTGGTGACGATCAAGCTGCGCGGCTGGTCGGTCGACGACGAGGAGCGGCACCCCGGCATGCGCTGCGTGGCCGCCGCCATCTTCAACGAGTTCGGCGAGCCGATCGGCGGCGTGTCGGTTTCGGGACCGACGGTGAGGGTGACGCCGGAGCGGCTGGCCGAGATCGGCCCCCTGGTGCGCGAAGCCGCAACGGAAATAACCAGGATGATTGGTGGTCTGCCGCCCCCTTCTTCACCAAGCCGCGCCGCCGAACCGGGTTCACTCTTCGAGATTGGCGCTGCGCGCTCACCTTGACAGCCGCCCGGCTACGGCCAAGTTTGCGTCCACCTTCCGCCAGCCGACGCCCGAAAGACGCATGAGCCTCCAATCCGTCAAAGCCTTCTTCGCCGAATATGCCCCCGACATCGAGGTGATCGAAACGCCGACAAGCTCGGCGACCGTCGCGCTCGCGGCCGAGGCGCACGGCGTCGAGCCGGGGCAGATCGCCAAGACCATCTGCCTGCGCGTCGGTGACCGGGTCATGCTGGTTGTCGCCCGCGGCGACGCGCGCATCGACAATCGCAAATCGCGCGATGCATTCGGCGGCAAGCCGCGCATGCTCGATGCCGAGCAGGTGGCCGAAATCACTGGCCATCCGATTGGCGGCGTCTGCCCCTTCGGCCTCGCCTCGCCGTTGCCGGTCTATTGCGACGTATCGCTGCGCGCCTACGATCAGGTCGTGCCAGCGGCCGGCGCAACCAATGCAGCGGTGAAAATAGGCGTCGAGCGCATGGCAGCGCTGACCGGCGCCGAATGGTGCGACATCTGTCAGGATGAGCTAGGCCCCGGGCACCGCGCTCTTGGTCGATAGGTCGTAGAAATCAAGCAGCATCGCCAGCCCAACTCCGCAGGCGGTGAAGATGAGGCCGGCGATGAAGATGCGGGTGGCGCGTTCATAGACGCGTCGCTGTAGAGACGTTGTGTCGAGCAGCAACCGCAGCGCTCGTATCTGCAAGGCAATGCCTATCAAAATCGGCACGACGGCTGCCAGGTGATAGATTTCCCAAGGGAGCGGGTTGGCGGCCCAATGCGTGATGAAGCCCAGCGAGAAAGCCAGTAGAATGCCGACGGTGGTGATCGTGCCGTTGCGGAAATCCGTCTCAATCTGCTCTTCCTTGGGTTCGTGCTCGTCCAAGCGTCCCTCTCCCTCTGGTGCCTTCACCGCCAGACTAAGCTGTCGAAAAATCCCTGTACATCCCTCGCTGGAACCGGTTGCGGTGCCGGGTTCAATTTTGCAACCCAGACAGCTGAAAGGGGCAGTGGGTGCCCCTTTTTCCCTTGCCTGAAACGGTTCACCTCCCCTCAAAGCCGGCAGCGGTGACGGTAGCCGTCGTAGCCGACATAGGTGTCCGAGTACGGATCGTAACTCTGATAGCGGTTGAGGCAGCGCCGGACGTGCCATGAGCCGCCATTTTCCTCGATATAGACGGTGCGCGGCTGGGCGAGCGCGCTGCCGAGCAGGAAGCCGCCGACGCCGGCGGCGATGCCGATGCCAAGGTGCTTGTTGTGATGGTGCTTGTGATGGGCGGCCGAAGGCTGAACGGTGCCGGCCAGCATGGCGGCGGCGACAGTGGTGGCGATGAGGCCGGAAACGATGGTGCGCTTGAACATGACGATCTCCTTGCTGCGTTGTCTGAGAGGCGATCCATCCCGCCTCTTGACCATCAGTCGTTGCAGCAAGGAAAAAGGTTCGACGGTTTTTTTGGATTTTTTCAAAAGCGCAAAAGCGGCCGAACTGAACAGGTTTGCAGTCAGGCGCGCAAATTACGACCGGCGAGAGCGCCGATCGACAGTCGCACCGGCGGGAGGCCTCAGCCCATGCCGGTGATATGGCGCAGCCAGAAGGCAAGCGCGATGAAGCCGATAATGGTGGTGACGCCGGTCCAGTCGACGTTAGCGCCCTTCAAATCCTTGATGAGCTTCACCAGCAGAATCCAGGCCACGACGACGATCAGGGCAATGACGACAAGTCTGATCATGCGACACCCTCGCCTATGCGATTGCACCTTCGATCAATATAGGAGGCGAATTGGCCGTTTTCAGGATGCCCGCGCCGGCAGCTCCGGCGCGTTCGCCGACAAAACAGAGTTTTGTCCTTACTGGCGCAACATGCTAACCGGAGCGCCGTGCCCTTGTAGCTCAACTGGTAGAGCAGCGGTTTTGTAAACCGAAGGTCGGCGGTTCGATTCCGTTCGGGGGCACCAACAAAATCAAATACTAGAAATAATCCGGCCATTTGTCTTGTTCTTCCGCAGTAAGGGTAACGACACGGGGTAACCAGACGTACATGCTAGATGTCTCCGCCGCCATTGCGGGATGGAAGTTGAGCGAAGCGGAACCGAAGTGTTACCCGTGGTACTTCAGGTGACCGCTATCTGAATCCCACGCCCCCCGAATAGGAGGGCCCGCCTGCGAGCAGGTTGGCCAGATATCACTGACGTCTTTGCGGATGCTTTCGGATTGCAACAAGCACCGCGCCGTCATCCAAGCTACATTCAACAGACCCTACCGCGGCCAGCGCCTCAGTGGCATCCACCGCATCCCCACCCGGTCCAGGCCCTCTGATAACGAAATGTCCTTTCTCACATGTGAAGTCCCACTTGTGCAGCTGCTTGTACGATTCCGTCTTTCCTTCGTTTTCAGCATGATAAAGCACGACGAAACCATCATGTTTTGTGACCGAGAGCATCTGTTGTATTGCCTCGAGTGGACTAGCCGTGTGGTCTATACAATTCTGTCCATGCACGATGTCGAAACTGCAATCGCCAAATTGGGTGTTAAGATTTTCGGCGTCACCAAAGACTGTTCGCACAAGAGGTTGGATCCAAAAATCTCTCAGAACTTGATCATATTCTGATGCCAGCAGGTCAGTTGCAGTAATCATGATCTCTTTCGAGGCATGAACCTTGCCGAGCTTCGTCAAGGGGCCAGCGCCGACATCGAGTATGTAAACTGGGTTGGTCGTCAACCTGTCGACATATCGCCCAACGTGATCCTGAATTGGTAAATTGGGGTCAAGACGTTCCTTGTAGTCCTCTGGCCAGAATGATCCCTGAGTGGAGAACCAGTGTCTCCAAAACAGAACTTCGTCTCTGAGCTGTTGGGATCGGCTGTCTCCCTCCAGCCAGCGCAGGATCTTTCGTCCGAGCCGCCGAGCCCTAGTCAACACCGATCTTCTCAGAGACCCTTCTCTAGCCATGACGGGAATCCTCGCGGTGAAGAGGGTTTACGGTCCGCTCTGGCCACGACGACGACCAGGGCAATGACGACAAGTCTGATCATGCGACACCCTCGCCTATGCGATTGCACCTTCGGCCAATATAGGAGGCGAATTGGCCGTTTTCAGGATGCCCGCGCCGGCAGCTCCGGCGCTCCGTGGGGCAGCCGAAACTGAGTTTTGTCTTTACTGGCGCAACAAATATGCTAACCGGAGCGCCGTGCCCTTGTAGCTCAGCTGGTAGAGCAGCGGTTTTGTAAACCGAAGGTCGGCGGTTCGATTCCGTCCGGGGGCACCAGCAAACAGCTTCTTGTGAGAACCTCCCACGGGCAGGCGATATCTGCTCATCCCCGATTTCCACAGGCCGGGCCGTATCACATCAGCTTCAACGCATATATTCCTGAGCGGAACTACAGGTATCCCCCTGGCCGAAACCATAGGAGTCGCCGTTGGAGCAGAAACGCACGATCGCACCCTTTATTGGCGGCATGTATGGCAGCCTTGCTGCCCTCGCGTTGGCGTTCGGTTTCCGCTTCCTGATGATTCCCGATCCTGATCCAAGCTCGCAAGCAACGATAACCCTTTCAGGACTGGCCTTTTCGATTTGTTTCAGCCTGACCTTCCTTCGCGAGCATCGACGCCAAATCGCTGCCGCGAGAGAATTTCTCGGCCGTCCAAGATCGTATCGGGACTAATCTCCCGCGTTCTGCAACGCAAAGCGCCCATGCCCTCCCTAGGTCCTCCGGGTCGTGCCCAGGCAATCAGAACCAATGGAAGCACCAGGGATGCGGACCGGCCGGCATCTCCTGCTCCCGGCCATTCTAATGCCATTCGATTAAAATGCGCCTGTGTATATTAGCAATCGCTCAATTTAGCGGGCCGACAATGTCTGTGCGGTGGGCTAAACAACGGGTGGTGTTATGCGAAGCGACTTCGCTGCAGCGCGCGAGCTCTTGGAGTGTGCCCAAAACCGGCTCTGCGGCATGGACGAAACGAGCCAACGCGTCGGCGAGGCACTCGACTCCCTGATTGAAGAAATAGCCATCGCGGAATTCCGCAAGGCGCCATTGACCGTCGTGCCGTTTCCGCGTGCGCGGCCGCCAAGGCATGCCCGGTAAACCGCCGATCGCGCCGATATGGGAAGTCAGCAGCGGGAGTGCTCCACGCACCACCAGCTGATTTGATCCTGCGCGATTGCGGCTTAGCGGCGTCCGGGCCACCAGAAATCCCATCGAGAGATCCCGCCCCTCACACCGCGATCGCCGCCACCAGAATCCGGTTCTGCCGGCGTATCGCGGCGCGCAATTCGGCAATTCTGGCCTCGTCGCGCTTCACGAACTCGATGAACATCATGTTCATGTTGTTGAACACCAGTTCACCCAAGGCGTGCCCGTCGATATCGCGGCGCACCAGGCCGAGCGCCTGCAGGCGGGCGATCAGGGCGCGGATCTGTTCGGTCAGCGCCCGGTCGAGCGCGGTATAGGCCTGGCCGAACGGGCTGTCGGGCAGTTGCGTCGAGATCGCCATCGCCTGACGCCACATCTCCTTGCTGAGGTAATGCAGCGAGTGCTCGATATAGATGCCGAGCAGCGTATCGAGCGCATCGCCGACATTGGCCGGCGGGTTGGCAACCACGCCGCGCCCGGCGTTGAGCACCTCGTCGACCTCCATCGAAACGATGGCGCCGAGGATATCGCCCTTGTTCTGGTAATAGTTGTAGATCGTGCCGACCGAGACCTCGGCCTGCGCCGCGATGGTCTCGATCTTGGCGCCTTCATAGCCGGCCTCGCGAAAAAGCTCCGCCGCCGCCTCGATGATACGGCGATGCCGATCCGCCTTTTGCCTTGCCCGCAATCCGCTCATATCGGCTATTTGCCATAAAAACAGAATTGACTCAATTTTAGAATTGGTTCAATTTTTGTCACAAGCCAAAAAGGCAAGGGAGAACACTCGATGCGCATTCACCTGACGACCCCGAATCCAACTGCCAAGAATCCGCTTTCCGTTCTGAAGAGCCATCTCCACGCCGCTTGTGCTGCGACAGCACTGCTGCTTGCGACGGGCAGCTTCGCTCAGGCTGCTGATCTCAACGCTTTGATCTGGTGCGATCACGCCGATCCGGCGTTGTTGCAGCCTTTCGAGGAGGCCAATGGCGTCAAGGTCAACGTCAAGGAGTTCGAAGGCACTGGCGCCGGTATGGCGATTGTCGAACAGTCGCAGCCCGGCGACTGGGACGTGATGGTGATCGACAGCATCGACATACCGCGCGGTGTCGAAAAGGGCCTGTTCGAGCCGCTGCCGGAAGACAAGCTGCCGCTCGCCGACCTCTTTTCCCAAGTGAAGATGGACAGTTCCACCGTGGTCGACGGCAAACGCTACGGCATCACCGAAAAGTTCGGCTACAACACGATCGGCTACAACAAGACCAAGGTCGATCCGGCCGACATGCAGTCGATGGCCGCACTGACCGGCGACAAATACAAGGGCAAGATCGCCATCTACGACTATTACCTGCCGGTCATCGGCATGGCCGCACTGGCGATCGGCAAGAAGACTGCCGAATTGACCGAGGCCGACCTGCCCGCAATCAAGGACGAGCTGCTCAAGATGAAGGCCAACGCCAAGCTGGTCGGCGAGGTGACCGCGAGCCAGACGGCGCTGGCGACCGGCGAGGTCGACATTCTGGTCGGCGGCGGTGAGTGGGTGACGGCCGGGCTTGCCAAGGAGAACCCTGCCCTCGACTTCTCCATCCCGAAAGAAGGTGCTGTGCTGTGGTCGCAGTCGCTGGCCATGTTCAAGGACTCGGAAAACAAGGACATGGCGCTGAAGTTCATCCAGTACATCATGAGCCCTGAAGGCCAGGCGCGGCTCGCCACCTCGGCCTGCTATTGGGGCATGCCGGCGAATACCAAGGCGGCTCTGACCGATGAGCAGAAGAAGATCCTGCGCTTCGCCGAGCAGCCGGATTTCCTCGCCCGCGCCCAGCCCTACCCGGCGCCGAACGCCGATCTCGACAAGAAAATGCAGGACGTCTGGACCGAAATGCTGCAGGCGCAGTGACCGGTCGCCGGTCGTGAGCGCTACTGGAAACACCGGGCGTGCCCTGCCCTGGGCGCTGGTCACGCCGGCGCTCGGCTGGACGCTGCTGTTCTTCGTGCTGCCTTTTCTGGCCATGGGGTTTTCCAGCCTGACGGCGCATGACGGCGGCGGCTTCACGCTGTCCAACTACAGCCAGTTCTTCAATAATCCGGCCTATTGGCAGGCGATGGTGAACTCGCTGCAGGTCACCGCCATTGTCACAGTGGTTTCGGTGCTGCTCGCCTACCCCTTCGCCTGGATCCTGGCAGAACAGGTGCCGGAGCGCTGGCAGCGGCTGGCGCTGATGCTGGCGGTGCTGCCGTTCTGGACCTCCTATGTCGTGCGCTCCTATTCCTGGCTTCTGGTGCTGGCGCAGAACGGCGTGATCAACCGTGCGCTGACCGGCTCCGGCCTGTTCAGCGAGCCGCTGCAGATCGCCAACACACGGCTGGCCACGATCATCGGCTTCGTCCATTTCTTCGTCATGCTGTTGACGCTGACGATCTTCGCCAATCTGAAGCAGCTCAGCCCCAGCTACCGCAAGGCCGCCGCCGATCTCGGCGCCGGGCCGGTGCGCACGTTCCTGCATGTCGTCCTGCCGCTGACCTTGCCGGGCATCATGGTCGGCGCCTTTCTCACCTTCGTGCTGTGCATCGGCGACTACATCACGCCGCAGATTCTCGGCGGCAACAACGAGCTTTTGATGCCGCAGCTGGTGATGATGCAGATCGGCCGGCGCGGCGATTTTCCGCTCGCCTCGGCGCTGTCGATCATCCTGATGGCGGTTGTCACTGTCGCCTATCTCGCCTGCGCCCGCTGGCTCAAGATCGAGCGGGCCTGACCATGCGCGCTCTTGTCCGTATGGTGTCGTGGATCTATGCCGTAGCAATCTATGGCTTCATCTTCCTGCCGGTGGTCGTGCTGGTGCTGTTTTCGCTGCAGGCGACGTCGTTTCCGATCCCGCCCTTCACCGGGCCGTCGCTGCGCTGGTACGACGCCGTGCTCGCCGACACGCGGCTGACCTCGGCACTGGTCAATTCGCTTGGTGTCGCGGCTCTCTCGTCAGCTGCAGCCGTCGCGCTGGGTTTCCTCTCTGCCTGGGGTTTTGCGCGTTTCGCCCTGCCGGGCTCAGGCCTGATGCGCGGGCTGATCACGTTGCCGCTGACAGTGAGCTATCTCATCATCGGCATGGGATTGCTTGTGCTGTTCAACTGGACCGGCGTGCCAAAATCGCTGCTTGCCGCCGGCATCGGCCATGTCGTTATCAACCTGCCGCTGTGCTTTGCCATCATCTACAGCCAGATGGGCGACCACCAGATCAATATCGAGCGCGCCGCGCGCGACCTCGGCGCGCCCGAATGGAAGGTGCTGCTGCTGATCACCGTGCCTGTCATGGCGCCGGCGATCTTCGCCGGCTTCTTCCTGTCGATGACCTTCTCCTGGGACGAATTCGTGATCTCGTTCCTGCTGACGCGCTTCGACACGACGCTGCCGGTCGAGATCTGGAACCTGCTGCGCTCAGGCCTCAATCCCAAGACCAACGCCGTCGGCTCGCTGGTCTTCGCCGTCTCCATCGTGCTGGTGGTGTTTTTTGAACTGATGCTGCTGCGGAGAAAGCCGGCATGATCGCGCCACTGGTCGATATAAGCTCTGTCTCGCACCGCTTCGGCCGGCACACCGTGCTGAAGAACGTCTCGCTGACGATCGAACCGGGCAGCTACACGATCCTGCTCGGGCCGTCGGGCTCCGGCAAGACGACGCTGCTGTCCATTCTCGGCGGCTTCGTCACGCCGAGCGAAGGCAAGGTGCTGATCCGCGGCGAGGACTGCACCGCCGTTCCGCCGGCGAAGCGGCCGACGACGACGGTGTTCCAGGACTATGCGCTGTTTCCGCATATGAGCGTCGGCAGCAATGTCGGCTTCGGCCTGCGCATGCAAGGCATCGATGCCGCGACACGGACCGCGCGGGCGCGCGAGGCGCTGGCGCTGGTCGGGCTGGCGACTGCCTTCGACAAGAAGCCGCACCATCTTTCCGGCGGCCAGCGGCAGCGTGTAGCGCTAGCCCGTGCCCTTGTCGTCGAGCCGGCCGTGCTGCTGCTCGACGAACCGCTCGGCGCGCTCGACCTAAAATTGCGCCGGCAGATGCAGGACGAACTGAAAGCGATCCAGAAGCGCGTCGGCACAGCCTTCATCCATGTCACCCATGACCAGGAAGAGGCAATGGCGCTGGCCGACCATTGCGTGGTGATGAATGACGGGCGCATCGAGGACGAAGGACCGCCCGAGCGCGTCTATGCGCGGCCGGCGACGCGCTTTTCCGCGACCTTCATGGGTGAAAGCACGCTGATATCGGGAACGGTAACGGCGGCGAAGGACGGAACAATCACTGTCGCGACGCAGGTCGGACCGCTTTCGCTGACCGGCACATTGCCGGCCGGGACGACTGTCGCCCTCGCCGTCCGTCCGGAGCATCTTGTCCTCGGCGCGGCCGGCGGCGCTGTAGGGTTCGGCACGGCCAAGGTGAGCGACGTTGTGTTTCAAGGCAGCTTCAAGCGCGTGCTTGCTGTCTCCGAGAAAGACCCGACGCTGCACTTCATCGCCAGGGTTGCTGCCGCTGCGGCCGTCCGGCCGGGCGACATCGTTGCGGTTTCGTGCGACGCTGGCGATATCATCTTTTTGACGAATTGAGCCATGGGCGCGCTTCCGGTCATTGATGCAGCGAACTGGTATGAAACCATCCGCATGGGTGATGGCGTGACGCTGATCCACGAGCCGTGGATCAAGCCGTTCTTCCGCTGCAACATCTGGCATGTGAGCGGTCGCGACCACGATCTTCTGTTCGACACCGGCCTCGGCCATTTCAGCCTGCGGCGCCATGTGCCGCTGGTGACGGAGCGAAAGCTCACCTGCGTGGCGAGCCACACCCATTTCGACCATATCGGCTGCCATCACGAATTTCCGGACCGCTGCGTGCATGCGGCCGAAGCGGAAATCCTCGCCGATCCGCGCAATGAGTGGACGCTCGCCGACCGCTATGCCACCGACGCAATGTTCGACGGAATGCCGCAAGGCTGGGATACGGCGCGCTACGGGATCCTGCCGGCGCCGGCCGATCGCTTGCTCGAACAAGGCGACGTGATCGATCTCGGCGACCGCGCCTTCGAGGTGATCCACACGCCGGGCCATTCGCCCGGCGGCATTGCGCTCTACGAGAAGAAGACCGGCACCCTGCTGTCCGGCGACATCATTTATGACGGCCCGCTGATCGACGATGTCTATCATTCCGCCGTCGACGACTATGTCGAGACGCTGTTACGGATGCGCGAGCTCAAAGTCGCGGTCGTGCATGGCGGCCACTTCCCGAGCTTCGGCAAGGTGCGCTATCGCCAGCTTATCGACGAGTATCTCGCACAAAAGCGGCAGGCCGGCTGCCATCTGCTGCAGGCGCGATAAGCACCGGTCTTTCGTATCGCAGGAAGTGCCTGGCGAATTCACAACGCCCTTTGCGGGCACGGTGTGCCGGCGGCATCGCCGCAGCGTGAAGCCGTGGGCTGGGGTCTCAAACTCGTCTCTTCCGACTGGCGCACCAGTTGGGCAAAGGCAAGAGCAAAACTTCCCAGCATCAGGACGATGATAATCAGGCGTGTTACCGGCAATAGATTGGTCCGACTGGCTGGCCCCCACGCCGCCCATCCACTGCCGGCTAACATGGTCGATCCGGCTTTACGAGAGTTTAAGCTCCGTCTTAACCATCACATTCGCTTGTCACTTGACACGATGCGCGAGCACCTGACCGGCAGCTCTTCCCGGCGCCGTGTCGAGCAGCGCCACATGCCTCCCTTTGCAGATTTGCCCGCCCATGCTAACCCGGCGCTGGCGCGGCCCAAGCAACCGAGCGCCACCAGCCGGTCGCCACCAACCGTCGACATTGGGGAGCCATGAACAAAGCCGCCAGCCGTTTCGCCTTCGTCTCGTCCGACACAGCCGACGCCAAGGCGGCGCTGGAGAGCCTGTCGGCGCGCTATGGCCAGGCGTCCATCGAGGATGCAGAGATCGTCGTCGCCCTCGGCGGCGACGGCTTCCTGTTGCAGACCTTGCGCGACACGATGAGCACGGGAAAAAAGGTCTACGGCATGAACCGTGGCACCATCGGCTTCCTGATGAACGAATACCGCGCCAGCGGATTGACCGGGCGCATCGCGGCGGCCGTTGCCGAAACGATCCGTCCGCTGGAGATGCAGGCGGTGACGGCAGAGGGCGAAACGATCTCGGCGTTGGCTATCAACGAGGTTGCGCTGTGGCGCCAGTCCTACCAGACGGCCAAGATCCGTATCACCGTGGACGGGCAAGTGCGGCTGGAGGAATTGAACTGCGACGGTGTGATGGTCGCGACGCCGGCCGGCTCGACCGCCTACAACCTCTCCGCGCACGGACCGATCCTGCCGCTAGACGCGCCGCTGCTGGCGCTGACCCCGGTCAGTCCGTTCCGCCCGCGCCGCTGGCGCGGAGCGCTGTTGTCCGACAAGGCGACCGTCCGTTTCGACATTCTGGAGCCGGAGAAGCGGCCGGTGAACGCCGCCGCCGACCACACCGAGGTGAAGGCCGTAACCTCGGTTACGGTGCAAGAATCGCCAACGGTGACGGCGACGCTGCTGTTCGATCCGAGCCATTCGTGGAACGAGCGCATTCTCGCCGAACAGTTCCGTTACTGAGCCGGTACGGCGATGGGCAGTTCGATTAAGCATCGCGATTAAGGTTACGACTTCACAATCATGCCAATCCGCGCCCGTTTCTGTTGACAAATCGTGGGCTTGCGCCTACCTGCAATACCAATCTTGCAGGCGCGCGGCGCTTGCCGCGACCGCTTATGTTGCGCCCCCGAACCAGCCAAAGACAGCCAAAATTGTCCTCAGACGCCCAGATCGCTCAAGAAGCGTTGACCTTCACAGACCTCGGCCTGTCGCCGAAGGTCCTTTCCGCAGTCACCGATGCCGGTTACACCGAACCGACGCCGATCCAGGCCGGCGCCATTCCGCACGCCTTGCTCGGCAAGGATATTTTGGGCATCGCCCAGACCGGCACCGGCAAGACGGCCTCGTTCGTGCTGCCGATGCTGACCCGGCTCGAAAAAGGCCGGGCCCGCGCTCGCATGCCGCGCACGCTGATCCTCGAGCCGACGCGCGAGCTTGCGGCGCAGGTCGAAGAAAATTTCATCAGATACGGCAAGAACCACAAGCTCAACATCGCGCTGTTGATCGGCGGCGTGTCGTTCGACGAGCAGGACAAGAAGCTGGAGCGCGGCGCCGACGTGCTGATCGCGACGCCCGGCCGCCTGCTCGACCACCGCGAGCGCGGAAAGCTTCTGCTCAACGGCGTCGAAATCCTCGTCATCGATGAGGCCGATCGCATGCTAGACATGGGCTTCATCCCCGACATCGAGCGTATCTGCGAGATGATCCCGTTCACCAGGCAGACGCTGTTCTTCTCGGCGACGATGCCGCCTGAGATCACCAAACTCACTGAGAAATTCCTGCACGCGCCGGTGCGCGTCGAGGTTTCGAAGGCCGCCTCCGCCGCCACCAACATCGTCCAGCGGCTGGTGAAATCCGGCTCGAAACCCTGGGACAAGCGCGAGACGCTGCGCAATCTGATTAGGGCCGAGGATGCGGAGCTGAAGAACGCCATCATCTTCTGCAACCGCAAGATCGAGGTCTCGGAGCTTTTCCGCTCGCTGCTGAAATATGATTTCGACGCCGGCGCGCTGCATGGCGACATGGACCAGCGCGCGCGCATGCAGATGCTGGCCAATTTCCGTGACGGCAAATTGCGCTACCTCGTTGCGTCGGACGTTGCGGCGCGCGGCCTAGACATCCCCGATGTCAGCCACGTCTTCAACTACGACGTGCCGATCCATGCCGAGGACTATGTCCACCGCATCGGCCGCACCGGCCGCGCCGGACGCTCCGGCAAATCCTTCACGATCGCCACCAAGTCCGACACCAAATACATCGACGCGATCGAACGGCTGATCGGCAACAAGATCGAGTGGCACGATGGCGACCTGTCGACGGTCGTCGCCAGCGAGGGCGGAGAGGACGATGCTCCCCGCCGTGGCCGCGGCGCCCCGCGCCGCGCCGCCTCCGGTGTTGCAGCTTCGCTTTGCCTGGCGTGGCGTTCGCGTGGCTTGCGTTCGCCCCTGTCCTTGCGGTCACCGTC
>NZ_JBVVQC010000057.1:0-19472 GCF_055811515.1 Mesorhizobium sp. WSM4841
TTGGCTTCGCTTCCGAGCGAAGCAATGAATCCCTGCCTGAATATCGGCTCCTCGACCGCCCACTTCCGGACGGTGGAACAGCCCCACGTCGACCTACTCGTGTTTCGGCCGCTTCGCGAGCGCGGGGTACGTATCCTCAATATCGATATGAAGGAAGAGGAGGGAGTGGACTTGGTTGGAGATGTACTGGATCTGGCCTTCCAGGAGCAACTGAGGGCGCTCCATCCCAGGCTCGTCATGTGCTGCAACCTGCTCGAGCATCTGGTTGATCCGGGCGCATTTGCCGATGCCTGCGCCAGTATCGTGGAGCCTGAGGGTCTCCTGCTGGTCACCGGCCCGTACAGCTACCCCTATCACCTCGACCCCATCGATACGCTCTACCGGCCAGCCCCCGACGAAATCCGTCGCCTCTTTCCTGATTTCACCTGCCTGCAAGAGGCCGTCGTTTCGGACAGCACCTATCTGGACGATCTTCTGAGCCAGCATACATTACCGGAGCTGATCCGGCTGCTTACCCGGCATGTTCTAAGTTTTCCGTATCTCCTTCTTGCTGACTTTGAGCGTTTCAAGGCTCGCTATCATAGATACTTCTGGCTCTTTCGACCCTATTCGTCGACCGTGATCTTACTGCGTCGCCCCGCTTAGGTTGATCAGCAGATTTTGGTATCACCAAGTATAAGACCAATTCAATATTAGAGGACGAAGATCGATGTTGAATATACAACGCGCTTGAATCCGTGATCACCACATCGGCAAAGTACTATGACAATAATAGGCCAACGGAAAAGCTTATGTCTCACGCGCGACTCAGACCCTGACAAACCAGAGCTGCAACTCGCTTACAGTAAGATGAATATTGTTCCGATTACAGAGCCGACCTGTGCCCGACTGCGCGATGTCATCGGTAAAAAGTCTCCCGATCCCGCGAACGAGGCTATTCGGAAAGACTGGTGCTAGTCACTGCGTGACCGCCTCAAAGGTGTTTTCTAACTTGGTTTTTCCTGTCACACAGGATTGGAAACGACCTTGCGCAACGCCTTAAGTAGTCGGCTGTGAAGAACGTCGATTTCGCTGACGGCGGTTGCGATCAGGGCCGGAAAGACGGGGCTGGCAAATGGGCGTCCGCCGGTTGGATCGTCCAGAGCGGTGATTAGGCTGTTCGTGGCTGGATCGGCGGCGCTGCGGGGGTGGCGAACAGCGCCAGGAGGAAGGCACACAAAAGCCTCAGCCAGTTGAGCAGGAGGCTGAAGTTGTAGCCGACGGCGGCAAGCACAGCGTTGTTGGCATCGCCGAGCTGAGTTTAGAGAACGCAAAGTGAGCATGCTGGGCGGCTGGAGGTCGAGACTGGATGCCGTCGCCGTTGGTCGATTGGAGCGAAGCTGCGGATTGTATCGGAGAGCCCGCATCGCGTCGCTGATCGAAACCTGGAAATTGGAAGGCGGCGATCCACGAGCCTACCTCGCCGACGTACTCACCAAGTTCGTCAACCTCTGGCCACCTCGCGTCTCGACAATAAACTCGCGGGCTGACACCAGCTCCGATCCAACTTCAAGACGCCGGCGCCGAGGCAAAAGAGCGCTTACTCAGGTCTTCTCGCCGATCACCTGCATAGGTGCCCGACAACAGGTGGACACGCGCCCAACCTATGCAAGCGCAAACAACGGTGCGTACGCCACTTCTATCCGTCTCAGCTGTTGGGAAATTGCGTTTGCACCAGCCGATGAAATCGAAGATCGCTCCTCCGATAGGCACCGTGCTAGCTTGGCAAGGACCCGATCAGACCAACCAGCCTGCTGCAATCTTTCAGTTTCGAGCGGATAATCCAATTGGCGAAAGATCGCTGATAGTTTGAAGACCGACGGTTCGATGCTAACGACCGGGACACCCTCGCAAAGCGCCAAAATCGAAGCATGCAGGCGGCTGCTGATGACGGCATCGCATTTTCGGTATATGGACCGAAGCTGCTGATATCGAGGCTGGTAGTTGATGACCGTGGATTTATCGATCATCCGACTCAAGCGTCTGGCGAAAGCCAAATCGCGATGGATTGCATTCGACACAAGAACGATGGGACGCCCGGCCTTATTCAGACCTTCTGCCAGACGCGCCCATTCATCCACGCCCTGCATAGCCCCCAAGCCATTAACTGCAAGCCCGATCGCCCCGCGGGGTATGGCGCTTGCAGCCTCCGGCACCGATATCTGTGAGGCCAGAAACACCATATCCGGTGCCTCATGAATAATCGAATTGCGCACGCCAAGATCTATCGCAACTTCAACCGATTTTGCGTCGCGCACGCTCAAATAGCACAGGTTCTTGTATACGTGAGCAATCAAGGCACCGAGAGCATTGTTCCCGATCTCGAGGCTGTGGTTGATTGCGACAGTCTTCTTTCCGCTTAACTGAGCGATTCGAAGCAACAGAAGCAACCGCATCACTTGATGAGGATCGCCGGTTGGACAAATTTCCCCTGCGGGATTCCAAACGACTAAATCAGAAGTACAACAAGCTGTCACAGCGGTTATAGGAACTGATCTCTCGATTAGTCCCATGCCGGCCAATTTCCTACGCAATGCCAGCTTATGCTTTACTCTTCGGAAGGGACCACGAAGCTCCTTTCCCGTCTCGTCAAGCTTGACCAAATTTAACTCAGCTTTCGCTGGCAAAGGCGCGTCCTCCCTGCGAAAGCGCAATGTCAGCGCGTGAGCTAGTGCGTCAAACTCCTTGATCGAACCTCCACCGATGCCCCTCAGATCAAATTGTTCGAAAAAGCGTGGGTAACGATCAATAGCTCGAACATCCGCAGCAGGAAAACGGGATGTTACGTACCGTATGAACTCTGTAGAGAGTCCCTCATTGCCCGCATTTTGCGTATGAAGACGCGTTATAAGAAGAACACGAGGTCTCATATTAGTCCCGATCACATGTAATAACGAGCCAACTGGCGAAAAGCAAACCTTAGCGACGGCAGCGTTCGAACTCCTTCTACATCAAACCACACCAAAGTTTTCTCTGGCAAGAAGTAGAGTAGCGCGAGCACTGAGTTAACAACAGCAAGAGCGCTGATTGCGACAATGACAATGCTCGACTGCCCAACAAGCATAGCCTTTGTACCTACGCCGATGGCAACAACCACCAAGGCGAGAGACATTGGCATAACGTGAGTCCTAAGAATAGCACCGATACTCATTTCCATAACTCTGGAGACGAGTCGGACGGTGATCACAAAAGCAGCGCCGAAAGCCAGTAGCACCACCGTGCAAATGCTGGCGAGGCCATGATCGGAAGTCGTCAGGATGCCGAGTGCGAGTATAGCAACGACAGCGCAGTTATTCTTGATGATGCGATAGGGCTGCCCCAGCGCCTGGAGGACTGCGTAACTAACCCTGTTACCAAGCCGAAAATATAGGCTGGTCGCAAGAAGGGCAAAGGGCAAGACGGCCTCGTCCCATCGTGGACCAAGCATAATGTCGACAAGCTCTTGCGCGAAAACGATAGAAAATGCACTGGTCGGGATGGTGGCCAGTGCCGTTAAAGATAGGCCCTTCAAGTATCCGCTGCGCAGGCGTTCTCGGTCATTCTGAAGCTGAGCCATGGCAGGAAATGCAACAATTCGGACGATGCCGTTGAAGAGATGCCCTGCATTCTCGCTGAGGAAAGCCGCGCGCGTGAAAAGACCGAGCGCCTCGGCGCCCATGAGCCGTGCGATAAGAAACTTGGGGGTATTGTTCACCAGGTATCCGAAGGGCTGCGTGAGCGAGAACCCAAGGCTCATCGGCCACAATTCGCGAAACGCTCGAGCTGAAAAGCCGGGCAGCACGAGAAGCTTGCGAGCAGCAACTCCGAAGGCAAGCGCACCAACAGACACTTCTGCAATCTGCATGGCGACGAGCGACCAATAGCCGAATCCGGCGAACGCCATGGGAACAGCAACGACGAAGACCGCTACGGAGAAGCTGAAGAGCGGGCGGAGAGAAACCGCCCTTATCCTCATGTTGCGCACAAGGAGCGCCTCGCAGATCAAGTTGAAGGCACCCAGCGGAGTCGTGAATGCGAGCAGTTTCACGACATCGGTTAGAGCTTCGATACGCATCAACGCTGCGACAAACGGCGCTGCGAGCCACAAGGCGGCACCGATCACGCAAGATAGAGTAAGAGAGACACCGAGCGCAGTTGCTATGTGATCTCGCTCGACGACCTTGCGCTGGATGAGCGCCTGGGCCAGGCCCAAACCATAGAGCATCGCCGCAAGCTCCACGGCGATGACTGCGCCGCCGACGACGCCGTAATCCCGCGGCGAAAGCAGCCGCGCCAATATCGCAACCGAAATGAATTTCAGTCCCAGGCGCGCGATCGAGGTTACGCCGGACCAAGCAGCGCCCTTCAGCATGCGCTCTGTCAGTTTGCGCGGTTTAGTTGTCGAGTTGCTGTCCTCAGTGTTTGCCATGCACGATGCGCCGTTTGGGTCACCGGTAGCGTCTCCGCCGTCGTTTGCTGATTCAGCCATGAACATAATCCTGTTGGCGCCATCGATGACCCCGCCATTCCAGCTTGATGAAGGTTGTCGCCAATACATCCCCCTTCCGTACGAAGAGCCTCTGCTTGACTGCATTTCTGCCGGGAACCGCCTCGACCAGCTCGCCACCGGCAACATTCAAGCGACGCCGCACTAGGACGGAGTAAACCGCCCTTTCTGCTTTCCGTCCACTGGCCAAATATGAGCGTCTGTGCATTAGATCCTCGCCTGGCAAAAGCAGCTACCAGACGAATCTCCTCTTTGTACCGAGCATGTTGCTCTCAGACGTCACATGCTGCCGCATGAGAGTGGAGTATAGCTCCATTTGGAGCAGGGCGACGCTCTCCATGCTGAACCGCGCGGCGATTGTCTGTACTGCGTGCTGCGCCATCTCATAGCGCTCGGCTTCCGATAGGCCGAGCGCGCGACGAAGAAGCCCGGAAAACTCGGCATGCGAGCGGGCCAGAAAGCCGCTGCGCTCATGTTCCACAATGTCGGACGCACCGCTGACATCGGTGATGATTGGGACCACGCCGCAGCTCATGGCCTCGAGCAGGGCGTTTGACATGCCTTCCGACGCCGAGGTGGAAAGATAGAAATCAGCCTCCCACAGAAAGGGAAACACATCTTCGACCGCCCCGGCGAATGTGACCTTGCCGGAAAGGCCCAACCGGGCCGCCTGTTCCTCGAGAGGGGCGCGGCACTGGCCATCGCCCAGGATGGTGAGTTGCGCCTTTGCGTCGGCGGGAAGTGCCGCGAACGCATCGATCATGTGCTCGACGCATTTTTCCGGATCGAGACGGCCAAGGCAGATAAAGCGTTGGCTGCCATCGGCGCTCGGCTCGCGGCGCGGCTTGCGGGGCAGATCGATCCCATTCGGAATCATATGAATGCGATCCGCGCCGATGCCATGTCTCTTCAGATCACCAGCGATTTGGCGGCTATTGGCGATGAAGGCCGTGACGTGACGTTTAATCAAGGCGGACGCCCAGCGACCGATGATCTTCTTTTCGCGCACAACGTCGAGATCGAAACACCGTCCGCCCCGGGCCAATTTTGCGAGAACCGGTTTGCGCAGGAGGGCTCCTGCCAATGCCGCCGGAACAGCGTGAAGTCGGGCATGGATGATATGTACGACATCGAATTCGTCGCGACGGCGCAGCATCCAGATCAAAACCTGGACACACCACGACAGGAACGACAGCATATGCCGCCCGCCCAAATACGGAGCCGCGCGCAAACGAAGGCGATGGATAGGCACCCCGTCGATGGCGGACCGTTTCGGGGTCGAGTGCGACAGTCTGGGTGCCAAAATGGTTGCGGAAACGCCGCTTTCAACCAGCGCCCGAGCAAATCGCCGCGCCTGTTGTTCGCCGCCGCCATATGACTCAGGAAAATAGGTTGGGAGCACGAGCAGAACACGTATGCTGGGAAGAGCTTCGGCTCGCGGGGTCTTCGTCGGATAAGCGGAGGCAACTTCTGCTTCAATCATATCAATCCGCCGGATAGCGTTCCTGGAGCCAAGGCGGCCACCAAATTTACAACCCCGTCCCATGCGCAAAAAAGAAGATACCTCTTTGGCATCTCACTGCCTTTCAGCGCATCGATCCCCTTGTCGTCCAGATCGACGCACTCCACCTCATCCCCGAAATCGGCAAAATTTGCACCGCTAACCACCGGCAAGCTGCCCGATCACCGTCAAACGCATAGGCAGCACCCGTTCATCGCGGAAGCGCCACATTTCGGATAGGACGTGTTGTTGATACTCCCGTGCTTGCCCGATGCTGGTCAAGAGCCTCGCGGTAAATGGCATCGGTCCGCTTGCCCATCAGCTTGACGTCCCAGTTCGAAAGATCCGTCGCCGCGGCGGCACCTTGGGCGAGGCAGGCCAGTCTTGCACGATCCTCCAGGAGGGCGGCAATGGCGTCGGCCATCGCTGCCAAATCATCCGCGGGTGTAATCACACCGTTGATACCAGGGCGGAGCACTTCGCGAAGACCTGGCAGATCGCAAGCGACGCAGGGCTTGCCACCGGCGAGATATTGCATGACCACGCGGGGCAATCCCTCCCGCATGGAACAGAGCAGGCAGAGGTCCGCAAGCGCGATCAGCCGCTCGGGGTCGTCCCGATAACCGGTAAAGACCACTTGTCGCTCGAGCCCAAGCTGCTTGGCCCGCGATTCCACGGTCGAGCGAAGCGGCCCGTCGCCCGCGAGCACAAGCACCGCGTCGGGTAACCGGACGGCGACTTTGTTGAAAGCGTCCAGAAATTCCGTGTGTCGCTTGCGTGGCTCGAAAGCCGCGATCATCAAGAGCACGGACGGGCGCGGCGCGTCCGGGGTCAAGCGCAACAAATCGCGCCAACCGTCGGGCGGACCGGCGTTGCGAAAACGATCGAGATCGAATCCGGAATGGACGACATAATGTTTGTCTGGATGTCCCACTCCCGCGCTCAAGCATAAGTCGCGGATGCCCTCGCTCACACTGATGAACGCACTGGTGACTGGCGCTGCCAGCTTTTCCAAGGCGAGATAAGTAAACCGCTCGGCGACGCCGACATTGACAAAAGGCACGATATGCACGCCATGAACGATCGCTGGAACTCCCGCCGCCCATGCGGCGAGCCGCCCGAGAATGCCTGCCTTGCTGGTGTGCGTATGCACGATGTCGGCATTCAAGGCGCGGAATCTCCGGGTGAGCGCCAACAATGCCCGCATGTCGGAGACAGGCGAAATGGACCGAGTCAGGCCCGGGACGCCAATGAGTTCCACCCGCGGGTCCACTTTAGCTATGATTTCCGGCAGGACCGTCTCGCCATGTAGCAGGGCAACATCATGCCCCCCTTGCGCGGCCCAATTGCAGGAATGGACAGTATTCTCATCAGCACCGCCATTGATGAGACGGGTGATGACATGAGCGATACGCAGTCGACGCCCCACGTCAATCTTGCCTTCCGCATCCTGTACTTTCATATCGCCGCACCGATCGCGCTGAATTTATCCGTTGGGTGCGTTCCCACGCCCAGCCGCGCTTTTGGTCCATGTGTCCCGATATCGGTGCTACTGCATTGGAGTGACATGCCACGCCCCCGGTGGGTGCATGCCGTATGGAGATGAACCCCGAATCCTAAGTGTCCTTCTTGGGCCATGGCACTTGCAGTCCGTAAGGAGGGTCATTCCAACGGCTTCCAGTCGATCAGATCTAACTTGTTGGATTTAAACGTCTCAGAGAACTGCCGCTGTTACCCCGGGCACAGCGGAGTGATTATTTTGTGGTATACCTTGTACCAATACTTCTGCCTTATCGCGTTTTAACGAAATCGGATCGGAACCGGACTCGTTCAAAAAGTAGTGGAGGCAACGCTTTAAGGGACAACACAGATAGAGCGTCGGCTGCCATCGGCGTTCGGCTCGCGGCGCGGATTGCGGGGCAGATCGATCCCATTCGGAATCGGCTTCCAATCGGTCAGATTTAGCTTGTTGGATTTAAGCGTCTTAGAGACGGGTCGCTGTTACCCCGGGCACAGCGGAGCGATTTTTCTCTGATACACTTATGTACTTCTGCGTTTGCGCGGAACCGGACTCGTTCAAAGAAGTCAAGGCAACGCTCCAAGGACCGGGCGCTTCACCCGTCAGGGATGGGAGCCATGGGAGGGGGGACCAGCAGCTTGCGGATCTTTCGCGTGCCCCAAAGCTACTTCTTGTCGATGTCCGCCGGCAGCTGGTTGAGGCGCGCGAGCGTGCATTCGATCAAGACATTGTCTCTTCCCTGGTCGGCGGATCCTACGGGGACTGAGTCGAGAAGCATCCTGGCTTGGTTCGCCATAGCCGGCGAGTTGGCCCTCTTCATTGCGCTGGTCTATCTCCTCAGGCTCGAGACTACTGCGCTTGTCCGCGTCCTGCTCGTTGCCCTCGCCGGCTGGTGCGTGCACTACTTCCTGCCACGGCGTTACCGGCTGCCGTTTTTCGTGCTGCTCTCGTTCGCGGCTATCGCCGCAGTTTTCGCGAACCTTGGGCCTAACTGGCACCACTGGAGATTTGAGGGCCTCATCGATGCCGCCTGGATCGTCGCCATTGGGCTCGTACTGATCGGAATCGTCCACCTACCGATCGCTTTTGGATGGAGAGTGCTGGCGCTGGTTGGCGCCGGCTGCGGGCTCGCCGCCGCACGAATGGACTGGATTGCGACCCCGTGGACGCGCGCCGTCTGGCCCGTGCTCGCTTCCATGTTCATGTTCCGCCTCATTGTCTATGCGTACGAAATGCGGCGTGACCAGAGGATGGCGACGGTTTCGGAACGTCTCGCGTATTTTTTCATGTTGCCGAACGTGTGCTTCCCGCTCTTTCCGGTCGTAGATTTTAGAACTTTCCGTAGCAGCTACTACAATGCTGACCGGCATTCTATCTATCAAACAGGTGTTCAGTGGATGTTTCGCGGCGCTATCCACTTAATATGCTACCGTATCGTGTACCAGCGGTTTGTGATCGATGCTGCGGACGTACACAATCAGATTGAGCTCTTGCAATTTATCATATGGCCATTTTTACTTTATCTGAAGGTTTCAGGAACTTTTCACATAATCACCGGTATTTTGCATTTATTTGGATTCAACCTTCCAGAAACCCACAATCTGTACTTTCTTTCCTCAAGTTTCACAGATTTCTGGCGTCGAATAAATATATACTGGAAGGACTTCATAATGAAAATTGTATACTATCCATTGTATTTTCGTTTTCGACGCTGGGGAGAGAGCGTAGCGCTGGTCAGCGCGACCCTCCTGGCGTTCCTCGCGACTTGGCTGCTGCACAACTATCAGTGGTTCTGGTTACGTGGCACCTGGGTATTCACCTGGAACGACTTCCTCTTCTGGATGATCCTGGCCGTGCTTGTGACGATCAACGCCCACTATGAAATGCGGCACGGTCGCACGCGGCGCCTGCGTGGCGGGGCACTAAGCTGGAACGGTGCGCTGCAAACTGCTGGCCGGACCATCGGCGTGTTCGTCGTCATCTCGCTCCTTTGGTCGTTTTGGAGCGCGAGCTCGGTCCCGCAATGGTTCTCGGTCTTCGAAACCGTGGGTGTGGAAGGCCCTGACAAAACAACGCCCGCCCTCGTGCTGCTCACGGTAGCAGCTATCATTGGCATTCCTGCGCTTGCGCTCGCGCGCGGCGCCGCCGACCGCCAATACAGTTTTCGGCGGTCGGTTGCGTCGGTCGGTGTCTGCGGGTTGATCGCGGTTTGCATCTCGCTCCCCGGGTTTCGCGATCGCCTCGGCGAGACTGTGAGTACCGCAATGGCCGACATTAGAGCGCCGAACCTCAATAGCCGCGACAACGAGAACCTGGAGCGCGGCTACTACGAGAACCTCGTCAATGTCAGCGCTTTTAACCCAGAACTGTGGATTGTCTACGGCCAACGACGAGACGAGGGATGGGGCAATTTACACAAGACGCCGCTGAGTGAGTTTACGGGTGCGCTTCCCACGGTCTATCTGCGTCCACTCTCCCAAGCAGACTATAAGGGAAAGCGGGTCCATATCAACCGCTGGGGCATGCGAGATCAGGACTACGAAAAGATTCCTGCTCCCGGCACCCTACGAATTGCAACCGTCGGCTCTTCGCACGTCTTCGGCGAGGGCGTCGCGGATGAAGAGATTTTCGAGGGCCTGTTGGAGCGGCGGCTGAATGAGCAGGCGGCCGACAGCGGGTATCGAGATTACGAGGTGCTGAACTTCGCCGTCGGGGGCTATGTTCCCCTGGACGTTCTGGCCATCACCGAGGATCGGGTGCTCGCATTCAAACCAAAGTACATTTTTTACTTCGAGCACACCGCGCTTATTCCACGAATGCTAAAGCGTCTCGCGACAGCAATCCAGAATGGCTCCGCATATCGCTACGACTTCGTGAGCGACATTGTACGCGAGAGCGGGATCGATCCCAGCGCCGACCGCGAGGTGCTTCAAAGAAAGCTCACGCCCTACGGAGAGAGACTTCTGCGTGCAATCTATTCTCGAATCGTGGAAGCTGCGAAGCGAGAAGGTGTCGGGGTTTTTTGGATCTATCTACCCAGACCAGACGAGAGGACCAGTCCCGAGCTGGAGAGGCGCCTCGCTGCCGAGGCTGGATTCAACGTTCTCGATCTTTCCAACGTGTATGACGGGCACGACTGGCGGACCCTTCTTGTAGCACCTTGGGACGATCACCCAAACGCCGCTGGCCATCGGCTCATCGCCGACAAGCTTTACGAGGTGCTGCAGCAACACCGGGATCTAATTCCCCTGAACCTTGCAGTTGCTCCGCACAAGGAGGAACAATGAACGCGATCCAGATCAGGACGATGGCCAGGGATTTCATATTGAAGGAATTCCTGCCTGGTGAAAGGCCGGAGAATCTGACGGATTCAACGGAGCTGATAACTGGCGGCATTCTCGACTCGCTGGCGACGCTCAAGCTCGTTGCCTACCTGGAAAAGTCCTGCGGCATCGAAATCGCCCCCGACGAACTCGTGCCGGAGAACCTGAACTCCATCGCCCATATTGCCAATTTCGTGCAATCGAAGCAGGCGTGCACGTAGAGCCCGTCATGCCGGTCGCTATCTTGCACGAGTACCTGGAACAGAGCGCGAGGCGGTATCCCCAGATGTGCGCCGCTGTCGAGGCGAGCTCTGGGCGGCAGATCACCTACGGCGAGCTCGACGCGCTGTCGGACCAAGTCCGCGACCATCTGCGTCGGATCGGCGTCCGGCCGGCGGACCGCGTCGGCATTTGCCTTCCAAAGTCGATCGCCTCGCTCGCTGTTCTGTTCGGCATCTTGAAGGTGGGCGCGGCCTATGTGCCGGTCGACTCTCTGGCACCGCCTGCGCGTAACGCGTTCATATTTACCGACTGCGGCGTGCGCGCGATTTTCGTGGAGGCTTCCCGAGCCGAAACTTTGCGCTGTGAGTTGGCGCGCTTGGCTGCGGAACCTTGTCTCTTACCGCTCGACTGGTCCGACGGTCCCTCGCCGCTCGCGACGTACCTGGCTCGCGTAGAGGCCGGCGGCTTGGCGATGGAGGACGAATCGGCGCGGCCGGGGCCGGACAACCTCGCTTACGTGCTTTACACTTCGGGCTCGACCGGCCAGCCGAAGGGCGTGATGCTGACGCATCGTAATGGCTCGAGCTACGTGGATTGGTGCTCCGAGATCCTCGCCCCTGACGAGAATGACCGCTTCTCCTCCCATGCGCCTTTCCACTTCGACCTGTCTATCCTCGACATCTTCGTACCGCTGAAGCACGGCGCGACCGTATTCCTCATCGGTGAGGAGCTCGGCAAGAATCCGACCCGGATGGCGTCGGTTATCGCCGAGCGGCGGTTGACCGTCTGGTATTCCACGCCCTCCGTACTCACGCTTCTGGTCGAGCACGGCGGCCTTGATGCTCGCGACGACCACGCTCTTCGGTTCATTCTATTTGCCGGCGAGGTTTTTCCGGTCAAGCATCTGCGCAGGCTAAAGGCCGTGGTCCCACGCGCACGCTACCTGAATCTCTATGGCCCAACCGAAACCAACGTCTGTACCTACTACGAAATCCCGCAGACGATCGCCGAAGACCGCTCGGCGCCGTTTCCGATCGGGCGCGCCTGCTCGCATGTTAAGGCACGCGTGATCGATGCGAATGGTCGCAACGTGCCGCGAGGCCAGGAAGGCGAGCTCGCAATCAGCGGTGCGCCCGTGATGCTGGGCTATTGGAACATGCCTGAGCGAACAAGCGCCGCTTTTCATGTCGATTCAAGCGGTCGCTGGTACCGTACCGGCGATGTAGTGATCGAAGGCGATGGCGGAGTCTACACCTTCCGCGGTCGACGCGACCGGATGGTGAAGAGACGGGGATATCGGATCGAACTCGGCGAGATCGAGACGGCGCTCTATCGCCATCCAGCGATCTCCGAGGTGGCGGCGATCGCTCGCTCGGAAGAGTCGGGCGTCTCCATAAAGGTGTTCTATGCCTCGCGCGACGGCCATGCGCTGTCGCTCATCGAGCTGAAGCGGTTCTGCGCCCACAACTTGCCGGCCTACATGGCCCCGGACTGGTTCTCGCATCAGCAGTTACTTCCCAAGACATCGACAGATAAAATCGACTACCAGCATCTGATGAGGATAGAGTAGTGGATTTCGCGCTGAACGAGGAGCAGCGTATCCTGCGCGGCCAGATCCTTCGCTTCGCGCAAGATAAGCTCAATAAAGATGTCAGGCAGCGCGACCGAGACCAAGTATTCCAGCGCGAGTTGTGGGGGGCTTGCGCGCAGATGGGCCTGACCGGCCTGCCAATCCCCCAAGCCTACGGGGGACCCGGTCTCGATTCCCTGTCCACGGCCATTGCAATCGACGCGCTTGGCTACGGCTGCGAGGATTCCGGCTTGGTCTTCTCGATCTGCGCCCACCTTCTGGCCTGCGTGGTGCCGATTTGGAAATTCGGCACTGAAGAGCAGAAGAATCGATATCTTCCGGGGCTCTGTGATGGCACTTTGATCGCAGCCAATGCGATGAGCGAACCGGAGTCGGGCTCCGATGCATTTGCGATGCAAACCCGGGCGGAGCCTCATGGCGACGGCTTTCTAATCAACGGCACGAAGACCTTCGTGAGCAACGGGCCGGTGGCAGATGTTGCCGTCGTCTTTGCTGTCACTGACCGCGCCAAGGGGTATTTCGGCGGCATCACGAGCTTCCTCGTGGACCGCGCGCTGCCCGGCTATCTGGTCGCGCAAAAGTTCGAAAAAATGGGACTGCGGACGTCTCCGATCGGGGAGCTTGTCTTCGAGGACGTATTTGTTTCGAAGGACGCTGTTCTCGGTGGAGTAGGCGGCGGCTCCAGGCTGTTTGCTCATAGCATGGACTGGGAGCGGGCGTGCCTATTCGCCAGTCATGTAGGCACCATGGAGCGGCTTCTGGAAAAGGCAGTGGCCTATACGCGCACCCGACGTCAGTCCGGCCAGGCAATCTCCAAGCACCAGGCGGTCGCCCATAAGATTGCCGACATGAAGATGCAGGTGGAGGCGGCCCGACTCCTCGTCTACAAGGCGGCGTGGGGCCTTGAGCGCTCCGAGTCCGTATCCCTCGACGCCGCCGTTTCGAAGCTCTTTGTGAGCGAATCGCTAGTCCGCACTACGCTCGATGTCGTCCAGGTCTTCGGCGGCTATGGTTTCTTGAGCGAATTCGACGTCGAACGTGCCGTGCGTGATGCCATCGGCAGCAAACTCTATTCGGGAACTTCGGAGATACAGCGCAACATTATTGCTGGCTGGCTGGGGCTTTGATGACGGCTGTGGTCAGAACCTGTCCGGTGAAGGTCGGCGTGAGCTGTCGCTGGGCCTGCCCCCAGTTCGCGAAAAAGGGCGCTCGATTTTGGTGAGGCAACCGGAGAGTGGTACTATCACAACCCACGGAGCCACCACGGCGGAGGGCGCTTTTATTGTTCGACTTGGGTGCGTCTGCCCAAGCCCGTGGTCTCCGAACTTGCGGCTCAAAGGCGAAGAACTAGACCAGTGTTTCATGGCTACGTTCCTCACGCCGCGATTTGTGCCTACTTGACCGAAATGGACGTTGTACTCGCGCCCTATCTTAGAGATGTAGAGGGCCAGGGCGGCGGTCGAAATATCGCTGAGGGAATGTCGCCGCTCAAGCTCTTCGAATATATGGCGCATGGCTAACCCACAGTGTCCTCGGACCTGTCAGCTATCCGAAAAGTTTTGAGGGATAGCGTCAACAGCGTTCTGGTGTCGCCAGACAACCCATCCGACTGGGTCAAAGCTCTTCAGCGCCTGCGCGAAAACAAGGCGCTTCGGGATCAGATTGGTCAGCAGGCGAAGGCAGACTTTCTGTCTAGGTACAGCCGCATCGCACGTGCAACCAACATTCTAGAGGAAATCAAGGGCCGGATGCCGTCGAGCGGAAGCTCATAGGACTGCACAATTTCTCTTGTTGAAGGCGGCTGCGCCGCCAGCAAGCCTGCTTTCCGTTCGCCGCAATGAGCCCGTGGTCCGTCCTGAACCGTGGAATGGCAAGATCCGACTGCCCCCGGCTTTTTGCTGAGATTCCGTCATGCGTTGCTCCGACCATCTCCCCGCGTCGCGTTGATTTTCGCATTGAGCTAAATTTAGCCTGCGAGATGCGCTACTGTCCGGCGACTGAACCGGCGCGAACCCGATTGTGAGGCTCGATGTACTCGCTGGCGGCGGGATCGCCCGAAGCATCAGAATCAAAATTATCCGGTCAATCAGTCGGAAGATGGAAATACATACATCCATTTAGCTCAATGAGAAGCTGCTATACATCAATAGACATTGCGATCCGAAAACACCAGTAAAGCAGTTTTCCAAATTATCTTAAGATCGAGAAGCATGCTCCAGGATTTTATATACCAGAGGTCATGCTCAACGCGTTTTTCCATCCTCCAGAGCTCCTTCGTTTCCCCTCGAAAGCCATTGATCTGAGCCCAGCCTGTCAAACCGGGTTTTACATGATGGCGATAAGCATAGCTCGCAATGATCACACTATAGGTATCGTCATGAGCGACGGCGTGAGGTCGGGGCCCAACCAGGGACATTTCCCCCCGAAGCACGTTGAATAATTGCGGCAGCTCGTCGATGTTTGACCGGCGCAATATTCGGCCAAGTCGGGTAACCCGCGCATCATTACGCTGAGCCTGGCGAATTTGTGTACCGTTCTCCTGCACCGTCATCGATCGGAATTTGTAAATATTGAACGGCTTACCACCAAAACCTCGTCGCATCTGCCGGAACAGCACAGGGCGACCGCTCTCGAGCGCTATGGCACATGCGGCCAAGGCCATCAACGGACACAGGAACAGTAGGAGCAGGGATGCAACAGCAATGTCGAACAACCGCTTCAGCAGGCGTTCGGCAGGCCTCAAAGGCACACGCTGGACTTCGAAGGCCCGCTGCCAGCCGGTGTGCAGCGGGCATCCAGCCAGAATTCTATCTATATAGGCGTCGGCGAAAAGATAGATCGGCAGGGGGAGGCGGGACATTTCCTCCAGGATGCGTTCGATCAACTTCCGCTGGTCCCAAGAGCAAAAGAGATAAACTGTCCCATACGAGCCACTACGGAATGCAGCCTGTGCAGCTGCGACGGCGGCATGCACCGATCGTGCTGCGGTCGTGCCATCATCGTTCTCGATATTCGAAACACCACAAACCGCGATGCCCTGTTGCCTGAGCTTGCCGATTATCCCCTGTTCCTTTCCAGGAACGCCAGAGTAAAACAGATAAACTGTGCGCAACACGAGTCTCTCAGCCGCCAGAAGCCGTTTCAGCCCACGCGCTAGAACCGCGTGGCCAGGCAGCAGGATTGGGAATCCGACCGCAAACGCCAGCGTCAAGGAGCCGCGCGAGAACGTCGACGTCGTCTTCGTGAGAAAGGCGAGCCAGAGAATTGAAAAGAAAACAAACAGCCAGCCGCTGAAGAGTGTTTTGATCCTGCAGTGATCGTCCAGGATGCCACTAACCGTGTAGGCGCCCCTGGCGGTCATGAATGCGACCAGCAACAGACCGGCGGTAACACTTAGGCAGATCGAATCCCAGATATCTGGCGGCCTCACGCCGAAGGCCCTATGGTAGAGCTCAATTGACGCAAGAAGTATTGTCTGTCCAAGGAGGAAATCAGCAGTTGCGAGAAACACGCAAACTGCTCCCACAGGAAGCCGTAGCGGCTCTACGCTTCGCTTCCAGAGCGCACGCGACGCCTCGGTTCGTGCATGCCGCATGAGACGACCCCCCGAATCCTGTTGCATCCCTTCTCCTCTTTGGGTCATGGCACACGCCATCCCATAAGGAGGGGGTTATCCCAACGGCTTCCAGTCGGTTAGATTTGATTTAAATGTCTCAGAGACATGTCGCTGTTACCCTGGGCACAGACGAGTCGCTATTTTATCGTATCCTAATGTGCTAATATTTTCTGCCTTGACGCGTTTTGCGCGAGAACGGACTGGAGGTCGGACTCGTTCAACGAGGTGGTCAAGGCAATGCTTTTGGGGGCTGGAGCGCTTACCCTATCAGGGAGGGAGAGGGAGCCATGGCAGAAAATGGCGCTGAGGTTCGGGTCAAACAGCTGAACAAAATACGCTTATTTCGGCAATTTGGGCAAGATACTCTTAGTGAAATGGCGAAAGCAGCCATCCTGAGGAGGGTTCCAAAGAATAAAGTCTTAACTCACCTTGGGGACATACCGCGTTATATTTACTACATAATTCACGGAAAAGTTCGTCTTAGTGTTCCCCTCTCAGACGGCCGAGAATTCATCTTTTCCGATCTTGGTCCCGGTGACACTTTCGACTTGACTAGATTGTTCATCGCGCGACACAGTAACATGAACGCTGCGTCAGTCGTGGACAGCGACTTGCTCCAAATCGAAGCAGCTTTCATGGCTAGTGTCTTCGACAAGCACCCAGATCTCGCACTGAAGGTGATCCCGTACTTATGCCAAGCAACGCACGACGCGCAAGAGCGAGTGATCCACAGTGCGTCCAATGCCCTATCCATTCGATTGGCGAGCACGCTCTTGCGATTGACTGAGATCCCGCACAGCACGGCTACCGTGAATGGAGCTCTGAGCATCCACATTTCGCAGACCGACCTCGCGGCAATGATCCCGGCGTCTCGAGCGAAGGTGAATCGTTGCCTGAGAGAATGGGAACGGCGGTATCTGACCCAATACGACCACGGCTCGCTGACGATTCTCAATCGCACCGCATTAGAGTCTGTTGCTCTTGGGTACTCGCGTTTGATCGTTCAATGATGCCTTTCCCGTGTGCTCGGGCATCTCTACGCCATCCTCCGGGAAGATAATGAACCGGAAGTGGTGCCGGTCGTGCTCGGATCGCTCGGTAAAGTCCTTTACGTCGGCGTCGTAGGTCGCCGCACCGGACACTGTGCGTCTTCGTCGGTAACGAGACACCGCTCACTGCCGTGCAGACTGCGTCGACTGTCGCCCGAGACTGGACGATGGCACGCACCAGGGCACCGCCTCTTTGCTGCGCGCGGTGCGACTTTGCTGTTGGGGAATCCGGGACTATTATCGGCCGCCCATGTACATCACGTCGGTGGAAAATGGATCTGCAAGCCTTCAGAGATTCGATCGCGAAATCACAGCCGCCCGCCGGCTTGAGTCCTGCCCTGCAGGCGCTGTGGTGGGATGCAAAGGGTGAATGGGAGAAGGCGCACGAGCGCGCACAGGTGCGCGACGATACGGCGGGTATGCGCGTGCATGCCTACCTGCATCGCAAGGAAGGCGATCAATCGAATGCGGAATATTGGTATCGTCGCTGCGACGCCGCGCCGTCGACCTTGACGCTTGATGAGGAATGGCAAGAGTTGGCGCGTGCACTTTTGCGGCAAAGCTGACGGCTTCCGCACGCCAGGTCTGGCTTTGGCCGCGATCCGTCGTCGTATGCACGTTTTCCCACGACGCTACCGCCTATCAACGATTCTGGGTTTGCAGGCCTGGGCGAGGGCAGGGGCTACACTAGCTCCTGACTTTGATCAGCAAGCGGCACGGCGAGCTCGGCATCTGCGGCTCGGCCGCCGCAGCGGCGCGAAAAGGATCGTGGACCGCTCGCTGTGCAAATTGAAACTCGCGATGTGAGGAGTTCGCCATGTTTCGTACGATTGCGTCGGCGCTGTTCGCCGCGCTGCTCTGCTCGGTGGCCTCGCGTGCCGCCCCGGAGGAGGTCCGCTATTATCCCGTTCCGGAGGGCGCCGGCCCGCACGATGTCGCTCCGGCGCCGGATGGGTCCGTATGGTACACCGCCCAGGGACAAGGCGCGCTTGGGCGGCTCGATCCTGATACAGGCGCGGTCAAGCACATCACCCTTGGCGACGGCTCGGCGCCGCACGGGGTGATCGTTGGTCCCGACGGCGCCGCCTGGGTGACCGACGGCGGCCTCAACGCCATCGTGCGCGTCGATCCTGAGACGGAAGCGGTGAAGGCCTTTCCGCTCCCCGAAGGGCACGGCTACGCGAACCTCAATACCGGTTCCTTCGACAAGGACGGGAGGCTGTGGTTCACTGGGCAGGAGGGCATTTACGGCAGGCTCGATCCGGCGAGCGGCATGGTCGAAGTTTGGAACGCGCCGCGTGGTCGCGGCCCCTACGGGATCACGACCACACCGTCCGGCGAGGTCTATTACGCCTCGCTCGCCGGCAGCCACATCGCCCGGATCGATCTTTCGACCGGCGAGGCTTCCCCGATCGACCCGCCGACCGCGGCTCAGGGCGCCCGCCGCGTCTGGTCGGATTCCAAAGGCCGCATCTGGGTCAGCGAATGGAATGCCGGCCAGGTTAGCGTCTTCGATCCGGCAGCGAATGATTGGCGCAGCTGGAAGCTGCCCGGAGACGAGCCCCAGGCCTATGCCGTCTATGTCGATGAAAACGACAAGGTCTGGCTCACCGATTTCAGCGCTAACGCCATCGTCCGCTTCGACCCGGAAACGCAGACCTTCGCGAGCTTCCCGTCCGACCGCGACAACGCCAACGTGCGTCAGCTCAACGGGCGCTCCGGCGAGGTATGGGGCGCGGAGTCCGGTACCGACCGCCTTGTCGTAATCGAGACCGAAACGGGCAAATAAAGCAAAAGAGGTCAAGGCAACGACGAAGGGCAATTGCGCGAAGAGACCGCACGTCAGCGACTGTCTTTTGACATCGCGTAGGGAGATGCCGCTCTACACGAAGAGAAAATCGCTGTTCGAGATACTTGCAACGAGGACACCGTTTAGTGAAAGCATGTCACTGGCGGAGAAGACGACCAGCGTGTCGCTCCCGACCTGCCGGAGTTCGCTGTAGTTTTGGTATCCTGAAATCTCCAGGAGATCATCGCCAGAAAGGTCGAAGTCGGTGATGGTGTCGTGGCCATGGCCGGCGGCGAAGACGAAGCTGTCGTTTCCCGTTCCACCGGTGAGGATATCG
>NZ_JBVVQC010000058.1:0-17902 GCF_055811515.1 Mesorhizobium sp. WSM4841
CGATCCACCGAGGCGACGAAAAAGCCAATCCGCCGCAGCAAGGATAACGCTCATGCCCTAAGTTAGCGCCTATGGGGCGCTGTCCCTCCGGCATCAAAAGTTCTGCATCGCAGCGCGCTGATTCGGTGGTTGCGACGCGCTTTAGCAGTTACGCAGCTCATGCCTCAAGCGCCTTGAGCGAACGCGCCATGTTTTGCCGAGCCTGAGCCTCGAACCGCTGCCGGAACTCCTCAGTGTGAAAGATATGCGGGCGGGCGAGGAAACTCTTCAGAACAGCACTGCGACCGGCACGCCACATTGGCTCTTCCACCCAGCCATATTCGCGGCGAACCGCCTGTTCATAGGCATCGAACGCATCAGGCGGCGCACCCAGGATCGCCAGGTCCATATCGAGGAACAGCGCTGCGTCGCGGACGGCGTTCTCGTCGTCAAAGTGCGGCAATTCATGCGTGGCGGTGGCTGATAACATCGCCGTGATGCGGCCAAGGTGCTGCGCATCGGTGCGGCCGGCTAGCTTTTTCTCGGCAAGGGCGGCACTCCTGGCCTCGTTGTCTCTGGCCCGACTGTCATAGATGGCGTCGTGGAACCAGATCGCCGCCTCGACTGCCTCGGGATCATGCAGCAATGCCTTGTAATCATTGGCCAGCACCAGCATCGCCTCGATATGGGCAAGGCTGTGATAGTGGCGGCCCTCGGCCCGGTAGAGCGCGGAAAGCTCGTGCTTCAGCGGCTCGTCGATCAAGGGTTCGTTTTCCATGGCTGCTTGAATTTCCGTGAACCAAATCCATTTGACAAAGCACTAAGGAAAATTGAGTTCAACCGTGTTATGATTTGGCTTATAGAGCATGTCGCCCAAAGTGCGCAGCGGTTTTGGCACATGCGCATCGCCTGACTCACTTTGATCGCGATTCGCATTATGCGGCCGGAGAATAGGCAAGCCGCCAAGCCGGAGACATTAGATGGCCGGAGACCATTGATGAACAGCGTTACGATTGCCCGCCCGACCATGGTGAAGCCGATCGACCCGATCTGGCGCTCGATCCGCGACGAAGCGATGGAGGCGGTCAACCGCGATCCGCTGCTGGCGGCGTTCCTCTATTCGACCATCCTTAACCAGGAAAGCCTGGAGGAAGCGGTTATCCATCGGCTGGCTGAGCGGCTCGCCCATCAGGATATCGGTTCCGATCTCATCCGCCAGACGTTCAAGGCGATGGCAGCCGACGACAACGACTGGTCGTCGACGGTGCGTGTCGACATCCAGGCCTATTACGACCGCGATCCGGCCTGCGACCGCTTCATCATGCCGGTGCTCTATTTCAAGGGTTTTCATGCCATCCAGACGCACCGGCTGGCGCATTGGCTATGGAACCAGGGTCGCCAGGATTTCGCGCTCTACCTGCAGAGCCGGTCGTCCTCGGTGTTCCAGACCGACATCAACCCGGCCGCCCGCATCGGCAAAGGCATCTTCCTCGACCACGCCACCGGTCTCGTCGTCGGCCAGACGGCGGTGATCGAGGACGACGTGTCGATCCTGCACGGGGTGACGCTGGGCGGCACCGGCAAGGCCGGCGGCGACCGCCATCCAAAGATCCGCTATGGCGTGCTGATCGGCGCCGGCGCCAAGATCCTCGGCAACATCGAAGTCGGCCATTGCTCGAAGATCGCGGCAGGCTCGGTAGTGCTGTCGCCGGTGCCGCACAACAAGACGGTTGCCGGCGTGCCGGCCCGCGTCGTCGGCGAGACCGGCTGCGACCAGCCTTCGCGGCAGATGGACCAGCTTTTGCCGTCGCAGTCGATGGACCACGTCGTCAGCTTCGATATCTGATTTCAAGTCCGCGGGGCGGGCAATCGAACTCCGTTTGCCGGCTCCGCCGCCTCTCGGTTCTCGCATATCCGGTCGGCTTGCCTTTACATCGCCATTGTCGACGTGCCAGAAGCGCGCTCAAATGAGCAAGACCGACGATCGGAGAAGACTTTTGAAGCCGGACGAAATCAGAAAGCTGGACGCCTATTTCAAGCGCGTCTTCCAGAACCCCAAGCTTGAAGTGAAGGCGCGGCCGCGCAAGGACGATTCGGCCGAGGTCTATGTCGGCGACGAATTCCTCGGCATCGTCTTCAAGGACGAGGACGACGGCGACTATAATTTCTCGATGGCGATCCTCGACATCGATCTGGCCTGAGCCGGGGATTCGCGGTTACCGGCACGCGCCCGTCATCCCTGGGCGGAGAAGGGGGCTCCGCCGTTTGCGATTTGCCCCCAAAGCGCGTCGCATAATCCCTTCAGACACAATGCGTTAGCGCCCTGTCTTCAGCAAACGCGCAGCCTCGGCGGCGATGGCTGCGTCGAGCGCCTGCCAGTCGCCCAGAAATTCCATGGGAAAGCGGTAGGTGAGGGTGAGATTGTCGCCGACCAGAATGTCGCGTTCGCAGGGCGCCAGCGATTGCGCGGCACTCGGGCCGCTCAGGCAGCGGGCCACGAAGGGGTCCTTGCCCCGGCGATTGGCAACCGCCAGCACCTCGTTGAAATAGCCTGATTTTTCACTGAAGCCGTAGAGCGTCGTGCCGCCCGGGCCGGGCGTGCCGGGCTGGACGATCAGTGCGCTGTAGATCGGCGCGAAGCGGCCGCTCATGTCACGCGACATGACCTGTCGTTCGAACGACAGAAAGATGATCCTCTTGCTCGATCCGGTGTGGTTGAAATCGTCGCGGGCGGCCTCGCTGTAGCCGTCCATCTCGGGATAGCGCAGATAGAGGTCGAGCCGCGAGGCGGTGCCGTCGCGCCGGGCCTGGTCGAAGCGGATGACATTGGCCGGCACGGCGATGACGTTGTTGCCGATCACCACCTCGTGGATTGTCATGTCGTCGGTGTATCCGGCCATGGCGATCGAGCGGCCAAGCCATTTGCCGCCAAGGCTGATCGCCACCGAAAGCATTGCCAGCGCCGCGAACACGTAGAACACCCGCTTCATCAGCTTGGAATCGACGACGGTGAGTTGCGGACCGTTGGCGGTGGCTGTCTGCTTCATCGCGATCCCCAATTTCGGCCGCCTGTCCCAAGATATTTGTCCCCTTGGGGTGTCCTTAGGCGGCACATGTGGCGCGGCACGGCTCTTGCAACGGCGCCTGTCGAACACGACTGTGCGATTTCATGGTAAATGGAAGGTAAAGATGGGTACGGTCGAACACACACTCTTTGCTTTTATGGTTGGGCTGACGGCGTGCGGCCTGGCCGGATCGGCTATGGAGCTGATATCAGGCCGCCGGCTTGCCTTGGTCGAGCCCTATGTGTCGCCGGCGCATGTGCTGCGCTCGCTCTTCGCGACGGCCTGCGCCGGGCCCCTGATGTTCGCCAACGAAGCCCTCCACGCCTGGCGGGAAGGCCGCATTTCCGCCCCGGCGCTGATCTCTTGCGGTTGCACCGCTACGGTCTGGGCCTTGGCGTTGGGCGTCGTGCTGATCGACATTGCATCCCGAGCGGGCATTCTCCTAGGTTCGGCTGATTTTTCAGCGTGAGACGATTCGGAGGCGAAAAATGCCGCTCTATGCGATCGACGGAAAGGCGCCCGGTTTCGAGGACGCGGACAGCAACTGGATCGCGCCCGACGCGACATTGATCGGCGATGTCAGGGTCGGCCGCAATGCAGGCTTCTGGTTCGGCGTCGTCATCCGCGGCGACAACGAGCCGATCGTTATCGGCGCTGATACCAATGTGCAGGAGCACACGGTCATGCATACCGACGTCGGTTTTCCCCTGACCATCGGGCAAAGCTGCACGATCGGCCACCGGACCTTGCTGCATGGCTGCACGATCGGCGATAACAGCCTGATCGGCATGGGCGCCATCGTGCTGAACGGCGCGAAAATCGGCAAGAACTCGCTGGTCGGCGCCGGCGCCCTGGTCACCGAAGGCAAGGAATTCCCCGACAATTCGCTGATCATCGGCTCGCCCGCGCGTTTGGTGCGAGTCCTGGACGATGCCGCGGTCGCCAGGCTGCGCGCTTCGGCCGCGCACTACGTCGCCAACGGCAAACGCTTCAAAGCGGGACTGACGAAGACCTGAGCCCAGCCTTGCTCAAATCTTCGGCTATGGTTTCACCGGCATCGTCCCCCAACTCACCGTCCATTGGAGCCGCGCCTGGTCATCGCATCGCGCAGCAACGAAGCGCCGGCTTCAAAGCCGGCATTGTCGGCGTCCTCGAGGGCCGTCGTATAGTCGTCGATGCGGGTTTCGAGCGATGGGTCGGCGCCCGCCGCCAACAGCAGGCGGATGGCATCGACGCTACGGATGGCGACCGCATAGTGAAGCGGCGTCCAGTCGTTTACGCCCCGCATGTTGAGGTCGGCGCCTCCATCGATCAGGATTCGGACGATTTCCAGTCTGTCAGCCCGGTCGGTGGAGAGTGCCGCAATGATTGCCGGAAAACCGCCGTGGTGGTGATAGTTCGGGTCCGAGCCCGCATCCAGTAAGATCGAGATGAAAGCGGCGGGGCTCCAATAGATCGCATATTCCAGTGGATGCCCAAGGCCGAGTTCAAAGGGCATCTGCTCGTCGAACCAGCCGGGTGAGCCGCCGAGAGCCACACCGAGGGCCTCGAAGTCGCCCGCCTTGAACGCGTCGTCGATGGCCTTGAACAGGCGGTGGCGCTCGCATCGATCTTCCGGGATTTCCAACATCGCAGCGATCCGGAGGTTGAATTGGCCGCCATACTGCTCCCATAAGCAGTTGCCTGAAAGCCTCATGGGCGGGTTGCGATTAGAGAGAAGTTCTTGCGGCTGCGTTTGTTAGAATCTCATCCCGCTTCAGTCTCGTAAGCTGCCGAGAAATCCCCCCGACTGGCGCGCCCAAGGCCGCGCAATCCGGTCCATGTGGGCGATGGTCGAAAGCGGTGGGCGATCGCGATCACCGTCTCGCCCTGCATGATGCCGTATAGCGTCTCCAGCCCGCGCGTTTGGTGCGAGCTCGACGATGCAGCGGTTGCAGGCTGCCGGCAGCTGATACTTTGCGCAATTGGTACCCCGATCTTACCGCATCGACATCAAGTTCGTGATCAGACCTGCCTTAATGTCGAGCGCGGGTCGAGGGGCCTCCGGATGACCGATGTCGTTCAGCTGATCGGGCGTCAAGTCGGCTAGTGCCCTGCGTCTTGCGGCGGTTCGCTGCCACCCCCTGAAGGCAGCGATCATTAGTGCTACGCTTTTCCTGCTAGATCCAAACAGGCGTTTTTTCGACGCGCTGCGCCCGGCGCGAGTTTCCGTATGAGCCATTTCTAGTCTCCCATTTCGAGATTTGCGGCTGGGAGCGTGCCATGCGGGTGTTTTCGGGCTGTTCGGCTGTGCGTGAAAAAAACGGAAAAGGCCGACGAGCTGCCGTTAAATCGGTGTTAAATCGATCTACCGAAATGCTATTCTGCCGTGGCGGTCAAAGTCTGGAGACGGTCTGTGCGCATCAGGTTGCTTGGCGGCCTCGAGGTTACTTCGCCGGAGCGCCGGCCCGTCCGCTTCGCCACGCGCAAGACTTCGCTGCTTTTTGCTGCCCTGGTGCTGGCGGGCCGCCGCGGCCATCGTCGCGAGCAGCTTTGCGAAGCCTTTTGGCCGGGACGAAGCAACGGCCAGGCCCGCAACAGTTTGCGGCAAGCGCTGGTCGACATCCGGCGCTCGTTCCCGACTAGCAAGGATGCCACCCTCTACATCGACGGGGATCAGGAAGCCGTCGCGCTGATTGCCGGTCCGGATGAGACGGACATCTCGATCTTCGACCGCAAACTGGAGGAGGGCCGGGTGGCGGATCTCGCCCTCGCCGCCGACCTCTACCGCGGTGGGGTGCTTGCAGGGGAAGCCATTCCTGAGGAACTGGATGAGTGGTTTGGACCCTATCTGAACCGGTATCAGCGCAAGGCGCTGCAGTTGGTCGATCGGCTGAGCCTCGCGTTGCCTACCCCCGACTCAGCGGAAGAGACGGCCTGCGAAGGGCTGGCGGAGAGATTGCTCGCCTCAGATCCCACCGCGGAGGCCGCCCATCGGGCGCTGATCCGGATCCACGCCCATCGCGGTCACGAAAACGCGGCCTTGCGCCAGTTCGAGGTGTGTCGGACTGTGCTGAAAAAGCAGCTGGACGCGGAGCCGGAGGCGCAGACAAGCTCACTGGCGGCTTCCCTGCAGTCCCGCGATCGAACTGGACATCAGCGACCGGGGCCAAGCTCTGGCGTCGCGGCGCCGGCGCAGGTGCTGCCAGTCCCAACGAGACATGATGATCGACCGTCGGTGGCAGTGTTGCCGTTTCAAAATCTGAGCGGCGATCCAACGCAGGACTATTTTGCCGATGGCATTGTCGAGGACATTATCACCGTCCTGGCTCAATTCCGCCATTTGTTCGTCATCGCCCGGAACTCGAGCTTCACGTACAGGGAACGGGCTGTCGACATTAAGCAGATCGGGCTGGAGTTGGGCGTCCGCTATATCGTCGAGGGAAGTGTGCGGAAAGCGGGTGAGCGCCTGCGCATCTCCGGACAACTCCTCGACGCTTCGAGCGGCCTCCACCTGTGGGCTGACCGTTTTGAAGGTACTCTAGCCGAGGTTTTTGATTTTCAGGACCAGATCGCCTCGAGCATAGTCGGCGCGATCACCCCAAAGGTCGAGGAGGCGGAAATTGAGCGCGCCAAGCGCAAGCCGACTGAGGACCTCGACGCCTACGACTATTATCTGCGCGGGTTGGCGTCCCACGACCGAGCGGTCAACACCAAGGAAACCATGGATGACGCTCTGCGGTTCTTCATGAAGGCGATCGGCCGTGACCCGGTGTTCGCTGCCGCCTATGCCCGGGCGGCGCGCTGCTATGCGGCGCGAAAGAGCAACCGCTGGACGATCGATCGCTTAGAAGAGACTGCCGAGGCGACCCGACTGGCAAAGAGAGCGATCGAACTTGGATGGGACGATGCAATTGCCCTTTCGTACGGCGGATACGTGCTCGGCTATGTAGGCGGCGATGTGGAGGAAAGCGCGGCTTGCATCGAACGTGCGCTTGGCCTGAACCCGAACTTGGCTGCGGCGTGGGGTTACAGCGCCTGGGTTCAAGCGTGCTTAGGTGAGCCGGAGAAAGCCGTCGAGCGCGCCGCGCAGGCAATGCGCCTCAGTCCGTTCGATCCTCGCTTTTTTGTTTGGGAATTTTGCACCGCGCTCGCTCACTTTTGTGCCGGGCGCTACAACGATGCTGCTGAGTGGGCGAAAAGGTCTTTGCGCTCGCAACCAAACTACGCGAGTGCGACGCGTGTGGCGACGGCAAGTTACGTCTTGGCCGGTCGGATTTCGGAAGCCGAGAAGATGATGGCTCGCCTGCGCGAACTCGATCCTACGTTGCGGCTTTCGAATCTCGCCGAGGTACTGCCGCCGTTTTATCGACCGGACGATCGCAGCAGATATATCGAGGGCCTTCGCCAGGCGGGCCTGCCGGACTAACGCGGTATCACCGTGAAGCGAGGCATGTCGGCTTCACCGACGCATACTGGATTTCGAAAACCTAGCGTAGCCGGATGCTTATTCAGCCGCAGTGGCGGCGGCGCGGTTGCTGGGCACGCGTCACGTAGCCACGTTGGCTAGAAGAACTCACGCGCCGCCCGCGCATCCTGGCTGTCGTCGAGCTTACCGACAAGCTCGCCGTGAGGCGCGATAAATTCACGCGCTTTCTCGACATCTCCAAGGCTTCGAAGACAGCGAGCGAGTTCCACAGCGATACGCAGTTGGCCAATCGCGGAACGATGCAAGGTAGCGACGTTCGCAGCCTTGTGGAGCATCTTCTCGATCTCGTCAGGTCCGCCACCGCTCTTTTCGCGGATACAGGCTTCGATCCTAAGTACTTCGGCGAGCTGGAAATAGGTTCCGTTGTAGCGGCCGAGCTCGAGGGCAGCTTCAACCGACTTGCGAGCGCTGTCCAGCCTGCCGCTGTCGCCCAGCGCTTCGGCGTAAAGGCCTATCAGATAGGGCAGCCCCATTTCAGCGCCGGTCCGGCGAATGGCAGATATAGCTTCCTCCATGCCGCGCAGGCCGGCCCCCCGTTCCCCAAGCCGGAATTGCCCCCATCCAACCTGGAACGCGGCTTGGCCGACAAGGAGCGGCAACTGGAACTTCTCTGCTATCTGCAACTCGCTTTCCGCCGCCCGAAGCGCGGCCTCAGGCTCCCCCGCGAACATATGGAGGTAGCTGGTCCCCCAATACGCAAGCGCCATGCTCAGCGGATGCTCGAAACGTCCGGCGAGCGCGGTTGCGTCTTCGCACCGTAGCCTTGCCTTATCCGGCTCGCCGGCCAGCCAGGCCGACAATCCCGAGAAGCAGCGGCAGCAGACGCCCGGGTCATGACCGGAGTACTTGTACGTCAGATAATGATCGCGGTCGGGGTCGTAGAGGCCGATGGCGCGTTCCGCATGGTTCTGGGCCGCCGCGGTCTCCCCAAGGAAGAAATTGTTTGTCCAGAACATGTGCTCGGTCTCGATCGCGAGACCGGGATCGCTGTCGTCCTTAGCCATGCCAGCCCATCGGCAGGCCAGTTCCTGCGCCGCTGCCGGCTTACCGCTAAGCATGTAGTATTGGGCTCTCCCGCGCAGCGCCGTGAACAGACGCGCCTGGTCGCCGATCTTACCGCAAAGTTCCTCGGCGCGCTCGAACGCGGCGAGCACTTCGGTCGCACCCCAGCCACGAGCCGCCATGAGGGCCACGCCCCTCGCGAGCTGGAACTCGATCTCTTGCTCATCGGCGTCGGCGACATCGTTGCTCCTCAGCAGCCTGACCCCAAGGTCCAGCTGCTCAAGTGCACTGACGTGCGCCGACCGCCTGATCGCCTTGCGAGCCGAGATCAGAAGATAGCCGACGGCTTCGACCCAGAGGTGAGCCTGTTGCGCGTGTCTGGCCAGGCGTTCGCTGTGCTCCTCAAGCCGGTCCGCATAATGGGCCTTCAATTCGGCAAGCGCAGTCCTGTGGAGCTCAATGAGCGCCGACGATACGATACGTCCTGACACGGCAGTTCGGATGAGGACGTGCTTGAAGCGGACGAAAGCCTCGGGAAAAACCTGAAGCTCCACTAGGAGATCGGCCTTCTTCAAATTCTGGAGGGCGGCATCGAAGCGCAGGCTCGACAGCGTCGCCATCCTTCGTAGCAAGGGCACCGGAATCTCTCCGCCGAAGATCGAGGCGACCTCGGCTACCCGCTTCGAATCCTTGTCGAGACGTTCGAAGCGAGCGTCGACGATCGTCTGGATACTCACCGAAACGATGATCTCGTCGACCTCGCCAGAAGGCCGGTAGTGGCCCGGCTGCCCTTCCAGCTTGCCGGTCTCGGCGAGAGCGCGGACGGTCTCTTCCAGGAACAATGCATTGCCTTTGCACGCATCCCCGACTGCACCGCGGAGCTGCGCCAGCTCAGGGTCCCTGCCAACCAGGTAGTCAAGAAATGCTGCTGCTTCGGCCGTATTGAACGCCGGCAGGCGGATTTCGGAAGGTCCTGCAGCGGCGAAGGCACCGCGATCGTATTCGGGTCGACAGGTCAGGATAAGCAGGCAGCGGACAGTGGGCAGTGCCTGCGCCAGCCGCACCAGGACCCCCTCACTCTCGGGGTCTATCCAATGAAGGTCCTCGACCAGGAGAACGACGGGCTTCCTGCGGCCAAGGAAGAGTAGAAGCCCAACCGCTGCTTCCTGCATGCGCCGGGATCGCTCCTGGCCAGAGATGATAGCCCAGTTCGGATCCTGAATGGGCAGTTCCATGACTGCCATGATCGGATCGAGGAGCCGCTCATCGAAGCCTTGCGCGCTTTGCGCGGCCAGTACCTTTTCGATTGCTATTGGCGGCGCTTCGGTGTCGCCCACGCCGAACAGGGTTTGCAGCAGCTTCCGAATTACGACGAAGCCGCTGCGCAGGTCCGTTTCGAGCGCGCCGACCTCCAGATTCTCAGCGTCATCGTGAGGGATGGCCCCAACGAATTCATGCGTGACACGCGACTTGCCGTGACCGGGATCGCCGACCACGAAAACCGTCTGACCTTCGCCGTCGAATACGTCATGCCAGGCCTTGTTCAGAATCTGCAGCTGCATCTCGCGGCCGACGAACGGCGACAGCTGCGTTTCGGCGCGCAATTGCCAGCGCGAGCGGCCCCGTCTGATCTCGATCACTTCAAAGAGCCGCTGGTTCTTCGGGTATTCCGACAGAAGTGGCGCTGCCAGCGCTTCCATACTGACGAAGCCGCCGGCCGATGCCCGGGTCCTGGCGGTTGCCACCACGAGATCGCGCCCCAACGCCTGGCTCAGCGTATGGGCCACGGACACCGGCCCGCCGCGCACCTCCAAAGCCCGGTCACGTGCCGGGCTGACGATGACGATGCCTGTGTCCAGGGCAGCACGAACGCCGGTCATCCAATCGCCATGGCGCAGCGCGAGTTCGCGCAGCGCGAGTGCGGTCCGGCAGGCAAGTGCAGCATGTCCTTCGAGCGGCTCAGGCGCGCCAAACGACGCGACCAGCTCGTTCTCGGAAATCGTCAGAACCGTTCCTCCGTTGTCGCGCACGAGTGCGGTGGCCTGCATGAGGAAGGGATCGACCCGCTCCAGCGCGACATCGGGAGGCAGGTTCTCCATCACCGGTTCGGCGTATTGGAAATCGGCGCACAGGATCGTTGCCTGTCGCCGGGTCCTCGGGTCGACCGCAACGACCGTTTGCGCCTGAAGCGCCTCGTTGGCAAATGCCGACGCCTCGAGAATGAAGTTGCGGAACGCGGGTTCCTCGGCAAGAAGGATGTGATTGGCGCTTTCCAGTTCGACGAAGCGGGCACCAGTTATCGATCTGGCGAGCTCCAAACCTTCCGAGAAAGGCGCGACCCGGTCGCCGTTGGCATGCAGGACGAGCGCTGGCACATGCAGCCTTTCAAGCGATCGCGATATGTCAATGTCGGCAAAGACATAGCTCAACCGCATCGCGTTTTCCGGCGTGAGTGTCCGGCGCTGCAGCTCAATGAACCAATCCATCTGCACGCGATTGGCGCCCGGTATAAACAGGTTGGTGAACATTTGGCGGAACAATGGGTCGTCCTGACCCCAGCCCCGGCGCATCAACGCCGAGATTGCTTCGCGTCTGACGATCTCCGCCGCATTTCCGCGCGCTCGCCATCCACGAACATATCCCCCCAAAATCAAGAGACCCGCGACCTTCTCGGGATGGCGAATGGCGTATTCGACCGAGAGAGCACAGCCTTGCGATATTCCAAGGAGGACGAAACGGTCGAGGCCCACGGCCTCTACGACGCATTCGAGATCGTCGACGAATGCATCGAAAGACACATCCTCACAGACTGTGTCGGAAAGGCCGTTCAGGCGCCCGTCGTAGCGTACAAGCGTGAAGCCGCTGGACAGGCCGTCGATCCAATGTCCCCAAACCGGGCTTTCCCAATCGAAGTCGAGATGGGACATCCAGTGCGAGGCACGCACGATCGCTGGCCCGGAGCCGCTGATGACATAGGCGATCCGGGTGCCATCGCGGGCATTGACGTAGCGTATCTGCTGCTTACCTGACGAAACCTTCGTCGAAGGCGACGGGACGGGTTCGGGCATAGGCCCCGTCAGCGGAGGTTCGGGGGCCGGCCGGCTAACAGGTCCAGCCGTCGTGCCACTTCGGATCGGGGCAGCGGCGACGGTCAGTCGAGCCTGATCGTTAATGCGGGCGATCTCGTCTGCTAGATCATTGTCCGGAAGAAGTGACTGCAGCGTGTGCAGATGGGGAAGCGCCCGCTCAGGCTCGTCGCCCAGGCGATCGATCAGGGCGCGTAACGCCTTCAGGTGCAGAATCTCGGTCTCGTTCGAACAATAGACGCGCCAAGCCTCGAACGCCTGGCAGCGCGGCAGATAGAGGTCCGACAAGAACGGGCCGGCGAAAGCCGCAGCGATCGCTTCCAGACGCTCTGTAGGCAGCGAACCAACCGCATCGGCCGACAGGCCCCTGATCAGATCGTAGTCGAGCCAGATCGATCCCGGCTTCAGTTGGACCACGTTGCGATCGGCCGCAAGCCGGGTCTCGCCGTCGGCGTTTAAGATCTGGCGCAGCTTCGAAAGGCTCCAACGCAGCGCGCCCCGAGGATCATCAGGGACGTCCCAGAACATCTCACAAAGCCACTCGCGGCGCTGCTGCTTTTGCTGCACGGCCAGATAGGCGAGTAACGCCCGCGTCTTGCGCGATTGCGTTAGGGCCACAGGCTCGCCGTCACGGCGAACCGTGAGGTCGCCAAAGACCCTTACTTCGAAGGCCGAGCTCAATCCGGTTGTCCTAACCGTATGGTCGGCCTTACATTAGCGACGAAGCATTTGGCTTCGCAACACCCAAACCGATGGCGGACGTGTCTTCACGCCCGCCATCGCATTTGACCCGTGCTCCGTCACCGGACCTCAGCCCTGCGAGCGATCTCGCAAAGGCGTCTGAAGTTAACCACCCGGTCGAGGTGCTCCCGGACTGCCTCGAGCGGCGGACCTTTGCGGATGTCTTTCCACAGAGTGGATGTCGGAGTTGCATAGATACCGAATGAGATGTTCATAAAGTTGGCTCCTTGGTTTGCAGCGGACCATTCCGCTTAGTTCCTCGAACATGCGTTCTGCCCGTTGGAGACAGCGTGTGGGAGAGCATGGAAATGCGGAGCCGCCCGGCAGCCTATGGCGCCTAATCGAGCGGCACAGTGTAGGTTGTTGCCGTGCCGGACAGGCAAATCTCGCCTGCCGAGTTTGCGACGGTGGTTGACAGCGTGCAGATCGGCTTGTCTTCCCGCACGCTAAGCACCTCCGCGCGTGCGACGATCTCCTCGCCGATACCGACGGCCTTGAGGAACTTCCACTCGACGCCAAGAAAGACGCTGCCGGGTCCCGGTAAGTCCTCGGCCACCAGAGCATTGAGAAGGCCGGAAGTGACACCGCCCTGAACTATGAGACGGCCGAATACGGTGCGGGCGGATAGGACATCATCGTAGTGGAGTGGGTTTCTGTCGCCGGTCATGTCGCTGAACGCAATGATGTCGCTAGCCCGAGTGATGCGCCTTCGCTCTGCACTGGCCCCGACTTCCGGTTGTCCGAACCGGACTCCGGACCATCCGGATCGTATGGTCGTTTGCATAGCCTTGCTCCTTGTTTTGTGTTTCAGATTGCCTCTAGCTGCGACGTCACTAGCCCTTGCGGGAGAGGCGGAACCTCGCGATCGCGCGCCGCCCGGGCCAAGAGCACAGCGACTTCGGATTTCATCGCCTCGCTGAAGCGCTTGTGGCGTTCAGGTAGCTCTTCGAGGGACCAGTCGAAGGCACTGATGGCGTCCGTGGTCTCAAGGATGGGCAGCGCGAGGCTGTCGCGTACTTCCTGGAACTCCCGCAATGCGGACTCGCGACAGGAAAGTATTGCCGTCGCGGCCCCTTCGGCATCACGCAGGGCGTCGGAAATACCATGCGAGGTCAGCGGATCGCGGAAGAAGCCGGCATCGCCGACCAGCATCCAGCCAGGGCCGTATGCCTGCCGCAATCGGCCGGGCGTGCCGCGGAAGGCCTTCAGACGTTCGCCACCATTGCCGAAGACCCGCGATCCCAATCTGGGTGCCAGCGCTGCCAGGGCAAGCTGTGCGGCGGAAAGATCGAAACGGAACTCCGCGTCAAACCGCTCGGTCGGAACGGATGCGACGATACAGGCTAGCCCGTCATTCGTCGGTATCACGCCGCCGGATAAGTTCCGGCCGAAATACCAGTGGTATCCCGAGAACGCCGGCGCGGGGGCGTAGCCGAAGACATGTGCCACCGAGCACCGCCCCTGCACCAGCCTCCTTGCCTCGACCTTGCGAGCGATAAACGAGCCGAGCCCGTCTGCGCCAACCACGATATCGGCGCTTATCTCGCGAGTTTGGCCGCCGGCATCTCTCAATGTGACGCCGCGAACACGGCGATGTGCGTCGAACATGAGATCATGGACCGGAGTGTCGTGCATAATCGTGGCTCCAGCGGCTCGTGCTGCATCGACCAACATGCGATCAAGCACCGTGCGGCGTGGAGCGATCAGGCCCGGAATATCTGGCTCGGGCCGAATGGGCACCGTGACCTCCTGCTCGCCATAGTGAAAAGTGGTAGACCTGATCACCGGCGCACCGCTTTGGATCAACGGTTGGAGCAGGCCCCAACGCGAAAGCTGCATGACGGCTGGTCGCATCAGCGCGTGTGTAGACAGCGTGTCAGATCCATAGGACTGGCGGTCGACTGCCAGCACCCGCAATCCTGCCCGGGAGAGCAGCATTGCCGTCGAGGCTCCGGCGCAGCGCGCGCCGACGATGATGGCGTCGTAGTGAGAATGTGCGGGGACGACATTGGAAAGCATCGGAATGTCCTTATGCTGCCTTGAGGCCGCTCTGACCGAGATAGTGTGAGACGTGGTCGGCGATCGCTTGCGCGTCCGGCCCAACGCCTCCAATGAAATTGGAATCGCGCTTGCGCAGAAAGCGAAAGCCAAGCGCATAGAGGCCGGCGACGGTCGTTATCCCGCCCTTGTGCGCCAGTTCGCCATTGGCGGTGATGACGGGCAGTTTCAGCCATGAAAACGAGCGGCTGTAGCCGGTCGCCCATATGATGGTGCCGATGTCGTCGTTCGCGAACGACAGGCGCTTGAGGCAATTCGTCGGCACCTCGATCGGGGCGGGGGCGCCGGCCATGGATTTGTGACCCGCGAACTGGTCGAGCTGGCGAAGGAGCCGGTCCTGCTTGGCGTCCGCCGCCGTGATGCTATCTTTGAGATCATCGGCAAAGCCAATTGTCCCGTTCGAGATGCCTTCCAACCGCCCGGTGAGTTCGACTCCGATGCCCTGAAGGGTCGCCAGATCGACATTGGAGCGATCCGCCCGACCGGCAAGTTGAAGTGAAGGCTGTCGTCTGGCGCTGTCGGGATCTGTCAAATCGTCCAGCCGCTGGGACATGAATCCCATATGGTAGAGCCACCAGAAGATATCCTTGTCTCGCCAGATGCGCGGCAAACGCGTGTGCTTGCCGACGGACAGGATTACGCGTCTGCCACTGCGTCGCAGCTCGTCGGCAATCTGGACGCCCGACGACGATGCGCCGACAACCAGCACGCCGCCTGACGCAAGCTGGTCGGGACTTCGGTACTGCGAAGCGTGGATGCTGACCGGTTGGTCCGCGCTGGTATGCAGCGGGAAGGGCATGCTCGGCACGTCGCAATGACCGGTGGCCACAACGACGACTTTCGCCGACCAGTCACCGGCGGTCGTCCGCAGCCTGAAGCCTTGCCCATCCTGTTCGCACGACAAGACATCGACGTACGAGCGCACCGGCGCTTGCGATCGATGGGCATAGCCAACCAGGGTTTTCACAAACGCGTCGCGGCTCATGTAGCCGTCGGGTTCGGAGCCACAATATGGGGAGCCTGGCAGCGCGTTCAGCCAATTGGGCGTCAAAAGGCGGAGCGAACGCCATGTCGAGGACCGCCACCGTTCGCCAATGCGCCCGCGTTCCAGAACGACATGCGAGATCCCGCGTTTTCGAAGGCAATGGCTCAAGGCGATGCCCGCCTGGCCAGCGCCGACGATGACAACGTCAGAATGTTCCATATTGTTTCCATCAGTTTTGGAGGGCGACGGTTCAGACACCCGTCCGAACCGCCTTTCCGGGTGGATCACTGGATGGTTTTGACACCGACCGAAACGGAAACACCGTTCGTCAGCACGTCGAAGACCGCGGACCGTGCCCGTGCCTGCTCGACCAGTTGCCGGAGTTTCTCGGACGGCGCATCGCCCTCGATTTCGAACGCCACCGTGATGTTCTGAAAGCCGTTTCGGACCTCGTCGGAAATCCCGAGGATGCCGCGCAGATCGATGTCGCCATCGACCGAGCACTGCACCTTGGTCAGCTTGATGCCGCGCGCCGCGGCGATGTTGGCGACGCCCGCCATCAGGCAGCTGGCGAGCGCATGCAGCAGCCATTCGACCGGGGTGGGGCCGTGATCGGCGCCGCACAGCACGGCCGGGTGGTCGCTGTCGGCGTAATAGGCTTTGGCATGCTTCTGTTCCTGGCCGGCGCCGTGGAAGCCGAGCATGACGCTCTTGCTGTGGGTGCCTTCGACCCACTCGTTGTGGGCGCGGAACTGGAACTTGGCCAGTTCAGGCTGGCCGGCGACAAAGTTGATCGTTGCCAGAAGGTTCGGCGTGTCGACGCCGTTCAACGGTGGCCTTGAGGCCTTGGTGGTGTGTTGCATCGTCTTCTCCAAGTGAATAGTGCGGCGAATTTGCCGGACCGCTTCCTTGTGACGGCGCTGCGTTTGAACGAGGGTGGTTGCGTTCGTGGAATTTGCCATGGAATTGCTTGATCCACATGCTTCCACGCTACGAAACGATCTGCGAGACGTGGGCCTTGTTCAAAGCGCCAAAACCCCGGCGAGGTGATCGCCAGGGATTGCGCGGTTGAGTAATTCTTGTGTTGAAGGCCTGGCCCGACTTCGGGGCAACCTCTCGCGCCCGTCGAGCCGAACCTGTTCAGCAGGCCGGGTCAATGTGGATCAGCATCATTTCGCGTTCAAGCGACCGCGTTGAGCGCTGTTGGCAATTGTAAACCGCATGGACGTGACGTGATCGATCACCGAGCGGCCGATGCCCATGTCGTTGAGCAGATAGTCGGGCATTGAATGTAGCGCGACTCGCTCGCTGCGCATCTTCAATGCACGGAAGGCCAGGCGGATCGCGGATTTGGCGAAGCCGATAGCGTCGAGCCCGTCTCTCGAGGCGGAATAGTTTGCGTGATCGATAGTGGTCATTTTTGTCTCCATCCTCGCGACGCGACCATTCGCGCCGTCGATTAGAGGAGGTTGCGATAAGACCAGAGGAGTGAGCGTTTGAGCCTCCGTCGAATTATGGTCGAATTCGAGGGAATGGATCCGTTAAACTGCGTATGCAACCACGGGAATCGACAGCCACTGTCAATCCCGGCCGCCGGGCTGGGCCACGGGCGCGTTTGGTTTCAAAGCGCGAACATCGCTAACTTAAGTGCCGATTGTTCCGGCATCGGATGCCTCACGCTGCGTGCTGATCCTCCCGGGCAGCCGCGATCATCACACTTGCGAGCAACGCATAGGCTGCCTCCCAAGCCTCGCGGACCGCCGGCGTGAAGGCCGTGCCGAGGCTGGCCGCCATCGTGTCGATGAGCGCTTGCCCGACGATCGGGTAATGATGCTTCTTGAAACCGCAGGCCACATGACGCTTGGCGAGCTCGCGTACGGTCGGAAGGACGGTGTTGGCACGATCCAGTCCGCGCACGACGGAGCCCAGGCTCGCCATCAGCTCTGCGCCTTGCTTGGGCATGTCGCTCGCCAGAAACAGTGCGCGAAGATCCGAGTCGATCGCGAACAGGCGTTCATAGAACAGAGCCGCGGCTGCCACGCGTATCGGGAGGACCTCGTGGAAACTATCCTGGACAAGTCGAATCTGGTCGGGTGTCATTGGCGACGCTCCTGCGCTCCTGGCCTGCGTGCGGCTCGACCATCCGCCCAAAACGTTTCGCATGCATGTCGCCCGGCGCGTCGATGTGTTTCAGTTGTGTCTCAATTGGGGTTCGGTTTGCGCTCAGTTGTATTCAGATTCCTTCTGTGTCCTGACGGTGCCCGGAAACCTCTCAGTGTGACCAAGCGTCTAGGAGACATTCCCGAACAGTCCTCTGATCACAGATCACTCGAATTTTCATCGCCTGGTAGCTCACGGCCGAAGCTTATTGCGCCGCTGAATTTGTCGCAATCGGACCAATGTCCGCACCGGTCGTCTCCCGCCATTCCCAACGCGCAAGTCGGGTCGTCATCACCAGAAGCCCGGTGCCGCTTGAAAAAGTGGAGCCGGCCCGGGGACGGGGCCGGCTCCTAAAACC
>NZ_JBVVQC010000059.1:0-15585 GCF_055811515.1 Mesorhizobium sp. WSM4841
GCACCGACGGCGCTCCGTCCAACACCGCTCATCCGACCGAGCTTCGCTCGGCCACCTTCTCCCACAAGGGGAGAAGGAAGAGGCTCCTCTCTCACCGACCAAGCAGCGATCGTGAGGTTGGAGATAGGCGCAGCGTTTCCGTCGGTCTGGCCAGGCCCGACTGCAATGCCTGCCAGGCCGGCGCTCCGGCAAGCGCGGCTTCAACGCTTTCATGGGCGTCCGCGCTGTCGAAGGCGGCGACGCTGATGAAGACGTTTTCGCCCGATCGCACCGGCAGGCGGGGAAAGCTGTTTTCGGCATGTTCGGTGACAAACGCAGCAAGTGGCCGTGCGCCAAATGCCGCCAGGGTGGCGATGGCGTCGGTTTCAAAGCGGCTGGCGAAGTCGGCTTCGGCGCCGGGCCGCAGAGGATGAATCTTGATGACAACAATATCCGACAAGCGATTGTCACCGCTTGGCTTTTCGTGACCCGGCAAGGCCGCCCGTTGCGATCCCGACAGATCGAAGCCGGCGCCTGGCCATGCCGGTTTCAGCAACAGCACGTCGTCGGAGGAAATCATCGTGGCGTTGGCGGCATCGCGCCAGGCGGCCCAGACCGGTCCCTCGTAGAAAGCGGTCAGTGCATTTTTCCGCGCGACCATGTCGTCGAAGCCGCGCAGCCAGACGAACATGTCGGGCCGGTCGAGATCGCGGAACTGGCCGATGATGGTCATGTCAGCCGCTTCCTGACCCTCGATCAGGTGACCGTCAAAAATGCCGATCAGCGTCTCCCGCCGGCCGGGTTTCAGCGTGTACTGCCTGAGCTCGACGACCGGCGAGGCGAGCAGATCGGGTTTAGGCATGGCGTTCAAAGGCAGGTTCATTTCTCGATCTCCAAAACAGGGTAGTCATCCTGTTTTATAAAACAGACCGGTTGTCCTGTTTTGTCAATCTGCTATCGTATGGAAATGTCAGCAGAGATGATCGCTCGCCCAAAGGTGGGGCCCGGGAAACGCACCAACGACCCGGAAGGCCTGCGCAAACGCGTGCTCGACGTCGCCGAAGCCTCCTTTCAGGCACGCGGCTACCACGCTTCCAGCCTCGGCGACCTGATGGCGGCGGCGGGTGTCACCGGCGGCGCGCTGCATCATCATTTCCCGAGCAAGAAGGCGCTGGCGCTGGCAGTGATCGAAGAGCGGGTCGCGGCGGCCGTCGAAGCAACATGGATCGCGCCGGTACAGGCGGCAGGCTCGGCGCGCGAGGGTGTGCGCAGCGTGTTCGAGGCAGTGGCAACGGAACTGGAGCAGCAGGGTTTTGTGCGCGGCTGCCCGCTCAACAACCTGGCGCATGAACTGTCGCTCGCCGATCCGGATTTTCGCGCTGCCCTTGCCGGCATCTTTTCGGCATGGCGCCAGGCGATCGCCGACAAGGTGAGGGCCGACCAGCAAGCAGGCAGGGAGCAGGACACCGATCCGCAGCGCTTCGCCGCGCTTGCGGTCGCGACCTATTCCGGCGCCATGTCGATGGCCAAGACAGCGCAGGATTCAGGCGTGCTGCGCGATTGCCTGAACGCGCTGGAGCAGGGAGCTTCCCCAGCTTCGTCAACCAAGGGCGGAGCAGTTGCGAAGCGACGGCGCAGGGTGCTGCGGCAGTACAGAGCCTTTTGATGCCGGGCGTCGGCCCCCTCTGCCCTGCCGGGACCTAATTCGGCAGCGGTTTGATGACCTCGTAGCCGACCACGCTTTCTCCGTTGGTGCCCTCGTCATAGCGCCTGGCCAGAACGGCCTGCAGGTCGGGCGCGTAGAGCGCGGTGAATTCATCCAGTGTCTTGCCTGCCTCGCTCTTGATCGTCTGCTTGACGGCGAGCACGTTGTATTTGCAGTCGCCCAGGCTGAACGTCTCCTTGCCCTTGACGTTTATCTCGAGCGTCTCGGTGCCCTTCGGTTGTTTGTTTGGTGCGAGACGGACGAATATGGTCTTGATGTTCGCCCCGGCCTTGAGCGGAAACAGCTTTCTGAGATCGGAAAGCGGGATCATGGCAAGCTGACCGGTGTCGCTGTCGCGAAACACCTCGATCAGGCCGCCGAACAGAAACTGCGTCTGCGGCGATTGGGATTGGTATTCGTTGACAACAGACACCATGCCACCCGCCACCGGTCGAAACTCGCTGTGGATGCCGGGCCTTTCGAGAATGAAGCCGGCCTTGGCGGCTTTGGCGTCGATGCACTCGGCACTATGAGCGGCGCTCGCCAGGATGGTGAGTGCCGTGCCGATGGATGTAGTCTTCATAGCGTCCTCGTCTGCCCGCACAAGTTGAGTCCTGACACTGGAAGCAATGCCAGACCTGCGGCGCCGTGTCGACATACCGTTCGAGGGAACTGGACGAAGAGGCGCCGGCTGTGCTGAATTTCGCGCCATGAATCGCATCTCGGCAGGATCACTCTCCCGGCGCAGCTTCCTGGCGCAGGCGGCGGGATTTGCTGCGGCCGGCGCGCTTGCGCGACCGGTGCTCGGACAGACCGGGCAGCGCGTTCCGCCTGTCGACGCCACCTTCCTGTTCGTCGCCGATGTCCATGCCTGCCGCATGGCCAGCGGGCTGAGTCCCAATTGTCAGCAGGAAGGCAAGACCGATGCCGCCTTGCTGCGCAGCGTCGCCGCGTTGAACGGTGTTGGCGAGAAGGACTGGCCGGCCGAGATCAACGGCATCGCCACCGGCCTGCGCTCGGGCGGCAGCCGCATCGGCACGCCGCTCGGCCTCGTCGTTGGCGGCGACATGACCGATGACGGCGGCGGCCAGGTCACCCAACCCAGCGAAGGCACGCAGCTGCTCCAGTTCAGCCAGCGTTACCAACAGGGCGTCGGCCCCGATCGCGTGCATGTGCCGGTCTATGTCGGGCTCGGCAACCATGATCTCGACCAGAACGGCCCGCCGAACCACGTCGACTGGTACCGCCGCGAAATGCGCGACTATGTCGAGGTCAACCATCGTGCCGGCGTGTTCTTCAAGCCGCCGGTGCCGGTAACCGACTACGATGTCGACACCGACTGCTACTCATGGGACTGGGGCGGCCTGCATCTCGTCCAGACGCATCGTTTTGCCGGCGACACCGGCCACGGTGCGGTCTCCGGCCTGCCATGGCTGAAGCAGGATTTGGCGGCCCACGCGGCGGACGGCCGCCCCGTCATCCTGTTCCAGCACTATGGCTGGGATGTTTTCTCGGTCGAAAGATGGGATGCCGCCAAAGGAACCTTCGACGATGACGGCACTGGTGCGCCGCACTGGTGGAGCGAGGCGGACCGGCAGGCGCTGCTGGCGGCGCTGAAGGACTACAATGTCATCGGCATCTTCCATGGCCACCAGCACGAGACACCGATGATCTACCGTAGCGATGGGCTCGATCTGTTCAAGCCGAAGGCCGCCTATATGGGCAGCTTCGCGCTGGTGCGGGTGACCAGCGACAGCATGGACGTGGTGCTTGGCGAAGCCATCGGTGACCATGGCGAGATCGCCTTCACCAACGCTTTCTCCAAGAGCCTGAACTTGTAACGGCAGCAGCCGAAAGCAAACAAAAGGCCGCCTAAGCCGCTTTCCTCATCGCTATTAAAACGGCGGCGCAGGGATCAGAGCACCTTCCTGAGCTTGTCCTTCATGTCGCCATAGGCCTTCTGCATTTTGCCGGCGATCTTATCGGCCGCGCCTTCAGCCTGGACGCGCCTGTTGCCGGTGGCCTTGCCGGCGGCTTTCTTCACCGAACCTTTGAGCTGCTTGGCTAGGCCCACAACCTGATCCCTGTTCACCATGGCCGCATCTCCTGCGTAGGTTCACTCGCCCAAAAACGGGCATCAAAACAAACGGGGCAGGCGCGGCTTCGGTTCCAGGCTCGGCCGGTCGAGCGGAATAGCTTCCGGCGGCGAGGCGGACAGGATAGGGTGCGCCCGAACGCGCCAGCAAGGCTGGGAGGGACAATGGCTGAACTCACGCTCTTTATCGGCAACAAATGCTTTTCGTCCTGGTCGCTCAGGCCATGGGTGGCGATGAAGCATCTGGAGATCCCATTCGAGGAAGGCTTCGTGCGCCTGCGCACGCCCGAGACATTAGCCAATCTGGCCAAAGTGTCGCCGACCGGCCAGGTACCGGTGTTGATTCACAATGGCAGGATTGTCTGGGAAACCCTTGCCATTCTTGAATATCTCGCCGACCTGTTCCCGGAAAAGAAGCTGTGGCCGACCGATATCGGCGCACGCTCGCTGGCCCGTTCGGCGGCGACCGAGATGCATTCCGGCTTTCGTGAGGTCCGCTATGGCTGGCCGATGAACCTGCGGAGGCCGAAGGGCCACAAGCCGCTCGACGCCGAAGGCGAGGCGCAGCGGGCGCGCATCGAGGCACTGTGGCGGGAATGCCGGGAAAAATACGGCAAGGGTGGACCGTTCCTGTTCGGCCACTTCACCGCGGCGGATGCTATGTATGCGCCGGTCGTTACCCGCTTCGACACCTATGGCGGCACGCTGGCGCCGGACACCCGCGCCTATGTCGACGCTATGCTCTCAACATCGGCAATGCGGCACTGGTATGCGGAGGCAGCGAGGGAGACGTGGCCGGAGCCCGGCCCTGACGAATAGGGCCCGGTTAGAACGCCGCGTTCGGGGCTGGGCTTCCGCCACGAAATCCTGCCGATGATGATCGCTGTGATGTGAAGCCGGCGCTACGGGCGCCATAAAAGAACGCCCCTCGCACGTTTTATTGCACGGGAGGCGTCCTTTGTGTCAGCCTTTCCTAAGATTGCTCTCATGAACTGCTGACGATATCCAAAATGCACGGATGCCAAAATGGTTCCCGGCATGGTGCGATTTTTTTAACAGCTGGCGCTGACCCGGTTTCGGCGCCATATCCGCCATCGGATTGCCTGCGCAACCAGGCTTGCGTCGACCGGTCCGCCGGGCGGCAAAAGCAAAAAATTGACACGGCGTCAAAAGAAGTCCATAAGCAATTCGTCGATATTTGTTTGACCGGCTTTTGTTATCCGCGTGCCTAGGCGCGCCTTTGACGAACTTCCCCCATCAAAATCGAGACAAACGCTGTTGTGCATTCGCATGACGGCGAACGAATATTTGCCACGGAAAGGGTTCGTTATGAGCACAGGCACAGTTAAATGGTTCAACGCTACCAAGGGTTTTGGTTTTATTCAGCCTGACGACGGCTCGGCCGACGTTTTTGTCCACATCTCGGCCGTAGAGCGCGCCGGAATGCGCGACATCGTCGAGGGCCAGAAGCTCGGCTACGAGATGGTCCGCGACAACAAGTCGGGCAAGATGTCCGCCGATCAGTTGAAGGCGGCCTAAAACGGAATTCAGCCTCGCCGGTGACCACGGATGTACTGGCACTGGTGAATGGCGGATTCCAGCGCATGACCCGGGAGACATCGTTTCCAGAAAGGATCATGCGCAGATGAAAGTGTCAGCGCGTCCAAAAGCACGCGCGGCGCTCCAGCGGAAGGTCAGGCAACGCCTGGCCTTTTGCATTTGGGTCGCTTCAAAAGTTCGAAAAGAGCACCGCGCGTTCGTTTGAACGTGTTAAGGATGTTCCAGCAATTTGAATCCGACTGCCGTATTGCTTTGTGCGTGGTCCTGGTCGAAAGACCGGTCTCGCATTTTTCGGCATTACGCTCCGAACCGGGAGAAAGACCTTGACCGCCACTTCAAAGAAATCCCGCGACCACGCCGAATCCATCTTCAGCAAGACCCAGACCCAGTCCATGTCGCTCAACCGCATCATGTCCGAACAGGATGCTGTCAGCCAGGCCCGGGAAGCCAAGACCGCGCGGCTGCGCGAACTGCGCCTGGAAAAGGAAGCCGACGATATGGCTGCGGCCGCCGCGCTCGCCGCCGCGCCGAAGCGCGTGGGCAAATGCTGATGGCCACCAAGCGCGTCCCGCAAAAGGTGATCGCCGCCGATTCGACCATCGCCGATGTCGTAGGAGAGCTCGACAAGCCGGTCGAATATGTCCGGCGCGTGCTCGAAAAGCTCGAGCGCTGCAGGCGCGCCCATGGCGATGCCCAGGTCAGGCTCGGCGTGCGTGGCCGCTCCGAATGCCCGAACTATCTGATCGAGTATGTCCGCGAAAATGCCAAGACCCATGAGCGCGTCACCCATCAGGATGCCGCCTATAGCGGCAGCACGCATCGCGAGCTGGCGCCTCGGCACATCGAGGAGGCCAGGAACTGGTCGCCCGAGGAAATGAACATTACGGCGGTCTCGGCGCTGATCGGCCGCCTTCGCAACCCGAATGCGCCATCATCGCGTTTCTCCGACGAGGATTGATATGGCCATAAAATTTTCCGCCAAGGACCAGCCGGCGGCATCCGCTGCCGCCGCAAAGCCGGCCAAGCCGGCCGCCGCGCCCAAAGCCGACGTTACAGCCGAGGCCGCGACCGATCTGTTCAAGTCGCCGGCGGAAGTGGCGTCGCGCAAGACCAGGAAGAAGAAATAGCGTCCTTGCCGCGAAACGCCGATACGAATTCTGTTGCGTCAGGGCTGCTTGCCTTGGCGAGCGCCGGAGACTTTTCGTCTCTGGAGGAGGGCGCCGCCCCTCGCTTCGATTGCCAGAGCTGCGGCGCCTGCTGTTCCTATTCGGCCGAATGGCCGCGTTTCTCCACCGAAGACGACGGGCAGCTCGACCTGATCCCGCAGAAATATGTGGCGGCCGACGAAGCCGGCATGCGCTGCGACGGCGTGCGCTGCTCGGCGCTTGCCGGCGAGGTCGGCAAGTCGACCATTTGCGGCATTTACGAGGTCAGACCGGACGTCTGCCGTGCCTGCATGCCCGGCGGCGACGATTGCCTGATGGCGCGTCGCGGCCACGGGCTGCCGACGCGGTGATAACGGGCCTCAGATAGTGTCTCAGAATTTCCACCTCGGGTGGGAAGCGGCCATTCCTTGTCGCTCGGCTGTGGAATGCCAGCGCTCTGCGGCTAGCAGGCCATCGGCGGCGTCCAGTAGAGACAGGCGGCTCAGTCGTTCCTCACTGGGTCAGCGTGTTTTTGTAGATAAGGCCATCTTTCATGATGATTTTGAAGTTGTTGGCAGGATCGGCCACCACGTCGAGGTTCTCCAGCGGATTGCCTTCGACGAGCAGGAGGTCCGCGAGCGCGCCTTCTTCGATCACGCCGAGTTTCCCCGGATAGGGGTTGCGAGGGCCCGACAGCGCGAGCAGCTCGGCATTGGTCCCGGTCGCCATGACGAGCGCTTCGGCAGGCGTGTACCAACGCACAAGCGACGCCAGGATTGCCCCCTGCCGCTTCGCCAACGCGCGGGAGAACAGGACATCGGTGCCCCATGCCGTCTTGATCTTGTATTTCTTCGCGAGTTCGTAGGTCCTGCCGATGCCCGGCCACACCTCATCGGCCTTGGCTCGCTCGACCGAACCCTCTTGGAGGCCTGTCCTCATCAATTCGGGAAGCGGCTGCAAGCTCAGCCAAATGTCCTTTTCGGCGATCAGCTTGGCGGTTGCCTCGTCCATGAGGAAGCCGTGTTCGATGCACTTAACACCAGCCGCGATAGCCTTCCGGATCGCATCCGAGGTGAAGGCGTGCGCGGCGACGTAGGTGCCCCAATTCTCGGCAATTTCAACAGCAGCCCGCAGTTCGGGCTCGGTGAAGGTGGTGACGTCGAGCGGGCTGTGGGGCGACGACACTCCACCGCCCGCTGTCAACTTTAGCAGCGCGGCCCCCTGCATGAGCTGCTCGCGGGCACGCAAACGCACCTCGTCGGGGCTGTCCACAACTATGCTGCCGCCGTTCCTCTCCATTGGAGTGAACAAGCCGCCGATCGTCCGAGGCAAGTCGCTGAGCTGGCGGAAATCTCCATGCCCGCTGGTCACGGTGATCATGGCTCCGGACGGATAGATGCGCGGTCCCGCTATGATGCCTTGATCTATCGCGCGCTTGAGGCCGAACGCCGGCCCGCCCACGTCGCGAACGGTGGTGAAGCCGCGCATCAGCGTATCCGTCGCCTCGTCGCCGGCCGCAAGATTGGCGAAGCCGACGTCGCCCATCGCCTCTGCCGGTGTGGACGCAATCAGCATTGCGTGCCAATGCGCATCGATCAGCCCCGGCATCAGCGTTCGCCCGTTGCCGGCAATGCGCCGCGCGCCTTCGGCCGCGATGGGACTTGTCGAGATCCGCGCGATCACATTGCCCTCGACCAGCACATTCGATGGGGCCGAAAGTGCAGCGCCTTTTCCGTCGAAGATGCGGACGTTTTCGAAAAGCACTTCGTCAGCGGCCGCAGTTGCGCAAAGTCCGAGCACGAGGGCTGCCGCAAGCATTTCTCTGCCTGAGCGAAGGATCATGAAAGCCGTGCGGGCCGAGAAAACGGCTGCGGCGCAGGACACGGCATGCGCCACGACCTCGCCTTTCGTCAGCTCCTGCGATCCAAAGGATTTGTGACACATGACGATTATCCTGCTTCAGAAGGAGGTGGTCACGGCGCAAGGACAAGTTCTAGATTATACGGCATCGTCGTCAAGAAGCGTTCCAGACTGGTCTCTTTCGCAGTGAAGGGTCGTATCGAATGTCAGGCCGATCGTGGTGATACCAGGGCAAGCAGTGCATGGTTTGCCTGAGGAAGCGATCAGACGAGGGAGCGCGCCCGGAATGGGTGGGAAGTCGCCGTTCGGTTCATCTGCCAGAACAAGCACGTTGCCAAGAGCGGGATATTCGCCTTGGTCTTTCCTGCGAGGCAGCCGCCCAGAACCCCGGAGAAGGATTGGTACGGGCTACCCTGTCGCTCCAGTCTTGTCACTAGGTCGGGGCACGCGACCAGGCGCCCACTTCCGAGCGGCTTACGATCACGCTACCCGCCTCGATTTCGAGCTGCATGCGCTGCCCCAAAGTTTCAATATCGACCTCAGCGGCCGTCGCAACTCCGCGGCTCTGTATTTCCGGCAGCATCGTGACAATGAGTTCAGCGGTCTGGTGTGACCAGTCGAAACCGCTCTTGGTTCCCCCAACAACCGCCTCCAAGTGCATTGAGGGCGCGGTCAATCCAGCCGCGCGGAATGCCGCATCGAGCTTGATACCCCTATTGGTCTCGATACCGCTGCGCCGGAACGTCTCGACGATCCATCGACAGCAGTCGTCGTAGGTCGGCGCTGGCGGGCTGGATCGACAGCCGTCCCAATCCGGCTCATGGAAGACGATGGTCCCTCCAGGCCGGAGGTGACGAGCGACGCCACGCAGCATGGCCACAGGATCGGCTTGAAACATCAGAACATAGCGGCCGATCACGGCGTCGAACGGTCGGTCGAACGAGAGTGCCACGGGATCGCCTTCACGGAAGCTGACATTCTGGATCGGATGCGCCGCCGCGCGCCCCTCCGCCGCCGCAAGGGCCGCTGGAGCCCGATCTGCGCCGATGACCTGACCTTCGCTGCCAACCATCTCGGAAACCAGGAATGTAACGTCGCCCGCGCCACAGCCGACGTCGAGCACGCGCATCCCGGGTCTTATGCCCGCAGACAGCAAGATTCTTCGCGTGATCGGGTTAATGATGCCCGCCTAATGGCTGAGACGCCTGATCTCACGATCGGAATGGACGAGAATATACGGGACGTGAACGTCGACACGTGCACCATCAGCGACTTCCATGGCTTGCCTCCCCTCATACGACTGTTCCCCAAAGGGGACATCGCGTAAGTCGACGACTATGAGCCGATGCGGCAGCCAGTCAACCAGACTGGCTGTTGACCTCAATGCGAATGTCGCTTCAGGGTCAATGCTTGAAATGAGACACTACCGGCCCCCGGGCTGGCTTGTGCCCGCGCGGTTCGCTGGCTACGCTGCCGGCGGCAGGGAACAACGCCGGAGGATCATCCGTGAGCATCGAATTTCTGTTGACGTCGCTGATTGTCGTGGCTTCGCCCGGTACCGGCGTTCTCTATACGCTGAGCGCCGGGCTTTCGCGTGGTGCGCGCGCCAGCATCATCGCTGCTTTCGGCTGCACGCTCGGCATCATTCCGCATATGGCGGCCGCCATCACCGGTCTGGCGGCGCTGCTGCACACCAGCGCACTCGCCTTCGAGACGCTGAAATATCTGGGCGTCGCCTACCTGCTCTACATGGCGTGGAACACGCTGAAGGAGCGCGGCGGCTTGAACGTCGGGCAGGATGTCGCGCCGCGCTCGGCCGGCAAGGTGATCACCTCGGGCATCCTCATCAACATCCTCAACCCGAAGCTGTCGATTTTCTTCTTCGCCTTCCTGCCGCAGTTCGTCAGCACCACCGAACCGCATGCGCTGTCGAAGATGCTGGAGCTCAGCACCGTCTTCATGTTTTTGACCTTCGTCGTCTTTGTCGCCTACGGCATCTTCGCCGCCTCGATCCGCAGCCATGTCGTGTCGCGGCCGATGGTGATGACCTGGATGCGCCGCACCTTCGCCGGCGCCTTCGTCATGCTTGGCGCCAAGCTGGCGCTGACCGAGAGGTAGAGCCGCCAGCGCTACCCCTTCTTCACATAGCCCATCGCCTCGACGATCTGCCCGTCCGCTACGCGCATCAGATTGACGCCCCGGATAGAGTTGCCGTCGGTCATGAAATAGCGCCAGATGGAGGCCGCTCTGCGCCCGAAAATAGAGTACGGTCGCGTGCAAGCGCGGCTGCCCGAGAAACATCAAAACATTATCATTAACGCCTCAAAGCGTGGTCGGTGCCGGGATGCGCACGCCCTGCACTTCGATCGAGCCGCCGAGGGCGCTGGATCCTCGATCAGAGGGTTACTATTGCGTCGATGCTGCCGTTTCAAATGACGTCGTGATCCAATCCTTATAGCGGCAGCGGCTTGCCAGCCTGCTCGGCCATCATGTACTCGGCATACCAGTCCGGCCAGTTCTCATCACGCTGGCCGCCTGTCCGCTTCTCGTGCTCGCCATGGGCCGCAGACGCACGCCGGAGCGCGGCCGCGAGCTCGGCCGACGAGACAAATGTGGTGTCGTCAGCGTCGACGCGGCCGGGCGCTCGCGCAGTGACCTCCTGCAACAGCCAGACATTTCCGGACGGATCGCTGAAGGAGGCCCACGAGGAGTAGCTGCGCCGCTCAGGGTCCGGACCGCTGACACGGCCTTCACGGCCGGCATAGTGGTACACCTCGCTCACGTCGACACCGCGATCGGCGAGTTCGGCGCGCGCTGCCTCGATGTCTGACACGACGAGCTCGCCAACGCTTTCGAGGACATCGAGCTCGACCCGGGCATAGGGCCCTGGGGTGACCCCTGAGCCGAAGACTATCGAACACGGGGAGCCCGGAGGCGTAAACTGGATGACACGAAATTCGTCGCCTGTGATGTCGGCGTCGAGCCTCCAACCCAAGCCGCCGTAAAATCGCTTGGCTCGATCGACGTCCGAAACGGGGATGACGACGACTTCGAGCTTGATGTCGACCCTTCGCGCTGACGGGGTTGCGATTGCGGCTTCGCCGCGCTCCTGAATATCATTCATGACGATCTCCTTGGGTTTGGATGCGTTGCGTTATCTTTAACGCCGCGCGCTGGCCGGTGCCCGTGGTGGCTGTTCATGCATGCAAGCGGGATCTGAGGCACGGGGCCGCACCTATGTCGCCGAATCTCGTGATGCTCTTCTGGATGTGCACATATCCGGTAACGCGAACTCGCGCCCGCTAATCCGAGATGGACTTCGCGGCGGGCGAACGCGTCCTACGTTTTGGAAGACTGGTCGCTAATCAGCAAAAAATATTGCGACCAGATATGCTAGCATTCTTATCGTATTGCAGCAAATCAACTCCCAAAAATCAAAGTCCAATCGAGGGCGAGCGAACTTCCGCTGCGGGTCATGGACACACCCTGCTGCAGAACCCGGCAAAGACCACACCGGGTAAGCCGAAGTTCAAATTAAGGCCTTTCCAAAACACCGCCGCTGAACAGGACAACGGAGCCTTGACGTCCGGGGTCCGATTATAGAAGCGGATCGTCGCCCGCTCGCCGGCTGCACGCTGGGCGCGCCGCGCTCGGCCGGCAAGGTGATCACCTCCGGCATCCTGATCAACATCCTCAACCCGAAACTGTCGATCTTCTTCTTCGCCTTCCTGCCGCAATTCGTCAGCACCACCGAGCCACACGCGCTGTCCAAGATGCTGGAGCTCTCGAGCGTCTTCATGCTTTTGACCTTCGTCGTCTTTTGTCGGCAACGGCATTTTCGCCGCCTCGATCCGCAGCCACGTGGTGTCGCGGCCGATGGTGATGACCTGGATGCGCCGCACCTTCGCCGGCGCCTTCGTCGCGCTAGGCGCAAAACTGGCGCTGACTGAGCGGTAGGGCCTGTCGGCGCTAGCCCTTGACGTATCCCATCGCCTCGACGATCAGCCCGTCCGCTACGCGCATCAGATTGACGCCACGGATGGAGTTGCCGTCGGCATGCCAGTAACGCCAGCGGATTGTCGCCCGTTCACCGGCCACGAACGTCTCTTCAATATCGAAGCGCGTGCCTGGTTCGCTGGCGATCGCCGACCACAGCCGCACGCAGGCCTCCCGGCCGGCATGGCGGGCGCCATCCGGCGCCGGCACGGTGTTTTCGATAACGCAGTCCTCGGCCACCAGGCCCGGGAGTGCCGACGGATCATGATTTTGGAACACGTCGTTGAAGCGCCGCATGATCTCGGCCGTCTGGCTGGATTGGTCGTCTGGCTGGACGACCATGATGCTAGCCTGTTTCATCTCGATATTTCCTGATTTCGTTTTTCCGCAGCGGCGTCCGTGACGAGGTCGGCCTTGAGCCTGATATCAGCGACGCCTGCCAAAGCCCGGGAAACGAGGCATGTTGCTTTCGCGGATTGGGCAAGGCGCTGGAATTCCTCGGGCGCCAGACCCGGGACCTCGGCTTCCGTTTCGAGTTCGATGCGGGTGATCGTCGGTCCGGCCGTGCTCGTGCCGAGATGCACCTTGGCGACGGTGTGGATCCGTACGGGGACATGACCGCCGCTGCCCAGTATGGCGCTCAGCGCCATCGAAAAGCAGCCGGCATGCGCCGCCGCAATCAGTTCCTCGGGATTCGTGCCGGGACCGTTCTCGAAGCGCGACGGGAAGGAATAGGCACCTTCGAAGACGCCGCTGCCGAGCCGCAGCCGTCCAGAACCTTCTTTTAACGACCCCTGCCATTGGGCCTCTGCTTCACGGATGGTCATTTGTCGTTCTCCTCTTCGATGTCGAATATATAGACTGATCTACATATTATGTAAACCGATTGTCATATTCGAGGCAAGGCCTATAATGTTCACTCCTGACAGAGGTTGACATGGCGAACGATACCCGCACCCGCATGATCGAGGCGACGGCGCTGCTACTCAGGCAGCGCGGCTATCACGGCACCTCGCTCAACGACATCTTGAGCGCCTCCGGTGCACCAAGAGGATCGCTCTACTTTCATTTTCCGGGCGGCAAGGACCAGCTGGTCATCGAGGTGACGCGCGACAGCGTCGAAAAGGTCACGCAAACGCTGGGTGAGGCACTTGCCGCCGAGCAGGACCCGGCGGTAGCTGTCCACCACATTTACCAGTCGGTCGCGCGCATGCTGGAGGACAACCAGTTCACGCTTGGCTGTCCGATCGCACCCGTGGTGCTGGACTCGCCGACTGACGTGCCGGAGCTGGCCGAACTGTGCCGGTCGGCCTTCGAGCAATGGATAGGCTTGCTGCAGGCGGCCTTCGTCAGGGCAGGGGTGCCCGAGCGCCGCGCCCGCGCTCTGGCGCTGCTTGTCGAATCATCACTGGAAGGGCTGATGGTGATCGCGCGCGCCACCCGCGACCGTGCCCAGGTGCTGGCGGTGGCCGACGAAGTCGCCGCCCTGATAGAAGATGCATTGCCCGCCAAAGAGGTCGCTGCAATGTAACGGCACGCTGATACTGCTTGTTTGAGCTTGACAGGCTCGGCCCTAGCCAGCGCCCTCGTCTGCACGACTAGTCAACAATCTCTTTGCGTGCGGCCGAAGCAAGGAAGGCAGAGCGGGTTTGTCCCCGTTCACGCGCCGTGGCATCGATAGCTTCAAGCAGGCCGAGATCGAAGGATACATTGATACGCGTTGTGGAACCACGGTCACGGATCAGCGGAACGACCGTCGTCATAGCGCCTTCGCGATCCTCCGCAAGTTCTGGATCATTTGCAATCGCATCGAAATCGCGAGGGGAAGGCACCGGATCGCCGTCGGCCTCCAGCATTCGCACATGACCGGAAAGCGCCTCGACAGCGTTGCGCACAGCCTCGTCTATCGTGTCGCCAGCCGAAATGCAGCCGGGCATATCGGGAAAGTCGACGCCATAGACGCTATCAGGATCTTTGCGAATAAAAGCGATGTAGCGCATTCTCTTATCTTGCTTTGTTGAGCAGCCCCGCGTGCTTCATCAGCGCCCGAACCGTGCCAATCGGTATATCTTTACGAGGGTGGGGGATTGTCACTTTTCCAAGTTTCGTTGGATGCTTGAAATGATGATGCGAGCCGGTGAAGCCGATCTCAAACCACCCATCCTCCTCAAGCAGTTTGATCAGCTTCCGGCTGTCGCGTTCCATAAGAGCGCTCCGTGTAACATAATACACATTTTGGTGGGATTCAACGCCACTTTTTGCATAGTGGATCAGTTTGAAATTAGCCGGAGCTAAATTCCAGCGTCAGCTTTACACGCTCTATCTCATATCCAGTAAGGTTTGCGATGTTGGCTCTGAGGTGCTCTATCATTTCGGCCATGGTTTTGGGCTCCAGCGCTTTTTCTTCGCTTACATCCTCCGCAGCCTTTACTGGGTCGCCATCGCGCAACCAGTCTTCAGTCACCTCCAATATATTTGCCAAGGCCGCCAGGGTCTCATCTCTCGGTAGTGTGTTGCCCTGGAGCCAGTTCCAGATAGCAGTTGGCGTATAGCCAACCAGTCTAGCGAGTTCAGATTGGCTTACCCGCTTTGCAGACATTCGGAGTTGAAGCCGCTGCGCGAACGTTGCAGTTGGTTGGGGGGAGCGTCTGATTATCGGCATGTGGTTTCTCCAAAGATTTGGAAGAGCAGCCTTGTCATACTGTTTACAATTAAAATCCTGTTAATCTTCATCTTTTTGTAGGGCGCGCTTAGCGGACAGCTGCTCAGCTTCCTTCGCTTCGGTCGGCGCAACGATATCTGAGATCGCTCGTCGGCGAGCCGGGCGGCCATGGCCGAGGTGGCGCGAAGCGCCGAATGAATGCGGACGAAGTTGTAGTCCTTAGTGCGGCGCGACCGCATTGGCGTGAGCCTCGACTTTCCTGGAAAGCCATTGGTCAATATTCAAAAGGGCGACCTCTCGGCCGCCCTTTCCATATCAGAAGGCTGATGAGCTGGATTAGAAATCCATGCCGCCACTCAAGCCCGCTTTCGGGCTTGAGCATTGTCAGTTCATGGGCGTGCTTATGGATTTCCTTAGAAATCCATGCCGCCCATGCCGCCCATGCCGCCGCCGCCCATGCCGCCAGGCATGCCGCCGCCAGCCGACTCCTTCTTCGGAGCCTCCGCGATCATGGCTTCGGTGGTGACCAGCAGGCCGGCGACCGAGGCCGCGTCCTGGAGAGCCGTGCGCACGACCTTGACCG
>NZ_JBVVQC010000060.1:0-14679 GCF_055811515.1 Mesorhizobium sp. WSM4841
GGGCACTATCTAGGCGATTCGTTCACACTCAAGCGGTTCAAGGACGCATTTATCGCGCCCGAACTTCTCGACTACTTGAGCTACGAACAATGGAAGGTCAAGGGCTCCAAGGACATGGCCCAGCGCTGTCGCGAAAAGGCAAAAGCAATTATTGAAAGTTATGAACCTCCGCCATTGGATGCTGCGGTCCGAGAAGAATTGGACACGTTCGTTGCAAAGCGCCAGGAGCAGATTTCACCTAGTTTGGCCTGACCCCGGCGCTACACAGAGTTCTTGCTCGAGCCTGATTTCCTCCTCCCAAGCGTTCGGGCCTAGGCCTGTCGGCACCCGCAGGTTGGGTGCCGACAGGGTGATAAACCCAGCTTATAGTGAGTTTGGACATGTCCGACGATGGTATCATCCTTTCCGAGCTTTCCGACGACGAGTTGGTGCAGCAGATGCACGACGACCTTTATGACGGATTGAAGGAAGAAATCGAAGCGGGCACCACGATCCTTCTCGAGCGCGGCTGGATTCCCTACAAAGTGCTGACAGAGGCGTTGGTCGAAGGCATGCGCATCGTCGGCGAGGACTTTCGCGATGGCATCCTGTTCGTGCCGGAAGTGCTGCTCTCGGCTAATGCCATGAAGGCCGGCATGTTCATCCTGCGGCCGCTGCTTGCCGCGACCGGCGCGCCGAAGCAGGGCAAAATGGTCATCGGCACCGTCAAGGGCGACATCCATGACATCGGTAAGAACCTCGTCGGTATGATGATGGAAGGCGCTGGCTTTGAAATCATCGACCTCGGGATCAACAATTCGGTCGAGAAGTATATGACGGCCATGGAAGAGCATAAGCCAGACATCATCGGCATGTCGGCGCTGCTGACCACGACCATGCCCTACATGAAGGTCATCATCGACACGATGAAGGAAAAGGGCATTCGCGACGAATACGTCGTGCTCGTCGGCGGCGCGCCGCTCAATGAGGAATTCGGCAAGGCTGTCGGCGCCGATGCCTATTGCCGCGATGCGGCCGTGGCGGTTGAGACAGCCAAGGATTTCATGAGGCGTAAGCACAATGTTCGCGGTGAGCAGTGACATCGGAAGCTTGAAGCCAACCATTTTTGAACACAAATGAATGTGCACTCTAAGCTCGCATTTGTGGGTGCGGCCGTTTTTAGCGCCGACGGCGTCGGCGAGCGAGGACCGCTGAGCCTTGCTATCCTACTCCTCCCCGGCTTCTCGCACTTAGCGCTTGGGGCTTTTATCGACCCCCTGCATGCGGCTAATTCGTTGGCGGGGAGGGAGGTTTTTTGCTGGACGGTGCTAAGCCTTGACGGCAAGCCCGTTTCGAGCTCGAGTGGAATACAGGTTGGGACCGCTGCCGACCCTGCAGATCTTGTTACCTATGGTCGAGAATTCGATCAGGTCGTAGTCGTCGCGGGTGAGTCACTTGATTTCCGAAAATTTCCTCAGATCAGTCCCTTTTTACGCAGCATTGCTCGACGTAAGATCAATATAACGGCCATTGGCACCGCGACTTGGCTGCTCGCACAGGCGGGACTGCTGAAAGACACCAAGTGTACTATCCACTGGTCACGTCTGGCGGCATTTTCAGAAACGTTCAAGGAATCTAACGTTTGCAACGCCTTATTCGTGATGGACGGGCAATTTTTGACATGTGCCGGCGAACTTGCTGCGTTCGATCTCGCGCTCGATCTTGTCGCCCGTCGTGCCGACGTGAAGGTCTCTCGGGAGGTGTGCCGCTATGCCACTGCGGTGAGCTATCGTTCCGGTGGCGATCGTCAGACTAGCCCCGCGGGTCTTGCGGTCGCAGGGGCGAGCAGCAAATTGGCTGCAGCGCTCGTGCTTATGGAGGACAATATCGAGCATCCGCTCAATCTCGCGAAGCTCGCAGCACGATGCCAGATTTCCACTCGACAGCTAGAACGCCTTTTTCTTGAACACGTCGGTACTTCCCCGTCTAGGCACTATAAACGCATTAGGCTCGAACACGCTCGACGACTCATAGAGGGAACGAATTTGAGCCTCACGGAAGTAGCTATTGCATGTGGCTTCCAGTCGGCTTCGCATTTCTCAAAGTGCTTCAGGGAATTGCATGGGGCTGCCCCTAGCGACTGGCGGTGATTTTGCATGAGGTTATGAACTCCCTGCAGATGATCGAAGCTCCTTAGACTGAGACAAAACCCACGCGAGAAGCTTCTTCGTTTTTTCGCTCTGGCCAATCCGGTCATTAGCGACCAGGAAGAAGGCCCGATCCGTGTTGATTTGCTCAGCCAGCGGGCGGATCAGGCTTCGGTTCTTAAGATGGTATTGATTGGTAAGTGACCAGCCAAGCGCTACGCCTTCTCCTGACAAGGCTGCCTGAAAAGCCAACTGATAATCATTGAAAACTATGTCAGTCCGAATTTGGCTGGGATCTCCGCCTGCAAGCTCGATCCATTCCGACCAGCTCATGCGCTTGCGAAAAGCGTCGGACGAATGAATCAATTGGTGATGATTGAGATCGTCGACGCTTTGCAGCTGCGGATGTGCTGCCAAGTAAGCCGGCGAGCACACGGGGAAGATGATCTCATCGCATATGAACCAAGTGTTGCTACGGTCAAAATTCCGCCTCCGCACCCAAATCGTCACGTCTATCTCTTGATCGGGCTCCATGTCCCTATCGGTAGCAACGATTTTAATCCTAATATCGGGATGCTCTTGCTGAAAGTGATATACCTGCGGCGCCAGCCAATGTGCGGCAAGCGAAGTCGACGCTGCAAAACTTAGATACTTCGTTCCTCGCTCTGAGATGTTCTCAAGGGTTTGCTCAATTCGCCGAAAACCGGTGCGCACCTCGCCGAAAAGCTCGACGCCAGCTTCCGTCAGTCTTACGCCGCGATTATCTCGCGCGAAAAGTATCACTTTACAGTGTTTCTCCAGCGTCTTTATTGCAAGCGACACGCTTGGCTGTGTGACGTTCAACTCCATTGCTGCGCGCTTGAAGCTGAGATTGCGGGCTGCAGCTTCGAACACAAACAGGGAGTGCGTAGACGGAACCAGAGATCGGAGTTTTGACATAAGACACGCCTATATCAGACAGTGTCTTTTCGGTCTACGCCCATTCTCGGCCGCGTGCTTTAGTCATCGTGTAAAAGTTTTGGGCGGTGTTTCGGCGCGAGATTGCACTGCCCGCCACTAGCGTAGCGGGATCACTGTGACTTCATTAAATATAAGGACCGTGATTCAAGCTCCAAATCCTGAGCCAACCGTCTCCGGTTGGTATAGTACCTCCGGGCCTGAATTGGATTTGCTGCCACAGCGCGGCGATGTTTCGTGTGACTGCCTGGTGATTGGCGCGGGGTGGATGGGCCTGCATGCGGCTCGCCGTTACGCTGAACTCAACCCGGACTCTTCCGTTGTGCTGGTTGATGCCGGTCGCATTGGTAACAACGCATCAGGTCGATGCATGGGCTTTGTGATCGACCTTGCCCACAATCCGCGCAAGCGTGATTTCCTGGAGGACATCAAGGGCAACAATGAAGAGCTGTTCGTCAACCTGGAGGGAATCGCGTATATCCGAACTGCAGTAGCAGAGCATGGAGTTGATTGCGACTGGGACCCTCAAGGGAAATTTCACTCCGCAGCTACGGATCATGGGGTCAGGGACCTTAGGAAATTCGCGGCCGCGCTCGACAGGCTAGGGCAAAACTACAGCTGGGTCGAGAAGCCGGATATGCAAGCTATGACCGGTAGCAGGCGCTACATCAAGGCGCTCCACCATCCCGGCACGATTCTTCTTCAGCCAGCCAAATATCTGAAGAACGCCACGCGTCGTCTACCCGCAAACGTGACGGTCCATGAGAACACCCCGATTACAGCGGTGCAATTCGGCGGTCCCAAGCAAATATGTGAAACACCAGTTGGCAAAATCTCAGCGGCAAAGGTCATTATCTGCGCGGCGGGCCATCTCACCAAATTTGGGTTCTTCGAGAATCGAGCGATACCGCTTTTCACTTTCGCCAGCATGACGCGCCAGCTCACCCAGGCCGAACTGGCCCAGGTTGGCAATCGGCAGGCATATGGGCTGATCCCGGCCAACAGTTTTGGCACGACAGTTCGGCGTACGCCGGACAACAGGCTGTTTCTCAGAAACGTGTACGCTTATGCGACTGATTTCATGACGTCGACCCAAGATGTTATGAGGGCTCGCGTCCAGCAGCAAATTGCGTTCGACCGCCGCTGGCCCAGCCTTTCTTCGATGGGTTTCGAGGCTAGCTGGGGTGGCATGCTAACCCTTGCTCAGAACGGCGGCATGGTTTTTGGCGAGCTGTCGAACAATGTCTTCGGCGCCGCGTTCTGCAATGGAACAGGCGTGGCAAGAGGCGCCGCCTTCGGGAAGGCTGTGGCGGAACTCGCGGCCGGCCAGACTTCGCCTGTGATAGATATCCTTCAGCGGAGGGCTGTCCCGAGCAAGCCCTATCCCAAGCTGATCACGGCATTGGGCGTTCGGTTCATGACTGCGTTGCGCTTCAGGCAGGCGGGTGCAGAGGTCTAGTGGCTCCAAAAGGTTGAGACGAGAGATGGCTGATCTCAGTGGTATAAACCTGGCGATGCAAACGCCGTTCGACGACAGGGGCGACATAGACTATCGCACCTTCGATGAACTCATTGAAAAATATGTTGACGCCGGCGTACATGGTTTGGTTCTTGGCGCTGGAACGGGGCAGCATCCCTACCTGGCCGAGGCAGAGTGCAACCGGCTCTATGCAATCGGAGCGAAGCGCATCGCCGGCCGTTGCAAGGTGATCTGCCAGACCTCCGCGCTAAATGTCGACGAAGTTGTGCGCCGCTCGCGGCACGCAGAATCGGTAGGAGCCGATGCGCTGATGATCCTTCCACCTTATCTTGAAGGCCCTTCGGATGACGACGGCCTTTATGACTTCTACAAAGAACTGGATGGGGCAGTCGGCGTGGACATCGTTGGATACAACATACCCCAGGCAACGGGCATCGCGGTTTCGCCCGGGCTGTTCGAACGCCTCGGTGGGCTTAAGAACTTCAATTACATCAAGGATAGTGCGGGAGACCTTACAGTCCATCAGGAATTTCTAGAGACAAAAGGTGCGGTGCTCAACGGTTGCGACACGACGACACTCTATGCCCTTATGGCAGGCGCCAAGGGCGTCATTTGGGGCGCTGCCAACTATATGCCGCACGAAGCCGTGCGGCTGTACAATCTGGTGAACGAAAAAAAATACGGAGACGCGATCTCCCTTTGGCAACGAATGCTGCCGTCCCTGCTTTTCGTGTGGAGAGCTGCCTATGTGCCGTCGGTGTTGAAGGCCGCGCAGATCCGTGGCTACGGTACGGGGAACGTCCGCAAGCCACTGAGAAAACTTTCCACAGATCAGGAGACTCTTCTGCGCCGCTCCCTTGAGCCATTAGCAGTTTAGCTCGTAGCGAGATGCCGTGAAGATTATGCATGTGGGTGCGAGTGGTGTTATCGGCAGAGCCGTAGCCGCTGAACTCGGCAAACGGCACGAGATAGTCACAGCCAGTCGAAACTACGGCCACTTCCAGGTCGATATTGGGAGTTCATCTTCGATCACTCGTCTGTTCAACCAGACTGGTCATTTCGACTGCCTGATATGCACGGCAGGCGCGGTCCATTTTTCGCCGCTTCAAGAGTTCTCTGCCGGGCAATACTTGGTTGGCTTGAAAAGCAAACTGATGGGGCAGGTCAATCTTGTCAGGTCGGGGGAAGTATCTTCGCGACGGCGGTTCGTTCACGCTGACCTCAGGACTCACGAATGAGGATCTTCAGCGATGGTCAATGGCGCCCTTGAAGGGTTTGTCCGCAGCGCGGCAATCGAGCTTCAGAGCGACCGGCGAATCAACCTAGTGAGCCCCACGATGCTCGATGAGTCATCACCGCTCTTTTGTTGGTACTAAGCCAGTGGCAACGAGTGACGTGGTGCTCGCATTTGTCAAGAGCGTCGAGGGGCGGCAAACCGGCCGCGTGTATCGGGTCGGTTGGTCTCGAGAGCGTTGACCAAAACTAAGAGCAGTCAGCGGAGCGCGCGATGCAGGGCGAATTCTACACCGACGACCGATGGCTGGAAACTCGATGGCCGCGCGCCTGACCGCGCTCATAGACGAAAGACAGGCAAAGCGAAAGAAGGTGCCATCACGAAAATCGACGATCACACCGTCAAACTAACGCTGACCTAGCCCGATGTCATCGCTGGGTTTGCCGATTGCCCCGCCTTGATAGTCCATCGCGACTTCGAAAAGAACGGCTCGAATCTCTTGGCTCACCCCGTCGGCACGGGCCCATTCGAACTGGTGTCCTGGGACGCTGGACAAAAGGTAGTGCTGAAACGTCGAAAGATGGGAGCTGGTGGGCGGTGAACCGTATTTGGACGAAGTCCAGTTGATTGATTATGGCGCCGACACGCCCGTTGTTCTCAGCGCTTTCGAGTCGGGGGAAATAGATGCGAATACCAGACGTATGCAAATAAAGTGGATGAATATGATAAGATGGGTCTGGCAAAGAGTGACGCGACCACATCCACAACTCTCGTGTGCCGAACACGTCCGGTCAGTTTCGTCAAGTACGTGGTTGGCCTGAATAGACGTTCCATCTGATCTTCGCTTTGCCCGTGAAATGCCGCATCGCGTCGATGGCAGTCCCGATCGCCGAGCCTGTATCGTTGGTGTATGACGGATTAAAAACGTCGGAAAAAAGACCCGTTTCGAACCAGCAGCGATTCCATTCGCAATTCAATCCGCACCCGCCGGAAACCAGCAGAGGGTAGCCCTTTGTCAGTTTTTCTCGAAGCCGTTAAACGAATCGAAGATGACGTCCGAAACTCGCCTTGCGAGGTTGGTGAACTTCTGTTGGGTCACGCCAATGTTATAGTAGGGCGAGTTCCGCAGATCCTCCTTGGCCATCGGATGCACATCGCTTGGAAGCAGAAAATCCGATTAGCGCTGCTCGTCCCGGATCAGGCGATCCGGTCTGTCCGTAGGCGCAAAGCGCCATCAGCTTTGCCGGCGTCTTCGAAACGCGTTGGTCCTTTGGGCAGGAGGAATAAAGGAAAACAAACTTGTCACCAGCATTCGCCATCACTTTTCCCCGATGCACGACCTGCAGGTTTTCATCGATTTCGTAGAAATCGCCTCACCAACCTTCCCAGATCAACATAACAGGGCTCCGGCGGGGAATGGCGACATACCGTAGGAGCCCCAGAGATGGGAGCGCTCGTGCGTCGAGGAATAGAAATGCACCTTCTGGCCGAAATGATCCTCTTGAGACAACCTCCGAGCCCTGAGCTATGCCGTAGTAGCCTACCGCGTCCGAGCCGAATCCGGCGGCTGCTTGTTTTTGCTCTTCCGTTTTGCGGCGGTGCTCGCGCCGATGAGGCCGCCAAATTCACGGTCGATTTTCCACCTGCGCGCGTCCGCCAGTGCGAGCTCAAGGACAAGGTAGACGAGATCTGGTCCGCCCATTGTGGCCAACGACGCCGACGTCGTTGAATCGCCTCGTGACTAACCGGGAAAATAACGGCGCAGTCTTTGCGGACGAAGGAGCCTTTGAGCTTTGAAACATCCCGCCGTGATGGCGAGCTTGGCTACGAAGCGCATCAGCCCGGATACAACTGATGAGGTAACGGGCCCCGGTGCAGCGGCCAGACTTTCGGTCGGGTCGGGTCCTCCCTCACAATGTGGGTGTGAGCGGCGCCATGGCCGAGTGTCTGCATAGTCGATGGCGGGCAAGACCCGCGGATGCTCATCTCGACATCACTTCTCGACTGTAGAAGCTTGCGCGCGGTCAGCAATGGCCGGTTGGCTCGTCATCGACACGCATCGTTTGGCTTATGCTACGCCTATGGTTACCGTTCCGTTTTCTCTGTCCCGGCGTTCGTCAAGCTGTTTTCATTTTACATCTGCTCCTCCGTCAATTGTCGCTTTGGCGTTGGTTGTCCGGCAATGGAACGGCGTTCCTTTGGTCGGCCGGCGGCACACCAAGCGGACGGTCGCTCTCATCTCACCCGTCTCTTGCCGGGACTTCCGCCGCAGCGGATACGAATGATCTGCTTACTGGACTCACGTGGGCAGGCACGCTCTTCTGCCAACATCCGGCGCGCAAGCGCAACACGTGCTTTGGCGATGCCACGGTCTTGGCGACACCCATGGCCCACGCCTTCATCGACGACCAAAGACCCTGGTCACGTCTCAGAGTGATCTGCGCAGCAACGTAGAGCATGTGGCGCGTGTGGCGATCACCCATCTTGCTGATCCTTCCCGACAGGTCGATTTCGCCCGAGGTAACGGCGCGGCGTAAGACCGAATGCGCGCCGACATCGCGCGAACGACGGAACCGGGCAGGATCATCGACGCTCGCCCTGAACGACAGCGCAACGTGTGGTCCCACACCCGGCATCGTCATCAGCAGCTTGCAAAGTTTGTCCCGTCGCGCCAGCGATATGATGCGGCGATCGAATATGGTTCGCTGGGGCAAGAGCTCAGCGCGTGCAACCGGCAGCGGTTCGATCGTCAGCATGACCGTCGCATGCTCGCCAACCCGTTCACGCACTTCCTTCTCGAATAGTCGCTGCCCAAGAGGGAGCGATATGCCGTCGCAGCGCAGCAGTCCACGGACGACATTCTCGATCCGGATAAGCTGATCCTGCAGGGTGCTACGAGCCGTAAACAGAGCACCAAGGCGCTGCGCATATTCCGACTTCACCCAGACGGGTCGATATGCGTTCATGCGCATCAGGCGTGCGATGCCGCGCGCATCATTGCGATCCGACTTGTTGCGCAAGCTCCCGCAGCGAGTTATCGCCGTGCTTCTCGGCAAGGTCGAGCGCGCTTTTCTGAAGAAGTGGACGTTGGGACCGTTGCAGAAGTCTCCTGCTACGTTGATAATCTGCGCGGCGTGTCCCGACGTCGCGGTCACCAGCGGCGAGGTCAACGAGGGGCAGATGATCCAGCGGCGGATGCGGCCTCATCGGCGCAAGCACCGCTGGAAAGAAAGAGAGCGGGACCAGAAGTGAAAAAGATAGTTGTAAATACGGTACAACCCTACTTATACGTCATTTAACGAAAACTTAACTATGCGGCATTCATCAGCGGTACAGCCTGTGTTAATTGCAAGGTCACGCATTTAGTTGATGACGTGCGCTGCACATTAACGCTTGGCGCAGCTGTTGGATCGCATCGGAGGGTCCCTTGGCTCAAATATTCCTTTGTCTTAACCAGATTGGGCACAACTCTGTTCGGCTACAGAAATCGCCGCAATGACCCATTCCAAGAAGATCGTTATCATTACTGGCGCAACGTCGGGGATAGGGGAGGCCGTCGCAGAGGCCTTTGCCGCGATAGGGGCCTCAGTCATATTGGTCGGCCGCGATAGAGAGCGGGGCAAACGAACCTTGGAGGCGGTTCAGAAACTCAACTGTCCGGCCGAATTGATGCTGGGCGACGTAGCTGACTCCGCATTCGCCGACCAGGTAATTGATTTTGCCGTAGAGCGATTTGGAAAGGTCAGCGTTCTGGTTAACAGCGCCGGTACCATCCGGCGTGGAAGTGTCCTTGAGACCACGGATGATGATTGGCGTGAGACATTCGAGGCCAATGTCAGTGGTGTGTTCTACTTTAGCCGCGCGGCGGTTAAGGCTATGGGGAGGACCGGGGGCGGCAGCATTGTCAACATAGCCTCGAATGTTGGGCTGGTTGGCTGTTCCGGGCTAGCCGCTTACTGTTCGTCGAAGGGCGCGGTCGTTCTGCTGACGCGTGCCATGGCCCTTGATCACGCTAAAGAGCAAATCAGCATCAATGCCGTCTGCCCTGGTGCCGTTGATACGCCCATGCTCGTATCGGCTCATAGGAAGCCGGTTAGCCCCGAGGAAATCCTTCAAAGGAATGTTGATGCGATACCCCAGGGGCGCGTTGCTACTCCCAAAGAAATAGCGAGCTTGACGCTGTACCTCGCGAGCGAGGAAGCTCGGCACATCACGGGGGTCGCTCTTCCGATAGATGGCGGCCTCACTGCAGGATAGGGTAAGCGGCATCAAAGTTCATGTGACCGTGGCAATCGACGCATTGGACCGCGAGAAGCTCGCTGATGAAAGAGCGATGGTTGTTGTCGGCGATTTGTTTGACGAGAGTACCGTGGCGGACTTGGATCACCATCCTCGCTGCCGACACTCCACCCTCAGGCCCCACCGCTCCGAGTCGCGGAACCCCGCAAAGGCCGAGAATTCAACGATGGCAGAGCGATACGCCGTAAAACGAGACTATCGAAATAGTTCAACATCGTCAGCCCGATGCCGAGTTGGCGCGCGCAAATTGCTGGCGCAGGCGATCCCAATTCCGAGATGCGGGAGTTGAAGCTGTCGGCTGGCAGGCCCCCCGAGCGGACGATCCAGACTGGGAAACGGGCGATGTCCGAAATCCGAGTGAGGCACCGGAACCGCGGCGCCCACTTGGCACGAATTTTGAAGCCTTCGTTGCGACAAGGCGAGAGCCGCCAACCGGCATTCGTATGACGCGTAACCACTGGATGGGGGGAAAAGGAAATTTAAGGGGCTGCGTCATGTCGCAAAACGCACCGTCAATCCAACACCTCCCAACAGGCCTTTGATCCTTTGGGATTGAGCCAATAAACCACGAATTCCGGCGCAAGAGGAGCGACTTTTTGCGTATCTAGAAATGCAATGTCAAGCTTCGCTCCGCGCCGTAGGGCATTGGTAAGAAAGGAACAGGTCATGCCGCCTCCATATTTAAAACAAAACAGCCGGAATCCTTGAAAATGTCATCGTTTTCGATCGTGAACCGCAAAATCGATCCAACCAGAGGGGCTAAGGATTTGAAGCCGGATGGTAGCATTGATAACAATGATCGAGTGGAGATCGAACCAACGGATGTCGCCTTTGTCGAGTGGTGCGCGCTGGGTTTGATACCGCCGAATCTGGAGCGGATGCGGAGAACGCGGCTGGACCGAATCGTTCAGCAACTCTGTCAGCGAGATTATGCGGGTGTTCTGTACTACGACGCGCTCAACATTCGTTATGCGACTGACCCTCGAATATGCAGATCTGGACAATGCACAATCCCTCCCCAGCCGTCTTCGTATCGGCGGACGGATATGTCGTTCCTTTGGGACTTCCACGCTGCAGCCACGTGTCGAACTACCAGCCGCTCATCAGTGAGGTTCGGGATGGCGGTGCTGTTCATAGAGTTTGGCGAAGGCGACTTCGAATAGGTGTCGAGGAAGGTCTGCTGGTAGATGCGTCCGACCCCCTTCATGTTGCCGACGTAGAAGGCGTCCTGGCCGCCGCAATAGCCGGGCATTCACTCTCGAACTCACCATGCGCCTCCTTGTCCAGCTTGGCCTTTCAGCGCCGGGGATTGGCTCTCGGTGAGCACGATACGTACTGGGCGACCTTGGCCTCCAGCGCCTTCAGCCGCTTCTGCTCCGAGCCGTTTTTGCAGACGAGTTCAGGCGGCCACGGCGGTGTTGTTTATTTTCAGCATCGTGACCGCCGAAATGTGTCACGCGGGCCGGAACGCTCGTTTTGGCAAAACCTTCGAAACATCCTTTTCATCCGCCAAAGCCCGCTCTATGATCGTTCGGTCACCGCAGGGACGCATCCGTCGCGGGCTGTTTCTTCCCGGGCGAAGCCCATCTCGACCGTCCATCAGTTTCGGGTCGGGTTTGACGGGGGTCGGCGGGATCATCACCGCAAAGGCGACGATCCTTTATCGTCTCCAGATCGTGACGCGGCTACACCCCGCGGACGCCTGACGGCGAGACCGAGTGGCCGAGCTTGCGTTGCGCATTTCGTTGGCGATGCGGGTCTGCCCATAGGCGGGATACTCCAGCGTCAGCTCGAGGATGATTGCCTCGACCTCGGGCGGCGTGCGGTTGGCCAACAGCGGCTTCCTGCGCGTCAGTTCCTGCAGCGCCAGTTCGCCGCCGGTCTCGTAAAGCTCCTTGAAACGGTAAAAGCTGTCGCGCGAATAGCCCATCATCCTACAGGCTTGGCTGACATTGCCGAGCTGTTTGGCCAGCTCCAGCAGCCCCACCTTGGCGCGGATGATCTTTGGTCCTTGGTCCAGTGTCCTTTCCAACGCCGAGGCCGGGCGCTGCGAACCCTGACCACTCCGCGCCCGGCCTCGGCTCAAGCTTCAGCCTAGTACTACAGTTGCGGATGTCTGCGCCGTTTGTAGTGACAGATGGTGGCCGCGGCCTGATGTCGTCGTCGCCATAGCGACCAGGCGATGATGAAGGGATTTTGTGTCGGCGGGAAGATGAGGATCCGGGCGAGGAGATAGCGGATCTCGGGGACACTCGGGACGAGCGCAGTCATCCGAATCAGGCGGCGATTGGCTCCTTTGGACTCGTTTCGTTCGGTTTGCTCCATGCGCTGCGGCGAAGATCAGCCGATAGCTTGGAGAGCAACGCCAGGGCGGCCATGCACAGGCTCATGTGGCGATGCCATCCGTGCCAGGACCGAGCCTCGCAATGATCAAGTCCGAGATCATCCTTGGCGCGCTCAAAGCACTCCTCGACCGCCCAGCGTAGGCCGGCCACTGCCGCCAGTTCGGCCAAGGAGGAACCGGGCGGGGCGAAGACCAAGTAGTAGGCTTTTTCTGCGGATGTCGATCGCTTGCGGCGGACCAGAAGCCAATGCTCGAAGCCGTCTTTTGACGTCCAAGGGCGGCGGATGCGTGCCCAGTCGTAGAGCCGAGGCCCTTTGGCGCCTTCACCTGCCGCATGACAGACCCACTCCTCGGGCGCGAGCTCGCTGGCCAGTTCCTCGGGCGAGGCTCCCTCAAACCGACGATCCCCTCCACGGCGCATGAAGTGAGCGCCTCGAACCGCCAGGACATAGGGCTGCTCGCGAGCTTCCAGCATCCGGCGAAGGCTACTGTCGGCCCCGTAGACAGCGTCGCCAAGAACGTAAGCACATGGGACGCCGGCATCGAGCGCCGCCTCGACCATGGCGCGCGCCATCTTTGGCTTGGTCGCAAATTCGACCGTCTCCGGGATCGACGCCTTGGCACATCGCGCCCGATCCTTTGTCCAGCTCTCCGGCAGGTAAAGGCGACGATCGACCAGCGCTTGACCGTAGCGACTCGCGTAAGCCAAGAACACGCCGATCTGGCTGTTCTCGATCCGACCCGCCGTTCCCGAGTATTGACGCGCAACACCGGCGGAACGATCGCCCTTCTTCACAAATCCCGTCTCGTCGACGATCAGGACGCCATCCTCATCGCCCAACGCCTCCACTACATAATCGCGAACCTCGTCTCGCAGCCGATCCGCGTCCCACTGGCTGCGCCCCAATAGCGACTGCATCCGATAGGGTCGCCCCGCTCCGGACTGCTCAGCCATCAGCCAGCCCGTCTTGCGCTCAATGCCGGAAAGAAGGCCGTCAAGGAAATCTGCGCCCGTCTCTCGCAGCTCACGACGAGGAAGCACCCGCCCAACCCGCGCCTTCAGCGCTGCGAGCTCCTGCTCCCAAGCCAACAATGACCCCGACCACGAAGCGACAGACATGGCTCCCTCCATAACCTGTCGAATGGAATCAGAAAATCAAATGATCCGCAACTGTAGTACTAGGACACCGTCTGTCAGATAAACTTTAAACTTTTACAATTACGGCGAGGCTGTACTCAGTGGCCAGTGATGACTGGCGCTCCACGCCACCGATCGAGGCGCTTTATAGTCGGCCTACTTAAGGGAGACTTAGCTTGGCAGTGCGGCCACCATCCACGACGAAGATCTGGCCAGTGACGAATTCAGCTTCGTACGAGGCAATCCATGCGACCATAGCCGCGACTTCCTCAACACGGCCGGTTCGACCCAACGGATGAATGGCCCCCAACCGGCCCCGCGCTTGCTCAGGCAACGCGGCGACGAAATTGACGTTGAGATCCGTATCGATCCAGCCAGGAGCCACGCCATTGCAACGCACTCCGTCTGGCCCGCCGTCGATCGCCACGGCCCGCGTCAGCCCATGCAGCCCTGCCTTCGAGGCACAATAGGCAGCGTGCCTGGGATTGGACGCTAATCCTTCTATAGAGCCAATATTGACGATGGCGCCGTGGCTTCTGCGAAGATGGGGCATCGCGTGACAGATCAGCAGGAAAGGAGCATCAAGGTTAAGCGCCATTGTGCGTCGCCACTCCTCCAGCCCCGTCTCATCTACCGTCGCTTCAATCATGCGTCCGGCGTTGTTGACAAGAATATCGAGCCGTCCGGCTTTGTGAATGATATCGTCAATGACGATGGCCGGAACTGCGGGGTCCGAAAGGTCCGCGACTATCGATTCTACGCGGTCGGCCTGCTCAAGCTGAACAGCGAATACTCTGGCCCCCTCGCCAGCAAGCCTGTCGGCGATTGCGGCCCCAATGCCGCTGCTGGCACCCGTTACCAACGCGATCTTTCCGGCGAAGCGGGTCATGCGACAGCCTTCCCGTTCACCTCAACAAGGGTGTTGCCAAATCGCGTGGAGACCAACTGCGCTCCGTCTCGATCCGATCGGCAGTGAGCACCCGATACGCGGGACAATCCCGCGAGACAGTCTGCAAAGCAAGCAGGGATCGTGGTCATAGCCGCTCCTCTGTTGGTGCGTTGGCCTTGTTGGTTACCCGGAAAACCCAATAGTGCGCGTCC
>NZ_JBVVQC010000061.1:0-14453 GCF_055811515.1 Mesorhizobium sp. WSM4841
TCCCTGATCGATCGCGAGCTCTGTCATGCCACACCCTCGATTGCTGCAATAGGTGAGCCATCATCACAGCGTGCGAGCACTTCGAGTTCAATTGCTATTCCGAACGGGAAGCTGGCGGGCGGCGCGCTCACCGGAGGTAGCTAAAAGGAATATCCCTTGTTCTCTCCGTGGTGCCGAAAGAGCGCATGAAATGCGCAGCCCGTCCCGCCGTCGAGCAGGAGGTAAAGCCCCATCACCGCGGGTTTGCCTACGGCATTGTTGTCGGGCGACACCGTGACGATCTTGACGCCGATATGGCCGCCTGCCGACGTGCCGGCCGCAACGGAGAGAACAAGGGATTTAGGTACCTCCGATGAGCGCCGCCCGCCGGCTTCCGTTCGGAATAGCATTCGGAATAGCAATTGAACTCGAAGTGCTCGCACTGTGATGATGGCTCACCTATTGCAGCCATCGACGGTGGCATAACAGAGCTCGCGATCGATCAGGGAGTGGTGGGATGTCGCAAATGTTCGCGTATGATGCCCTCTGGTTGCAGCCTAAAGAATTCACGCAGGATTATCTGGCATCGCTGTGCATCGCATTGGCGCAGATCGATACGGATGCCGTGCAGGAGGCGATACAGATGCTGCGCGCCGTACGCGATGCGGGCGGCACAGTCTTCGTCGCCGGCAACGGCGGCAGCGCAGCGACCGCCTCCCACTGGGTCAATGACCTCGGTAAGGCCACGAAGCGCTCGGGAAGGCAGCCAATCCGGGTCATGGGCCTGACAGACAACGTCTCCTGGATGACGGCGCTCGGCAATGACGAAGGCTACGAGCGTATCTTTGCCGGCCAGATGGAGAACTTCGCCAAGCCGGGTGACGTGCTCATAGTGATTTCAGCCAGCGGGAACTCGCTTAATCTCGTGCGGGCAGTCGAACTCGCTCGCGAAAGGAAGGTAGCCACCATCGGCATTGTCGGTTTTGACGGCGGCACGCTTAAAGAGCTCGTCGATCAGCCAGTATGGGTGCGGTCTGAAAAAGGCACCTACGAACTCGTCGAGGACGCCCACGCCGCGATCTGTCATGCCATCACGCGATACCTCGTCGCCGACCGACCGGAGCGCGGTCAATGAATATTGTCCTGCCGAGCTCTCCCTGCCTGCGAAAGGCAGATGTCGAGGGCCGCACCTACAGCCGGCCGCGCCAGGCGGTCATCCTGGCCGGCGGGCGTGGCACGCGCATGCGGCCGATCACACTCGACCGCCCGAAACCAATGGTGCCGGTGCTCGGCCGCCCTTTTTTGGAATACCAGATCGAACAGCTGCGGCAGGAGGGGTTCGAAAGGGTTCTTCTTCTACTCGGGTATTTGCCCCATGTGGTGATGGACCACTTCGGCGACGGCAGCAGGTTGGGCCTCAGTATCGAATATGCCGTCACCCGTCCCGACGACCTCACCAGCAGCCGGGTATCCAATGCCCGTCACCTCATAGATCCGTGCTTCCTGCTGCTGTATTGTGACAATTACTGGCCGATGCGCATGGAGCGGCTGTGGCAACGCTTCTGTGCGGCCGGCAAGCCTGGAATGATCACGGTCTACAGCAACAAGGACGGCTATTCACGCGGCAGCGTGATCCTTGATGCGGACGACAATGTGACCGTCTTCGACCGGCTCCGCACCACGCCTGGGCTGCAGGGAGTCGAGATCAGCTATGCCATACTGACCGATCTCGCCCTCGAACTCCTGCCCGACGAGGACACCCTCTTCGAGGAGGCCATCTACACGCCGCTCGCGACGCAGCATCGCCTCGCCGGCTTCGTGAGCGAGCACCGCTATTACAGCGTGGGCTCGATCGAGCGTCTACCCGCGACGGAGCGCTTTATGAGACGCGAAAAAACCATGCTCGTAGATAGGGACGGCGTACTCAACTGCAGACCGCCACGGGCTCAATATGTGTGTTCATGGGACCAGTGGGAGTGGGTTCCGGGTGCAAAGCAGGCGTTGGCCCTTCTGAACGAGGCCGGCTACCGCATAGTCATCATCTCGAACCAGGCAGGGATAGCGCGCGGAGCGATGACCGCCGCTGATCTCGAGGCGCTTCACCAGCGCATGTGCGCCGAGTCCGAAGCCGTCGGCGGCAAGATCGCGGAGATCTACCACTGCCCACACGGCTGGGACGACGGCTGCGACTGCCGCAAGCCCAAACCCGGCATGCTGTATCAGGCACAGCGCGACTTTGATCTCGACCTCACACGCACACTCTTTGTCGGCGATGACGATCGTGACCGTCAAGCGGCCGAAGCCGCGGACTGCCTATATGCGCAAGTAAGCGAGCAATGCTCGCTTCTGGACCTCACCCGTCAACTCCTTTCGAAAGCGGAGCAGGGCAGACATGAATGAACCAACACGCGTTCTCGTCACCGGACACAATGGATATCTCGGTTCTGTCATGGTGCCCGTGTTGCAGGCGGCGGGCTATGAGGTGGTCGGGCTGGACATGGGATATTTTCGTGCGTGCACCCTGGGAGCCGACAATACCAGTGTGCCCGAGATCACAAAGGATCTGCGCGCTATCGAACCCCCGGATCTCCAGGGCTTTGACGCGGTGATCCATCTGGCGGCACTCTCGAACGACCCGATCGGAAATCTCAACGCGGATTGGACGAGGCAGATCAATGCGGAAGGGACAGTTCGTCTGGCCACGATGGCCAAGGCGGCCGGCATCCGGCGGTTCCTATTTTCCTCCTCCTGCATCATGTATGGCATGTCGAAAGCCGCCGTCGTCGACGAAACCGCCCCGCTGGCGCCGCAAACAGAGTACGCAAGATCGAAGGCTGTTGCCGAAGAAGCGCTGCGCGCGCTGGCGGACGACCGGTTCTCGCCCGTCTATTGCCGCAACGGCACCGTCTATGGTCTCTCGCCGCGAATGCGCTTCGACACCGTGCTGAACAATTTCATGGGCAGCGCCTGCACAACTGGACACGTCGAAGTCCATAGCGATGGCACGCCATGGCGGCCCGTGGTTCATGTCCAGGATGTCGCGCGCTATTTCAAATTGATGCTGGAGGCGCCGCTACAGGACATCCACAATGAGGCGTTCAACATGGGTGTTGAAAGCCTCAATCTTCAGGTGCGCGAGATAGCGGAGATCGCCGTTGACGCCGTCCCCGGCGCGCAGCTCACAATGACACCGAAGCCGGGCGCGGACCAAAGGACCTACAAGGCGGACTTCAGCAAGTTCTCACGGACTTTCCCGGATTTCGAGTTTCAGTCGACGGCGCGAAAGGGAGCGCAGGAGCTTTACGAGGCGTTCCGCTCGATCGCACTTAGATTTGAAGACTTTACCGACAAGCGCTTCACGCGGCTGCGCTGGCTCGATCATTTGCTCAAGGCGGGGATGCTCGATGATCAGCTGCGCTGGCGAACCGCACAGCCGCGTGTTGCCTAATTTTCATTCCGTTGATTTTCGAGAGGGCAAAATATGGAACAGCTAGACGATACCAAAGCCGTGGGGCGCCGCTCAGGACTGGACCTTCTGACCATCATCGATCGCGCTGCACAGCGTCTACCGTCTCTCGTCCTGACGCGCACTCCTTTGCGCGTCAGTTTTGCTGGCGGCGGTACCGACCTGCCCGATTTCTACAATCTCGATTGCGGCGCGGTCTTCAGCGCGGCAGTGGACAAGTACATCTATGTCACCGTCAAGCGTCACAGCGAGATCTTTAATGAACCCATCCGCTTGAACTATTCACAGACAGAGCAGGTAAACACCATAGGGGAGATCAAGAACAACATCGCTCGCGAATGCCTGCGTTTCCTGGAGATCGAACCGCCGATTTACATCTCGACGGTCGGAGACATGCCTGCCTCGACGGGCATGGGGGGGTCGAGCTCGTTCACGGTGGGACTGCTCAACGCCCTACATGCATTCCGGGGAGAACGTGTCACCCCTGGCCAACTCGCCGAAGAGGCATGTCACATCGAGATGGACATCCTCAAGGAGCCGATTGGCAAGCAGGACCAGTATGCCGCCGCGTTCGGGGGCATGAACCTGTTCCGCTTCCAGCCTGGCGGCGCGGTAACGGTCGAGCCGCAGCGGGTGCGCAATGGCGCCGTCGAACATCTCTTCAGCAACCTGATGATGTTCTGGACATCGCATCAGCGACCGGCCAGTTCCGTGCTGGCAGAGCAGAAGGCGAACACGTCAAGCAATCTCGATACGCTCAGGCGGATGCGGGACGATGCCTTCATGCTTCAGGAGATCTTTTCGGAGCCCGTCATCGACATAGAACGCTTCGGTGCCGTCCTTCACGCAGGGTGGGAGATGAAGCGGAGTTTGGCGTCCCGCGTGAGTAACGCGGCGATCAATGGCCACTACGACCTCGCCAGGGACGCAGGTGCGGAAGGCGGCAAGCTGTGCGGCGCCGGCGGCGGCGGATTCCTTATGTTCGCGGTCAAGCCGGAACGCCGGGAAAGCGTAAGACGCGCACTCTCACACCTAGCCTATGTGCCTATCGGCTATGAAGTCCACGGCTCGCGCCTCTTGCATCCGGCGCAAGTCTGATGCCGTCCCGCGATCGCACAAGCGGACCGCCGGCGCGAGCAACCCTCAGGAGAGCGTCGGAGATGCGACCCGACGTGACACTCATTTGATCAATCGATCTACGATGCTTTTCACAAAGACCGATATTCCCGGCGCCACCCTGGTGGAACTGCAGAAATTCGAAGACGAGCGGGGCTTTTTCGCACGCGGCTGGTGTTCGCGGGAATTTGCCGAGCAGGGGCTTCCGGATCATGTCGTGCAGATGAATATTTCATACAACAGGCACAAGCATACACTGCGCGGCTTCCACTACCAGCTGGCTCCCCATGGCGAGGACAAGATGCTTCGCTGCATACGGGGCAGCCTGTACGACGTGCTGATCGACCTGCGGCCCGAGTCGCCCACCTATAAGCAGCACCTCACTGTGGAACTTTCCGCGGCGAACCAACGGATGCTGGTGATACCGAAGGGCTGCGCGAACGCCTTTCTCACCATTGAGGACCACACCGAGGCCACGTATCTCGTCTCCGAATTCTATGCACCTGCAGCCGAACGCGGTGTTCGTTGGAACGATTCTGCTTTCGCCGTGAAGTGGCCAGTGGATGAGCCGGCGGTGATCTCAGATAAGGACCGAACTTGGCCGGACTACGCCGAATGACCTTTCTCGGCGACGAACTTGCGGGAGCGCTACAGAGGAGACGCAAATGTTCATCGTCGACAGGGAGTTGGAGTTGCTCCAGGCTGAGGGGCGTCCAATTCGCGTGGGTATGGTGGGGGCCGGTTTCATGGCCCGAGGCATCGCGATGCAGATGCTGCGACATGTTCCGGGCATGAAACTCGCAGCCATTTCCAACAGACACGTGGAAAAGGCGCGAGAGGCCTATGCCGCTGCGGGCGCGGACGATGTGACGGAGGCGACCAGCACCAAAGCGCTTGAGGATCTCGTGGCCAGCGGCCGCCGCGCGATCACGGCGGACCCGATGCACATTTGCGAGGCCGAAGGCATCGACATCGTCGTCGAGGCGACAGGCGCGATCGAGTTCGCTGCCCACGTCACAATGCGCGCGATCCGGCACGGCAAGCATGTCGCCCTGATGAATGCCGAACTCGACGGCACGATCGGCCCAATCCTGAAAGTGTATGCCGACCAGGCAGGCGTGGTCCTCACCAATGTGGAGGGGGATCAGCCGGGCGTCATCATGAACCTCTACCGTTGGGTCAGGGGCCTGGGCATACGTCCCGTGCTTTGCGGGAACATCAAGGGCCTGCACGATCCCTACCGAAATCCGACGACCCAGGAGGGATTTGCCAAGAAATGGGGGATGAAGGCCCCGATGGTCACCTCCTTCGCGGACGGCACGAAGATCTCATTCGAGAACGCCATCGTCGCTAACGCCACAGGCATGCTGGTGGCCAAGCGCGGCATGTACGGGCCTGTGGTCGAGCCCGGGACCCCGATCCAGGAGGCGGTCGGCTGGTATCCGCTCAATCAGCTCCTCGAGGGGCCGGGGATAGTTGATTATTGTGTCGGCGCCACGCCCAACCCCGGCGTCTTCGTTCTTGGCACCACAGAGAATGCCGTCGAGAAACACTATCTGTCACTCTACAAGATGGGCCCCGGGCCGCTCTACTGTTTCTATTGGCCTTATCATCTGTGTCATTTCGAGGTGCCCTTCACGGTGGCGAGGGCCGCGATCTTCCGCGATGCTGCGATTGCGCCCCTGGGCGCGCCGACCGTTGACGTGGTGGCCGCCGCCAAGCGGGACCTTAGTGCCGGAGAGATCCTCGATGGCCTCGGACATTACATGACCTATGGCCTCTGCGAGAACGCGCCGACGGTGCACGCCGAGCGGCTTGTGCCGATCGGGCTCGCCGAGGGCTGCCGACTGCTGCGCGACGTCAAGCGCGACGAGGTGCTCGGCTATGACGACATCGAGCTTCCGGTAGGGCGGCTGTGCGACGCGCTGCGCCGGGCGCAGGATCTTGTCTTCTTCGGCAGCTCTGCCGCGTCACCGCAGCGCGAGGTTCTTACAACCGCTTAGTTAGCGGGATGTTCCGCAGACCGAGCCCGAGGAGGTTCGAGATGGCCGAACCGATGGCGCGAACGCTATCCGACTTCCATTACCTGAAGCATGCCGCCGCGCTTTGCCTCCTCTTTGTGGGTACGACTTTCCTGGCCCTTAACCCGGATTGGATCGACAGGCCCCTCGTAAAGGCCATTAACACCGTAGCGAGCAATCAGCCCTTCGCCAGCCGGCTCGCTTTCGGTGCCGTCTACCCAACAACCGAGGGCGCTATAGTTGTGTCCTTGCTTTGGTATTGCTGGTTCGCCCATGACAGGCCGGAATCGAGGGCAAGGCTGGTGAGCGGCGTCTGCGCAGCTGTCCTCGCGGCGCTCGTCGCGCATTTCCTGCAGGGCACTCTGCCGACGACGCCAAAGCCGATTTTTGACGCCGCAGTTGGGCTTCATATCCCGGAGGTTCTGGGCGACGCTGCCGTTCTGCGCTCAGCGCCGTTCGCCGGCAGCCCCGGGTTCCCCAGCGAGCGAGCGGTTCTGTTCGCGGGTTTAGCGATCGCCATTCTTCTCGTTCGCTTCGAACTCGGACTCCTCGCCCTGGCCTGCACCTTGGTGATAGAGCTTGCGCGAGTCTACTTGGGGCTGCATTACCCGACCAATGCTCTGGGTAGTCTCGCCTTGGCCGCGACCCTGGCATGGCTAGCACAAACGCGCCCGAGCCTTGAACTCGGCGCCTTGTTTCTCCGGTGGGAGCGCGGCGCCGCACCAAGCTTCTATCTGTGCAGCTTTCTGGTCTCATACCTTGTTATTGCGTTTCAGGACTTGCGCGAACTTGCCAAAGGGCTTCTCCAGTAGGAACTGGTGTGAAGCCATGCTGAAGGGTTCGCAACAGCGGCGAATTACCACAATGCAACGGATCAAAAAATATGCATGCGGCAGCTGGATAAGGCCCCCCATACGGCTTCCACTGGCCCTATTACCTCTGCCATTTCGAGTACCCACTACGTCGCGCGGCCGCTGTTCAAAAAGCCCGATCGCTCCGCTCGGCGAAGCCCAAGGTCAATTTCGTTCGAACCGCGAAGGCCCGCCCTCCCCTGCGTTCAGCTCCGCAACGAACAGGATCACCACTCCTTCGGCTCCGCAAGTAGCCGGCACGCAGCCCTCGGACAGGGCATCGGCGTAGGGACTCGTGAGCCGGCGATCGCAGCGGGGCGGCTACTTCCTATGCAGCGGGGCGAAGACGTTGGCCGAGCCCAAGGCGACGCTCCCGCAGCATCTGTTACGAACGCCGAGCGATGGGGATTACCTCCTTTTGCTGGAGTGCCTGCCACAATGACACTCTGGTCGCGGGAGGAAATGATGTAGAATTCACAGGGCGATAGCCGCTCCGCGTTGGGCCAGACTGAACCCATCTGGCGCTCTTGTCCATTTTGGACATGGTGAGGAAGGCGCAGTCAAGCGGAACAGCTACTACAAATAAGCCAAAGGCACTATTGATGTACAATCCAGATTGGCTCCGGTATTGTAAGCGCGTTGTAAGAGCGGCCTTAGGCTTCGATCATCTTCTCCGGCCCGAATGCTCTGTTCCTACACAAAAACTCGGCTCCGTATATGGAGGTTGGGTGGTTGCGGTCGAGCCTCTTCTAGGTACTCCATCCCCTATTGTTCTTTCCTTTGGCTTAGGGGACGACATTTCATTTGATCAGGAAATCAGCAAAGTATTCGGCGCAAAGGTCTTTGGGTTTGATCCGACTCCGGCCAGTCTTGACTGGATTGCCGCTCAGGAATTACCCCCCACTGTGCGGATCTACCCCCTGGGAATATCTAATTTCGACGGGGAGCAGACGTTTGCTGTGTCCGAAGATGATACACGCAGCAATTTTTCCACGAAGATGGTTACGGGCAAGAGCATTATCTGCAACGTGAGGCGTTACTCTACTATCCTGGATATGCTCGGACTGGCAACTATCGATGTGCTGAAGCTCGACGTTGAGGGGGCAGAGCACGACGTCCTTCCAGAGGTGCTTGGATCTGATGTCTTACCGAGACAGATTCTCGTCGAGTTTCACCACTGGTGGCACCGCACTCCGGTGGAGCAAACCTACCGAACAGTGGAAGCGATAAAGGGCCAGGGGTACACCCTGTTCCATGTTTCTCCTGCGGGCCACGAATTGTCATTTTTGCTGACGCGATAACAAGCCTTACGAGAACTTTCGACAAGCCGCCGTCGGTGGCGGGGATCGTCGGCAACAAGCGCCCCGACGCCACGCTTGCCAGGTGACCCGAGATGCAGGCTGGACGCGAACGTTTCTCAGCCGGCATGGCCCGCGCTGCACTGGTCAGACGACCCACATGTTCGGCATTGCCGATGGCAGCATGGGCGGCAAGCAGCTCGCGGAGAAGCGGTGGCGCAAGCGCTTGTGAACTGACGGCTCGCGGCAGGGCGGCTACGTCCGACGAGGCTAGCCAAGCAGAAAGGGGACGCACGGGAAGTAGCTGTGACGGGCATTGAGCGGTGGGGATTACCTCCTTTGCCGGCGTGCTTCCCACAATGACACTCTGGTCGAACAAAGCGCTTTCGCCTTTCATTTGAGGAGTGCGGGGGCGGACCGTCGGTCGACGGCGCCACCACAGCCCTCAACGATTGGATGGGGCACGATGACAGATCGCATTGCGCTCATAACTGGTGTGACCGGTCAGGACGGTGCCTACCTTGCCAGACTGCTGCTGGAGAAAGGCTATACTGTCCACGGACTGAAACGCAGATCCTCCTCCTTCAATACCGAACGCATCGACGACATCTACGTCGATCCGCACGAACCGGACGCACGCTTCTTTCTCCACTACGCCGACCTGACCGATGCGACCAATCTCATTCGCATCATTCAGGAGACGCGCCCTACCGAAATCTACAATCTTGCGGCCCAAAGCCATGTCCAGGTAAGCTTCGAGACGCCGGAATATACCGGCAACGCCGATGCCCTTGGCACACTCAGGCTGCTTGAAGCCATACGCATCCTGAAGATGGAAGAGCGGGTGCGCTTTTATCAAGCGTCAACCTCCGAGCTGTTCGGCAAAGTCCAGGAGGTGCCCCAGACGGAGAAGACGCCGTTCTACCCGCGCTCTCCCTATGCGGCGGCCAAACTCTATGCCTATTGGATCACGATCAATTACCGTGAAGCGTACGGAATGTTCGCTTCCAATGGCATACTATTTAATCATGAAGGCCCCACGCGCGGCGAGACGTTTGTGACCCGCAAGATCACACGTGCGGTTGCAGGTATCCAGCGAGGCTTTCAGTCCACCCTCTATCTTGGAAATCTGGACGCGAAACGCGACTGGGGGCATGCTCGCGACTATGTGGAGGGCATGTGGCGGATTCTTCTGCACGCCGAGCCTGACGACTTCGTCCTCGCCACGGGCGAAACCCATTCGGTGCGCGAGTTCGTGGAACGTGCCTTCCGGGCAGTCGGCCGCGTCATCGTCTGGGAAGGTAAGGGGGTGGACGAGATCGGCCGGGATGGCAAGACAGGAGAGATCCTCGTCCGAGTCGACCCACGCCATTTCCGTCCGACGGACGTCGATCTCCTGATGGGAAATCCGGCAAAAGCCCGCTCAAAGCTCGGCTGGTCGCCTAAGACGACGTTCAGCGACCTCGTGGCGGAAATGGTGGCCGCCGATCTCAAACGTCTGGAGCGAGAGAGCTGGCACATGGACAGTAGCGTCTAGAGAGGGCCACCGGTCATGGACTACACTTATCGGCTCGACGCAAAACGGATATTCGTGGCTGGCCACCGCGGCATGGTCGGCTCGACTGTGGCGCGGCGATTGGAGGAGGAAAACTGCGAGGTCCTAATGGCTCCGCGCGACGTTCTCGACCTTCGAAATCAGGACGCCGTGCATCGCTGGATGACAGAAACCAGGCCCGACGCCGTGGTCCTCGCAGCCGCAAAGGTCGGCGGGATTCTCGCCAACGATCGCTATCCGGCCGATTTCCTGCTGCCGCACGCCTGGACCAGCCAGGCTGCGCTCCTCGGCTTCTGACGCCCTCCCTCAAGCATCTAACTCGCAACGCCAACCATCGCTTTGGCAAACACTTGGCTACGGGATTCGCCTGACGGAGACGGATGGCCAAAAGCTAGGTGATTTCGGCGCTCACTGCGGCGTCTCAGCCAAGTGTTGCCCACTACTCGGTGCTAACCTACGGAAATGTCGACGCCATTCTGAGACGGGTGAAAAACCCGGAGATCGAGCAGACTGTATGGTGGGCCCGGAGGATGTGCCGGGAACGTTGATTTCATTGGCTTTCTCGTGGGCCAAAATCAGAACTCTTCCCGTATCGTTCCGTATAGTTCCGCGACAGCCAAACAGTCGAACATAGCGACCCTATTCCTCCCTCGCGCCAACAGCAGCCGATCTTGCCCTCCTGGTGTAACAGGCGGGAGCGTATCGAACACCTCGCCGGCGCGCGATCAGGATACTCATTGATATGCAGCAGCGCGACGTCCGTACAATCGCGCTGCAGGCGCTGCCGCGAATTGTCGATCGATGTCCTGGCCGCGGCAGAGGCATCGTCGGGAGCGATCTTGCGCGTTTCGGGATCGCCGAAATAGCCGACCTTGGTGACGATGATGGCTTCGTGCCTGCCCTTCAACGCCTGCCCGAGGATCAGCTTGGCATTGCCGGCACCATAGGCGGCAGCCGTGTCGGACACAGCGCGCCGCAGTCGGCGCGGTACTGGTTCATTCGGCAGCTTCGGCCTTCGCCGCCGGCGCAATTCGCGCGGCGCAGTATTTGAACTCCGGGATCTTGCCGTAGGGGTCCAGCATCGGATTGGTGAGCGCGTTGGCCGGACTTTCGTTGAAGCAGAACGGCATGAACACCGTGCCGTCGGCGACCTCCCGGTCGGCGCGGAGGATGGCGTCTACCGTCCCGCGCCGGGTCTCGACTGCAATCATCTCCCCTTGGCGCAGGCCATGCCGCTTGATCTCATAAGGATTCATCGCAGCAATGCCGTGTGGCTCGATCGCGTCCAGCACGCCCGCCCGGCGGGTCATGGAGCCGGTGTGCCAATGCTCGAGCAGGCGGCCGGTGGTGAGCACCAGTGGAAACTCTTCATCGGGCACTTCGTCAGGCGGTAGCAAATCGGCCGGCACGATGCGGCCGCGTCCGTCCGCGGTCGGGAATCCGGACGAGAAGATGATCTCATTGCCGGGGTTGTCGGGCCCGTCGGCCGGATAGATCACCGAACCTTCGCGCTCGATGCGGTCCCAGGAGATATGTTTCAAGGACGGCATCACGGCCGCCATTTCCGCATAGACCTCGGAGACATGGTTATAGTTCCAGTCGAGGCCGATGCGACGAGCGAGATCGACAATCAGTTCCCAGTCCTGACGCGCTTCGCCTGGCAGTTCGAGTGCTGGACGCCCAATCTGCACCTGCCGGTTGGTGTTGGTGTATGTGCCGAGCTTTTCGGCATGCGCCGAGGCTGGCAGCACCACATCGGCGTGCCAGGCGGTCTCGGTCAGGAAGATGTCTTGCACCACGAGATGGTCGAGCATGGCGAGCGCTTGCCGGGCATGGGTTTGGTCCGGATCGGACATGGCCGGGTTCTCGCCCAATATGTACATTCATGGATGGCGTCGATGATTTCGACGACCGTCAGGCCCCGTTTCGGGTCCAGCGTCTGGCCCCAAAAGTTCTCGTATGCGCCGCGGATGTCGATGTTCTCGACCGATTTATAGTCGGGGAAATACATCGGGATGAGCCCGGCATCGGACGCGCCCTGCACGTTGTTCTGGCCGCGCAGTGGGTGCAGGCCTGTTCCCGGCCGGCCGACATGCCCGGTGATCAGCGCCAGAGCGATAAGGCAGCGCGCATTATCGGTTCCGTGTGTGTGCTGGGAAATGCCCATGCCCCAAAAGATGATCGACCGTTCGGCGGTCGCGTAGGTGCGGGCGACGTCGCGCAGCACGCTCGCCTCGATGCCGCAGACCTCGGCCATCGCCTCGGGCGAAAAACCTTCACCTTGGCCTTCAGGGCCTCGAATCCGGAAGCGTTGGCCTGGATATACTGCTCGTCGTAGAGCTTTTCCTCGACGATGACGTGGATCAGCGCGTTCAGCATGGCGACGTCGCTGCCAGCCTTGAATCGCAGCGAATGCGACGCATGGCGCATCAGGTCCTGGCCGCGCGGGTCCATGACGATCAGCTTGGCGCCGTGCTTGGCCGCCTGCTTGAAATAGGTCGCGGCGACCGGATGGTTGGTGGTCGGCCGCGCGCCGATGACGATGATGCATTCGGCCTTCAGCGCGTCGTTGAAGGGCGCCGAAACCGCTCCCGAACCGACGCCTTCCATCAGTGCTGCCACTGACGATGCGTGGCAGAGCCGGGTGCAATGGTCGACATTGTTGGTGCCAAAACCCTGGCGCACCAGCTTCTGGAACAGATAAGCCTCTTCGTTCGAGCCTTTTGCCGAGCCGAAACCGGCCAGCGCCTGCCCGCCATGATCCCTGAGGATCGTCTTCAGCCCGCCGGCGGCGCGCGCAAGCGCTTCTTCCCAGGTAGCCTCGCGAAAAACGGTCAGCGGATCGACGCCGCGCATATCGGCATCGCCCGACTTCGGCGCATCGTCGCGGCGGATCAGCGGTTTGGTCAGCCGTTCAGGCGACATCGCATAATCGAAGCCGAAACGACCCTTGACGCAGAGCCGGTTCTCGTTGGCATCTTCCGAGAGCGGCGCAGCCGAGTAGACGCCGAGCCGATGAGGCGCCGGGTTCAGACTGAAGCCGGACCGGCGGGTTCCTGGATCTCGCGGAGGGATGGATCGGCGATCCAGCCCTCGAGCGGATCGAGATGTTCCGGCACGCCGTATCGCTCGCTTCGCATCGTCCACGCCCAGGCCGACTGGATCGCGCAGAAAAGCGCATCGAGCCGATCGCCGCTGGGGTCGTCGGCCAGATCGCGCGGAGCCTCGACTCGTATCGAATGGCTGCGCTCCAGGTCCCCGGCTAAAATCAATGCCAGCATCCGATGGCGCGTCTCCCGCAGGAGAGTGCAAAAATGCTCACCAACAAGGCGGCCCAAATCTCTCTCGCGCCACCCAGCAGCTGCCCGGCGCTGGCCTAGCCGCGCCCATTGCGGCGGTGCCGAGCTGGCTGCGTCGTACCGTTGACCGGCGCTTTTGTGGCCGTCCAGCGCTGCGACCTGCCACGCTCCGTTGGATGCTGGCTCGCGGATGCACTGCTGGCGCAACGGCTAGGCTGGAACCATGCAACATCGCTTCTGGGCGGCGAGGCGGCTTGGCTATGAGTGCCGGTAAGTCCCGCAGGACGGTGACTCTGCGCCGCGCCTGCAGCAGTTCGGACTGGTTTGAAACCTCCCCCTGAAGGCTGATCCGGAGCGGCCCTTCATCATTGCGGCTGTCGTTCGGACTCTCCCGCAACCGGTTGTCCGTGTCGCCGATCTTCGTGGCAGACCACTCTGTGTTCAAGGGCTGGACCGCCACCAGCTCCGGGGCTCGCTCCCTCTCTCCGCCAAACGATCGCGCTTCCTTTGCGCTCCCGCTACAGTGGGTCCGGTACAGCCCCTCGAGTGGAGGATTTCCGCTCCGACTGAAGCGCAGCGTCTGGCGTCGTGGCGTGCGCGCGACAAAATGCGTCTGGCTTGCCGATAGTCCGCGTTTGGTCGCCCAGGAGCGGAGCAGGGTCATAGCTTTCGAGATGCGCGACAGGTTGTCTTGACAACTCGCTCGAGGCAATCGATCTGCCCCCGCCGCCAGCGCTCTACCGCTCCAGCGTCAAGCCAGCCAATCCCGACGAGTACGTCTATGGAACTCATGTCGGGCGAAATGAGAAATTGACCCCCAGACGAAACGAAGAACTGACCCCTCGTTTTTGAGAGGATCAGTAGATGC
>NZ_JBVVQC010000062.1:0-14444 GCF_055811515.1 Mesorhizobium sp. WSM4841
ACAGAAGTCTCCCTCCCCCTTGTGGGGAGGGGTTAGGGGTGGGGGTACATCGTAGAGCGAAAGCCTCGGCCCACCTGCGATAGCCCTGGTCTCTATACGGGGAGAAGTGCCCGGCAGGGCGATGAGGGGCAGCGCAAACCTGGAGCGATTGCCATCGCAGTCGTCTCAAACGCCCCTCACCCAACATTCTGAATCCGTCCCCAGGTGCTCTTGGTTCCCCAGATGCCGGAGCGCAGCGCCTCGAGCTGCACGATCTGGCTGTGGTCGACGAACAGGTTGATCTCGTTGCCGTAGTTCTTGACGTACCATTCGAAGACCGCCGGGTCGGCGGCTTCGAACATCACCGCCTCCAGGCCGAGCTCGTTGATGATGCGGGCCACCACGTCGGTGCGCCAGGACGTCACGTTTTCGGTGATCCCTTCGCTCTCGATCATGATGATGTCGGCGCCGGCATCGAGGGCACGCCTGGCCTGCGCGACCAGCCAGCCGACATCCCTGGTGCCTTCGGCCTCGAGCTCCCTGGCCGACGTGTCGCCACCGGCCCCGAACTGGATGCCGAGCTCCGGCTTGGCCTTGAGCCCGGCCTTTTTCACCGTTTCGACCAGGCGCAGCAACGCCTCCGTCGGCAGGCTGATGAAACCGGTGGAGATCTCGATCACGTCGAACCCCAGCGCCTTGGCTTCTTCGATGTAGCGGTCGACGGCGTCCGGGCCGAAACGCAGGACATTCTCGATCCAGCCGCCTGTCGAGACGTAGGCCTCGTGATCGTGTGCCAGTCTGTTGATCGATTTCACCGCTTCGGGCGGCATCAGGGCGAATGATCCGCCGGCATACTTGATGCCGTCGATCCAGTTGCCCATGATTTCCAGGACATCGGCCAGATGGCGCGGCCCATAGGCGCTGTAGTAGGGCCCACGAATCTCGGTCAGGCCGGTCTTGCGCGGCTTGGAAGAGCGCGCGGCGCGCGGGATGAAGGAGAAGGCTGTGTCGGTCATTTTTTGGGGCCTCGGCGGTCGGTTCTCCTGCATTAACGACTTCTCCTACGTTAACGATTGGGCGCGCGATCCGATCCGCGCAAATTGGGCTGGAACCGCCGGCGTCACTGGGTGTTGGCGGGGGAAGGAGGTCTGGGATGCCGCAGATCGCGAACAATGCCGCCGCCGAACGGCCCGTCCGAGGCAGCGCAAAACTGTTCCTGTGCGGCGACGTCATGCTCGGGCGCGGCATCGACCAGATCCTCACCAGTCCGGGCGAACCGCACCTTAGCGAGCGCCATGTGAAATCGGCGACGACCTATGTCGAGCTTGCCGAACGCATCAATGGTCCGATCCCGAGAAAGGTCGACGATGCGTATGTCTGGGGCGATGCGCTCTCCGAATTGGAGCGTGAAGCGCCCGATGCGCGGATCATCAATCTCGAGACCAGCATCACCACCAGCCTGTCCCTGGCGCCCAAGGGGATCAATTACAAAATGAACCCGGCAAACGTCGGCTGCCTGGCGGCGGCGCGGGTAGACTGCTGCGTGCTCGCCAACAACCATGTGCTCGACTGGGATGAGCCCGGCCTCGTCGAGACCCTCGACACGCTGCGGCATGCCGGCCTCGCCTATGCCGGGGCCGGGCTTGACGCCAATGAGGCGGCGGCCCCTGCCGCCATTGAACTGACAGGCGGAGGCCGCGTGCTCGTGTTCGGCTTCGCGCTCGAGACGAGCGGCGTTCCAGCTTCATGGGCAGCCGGAGCCTACAAGCCAGGGGTCAATTTGCTGGCGGATGTCTCGGCCCGGTCGCTCAACCAGATCGCCCGATCGGTCGAGGCCATAAAACAGCCTGGCGACCTCGCGGTCGCCTCGATTCATTGGGGCGGCAACTGGGGCTACCAAGTCCCGGCGGAAGAACGCGCGCTTGCCCATGCCCTCATCGATGTTGCAGGGTTCGACGTCGTGCATGGGCACTCCTCCCACCATCCCAAGCCGATCGAAATCCACAACGGCCGGCTGATCCTTTATGGATGCGGCGACTTCCTCACCGACTATGAGGGGATAACAGGGTACGAAACCTTTCGCGGCGAGCTTGCGCTGATCTACCTGCCGCGGCTCGCGATACCGGACGGTACGCTTGTTTCGCTCGAGCTGGTACCGTTCCAGCTCGCCAAGTTCCGGCTAAACCGCGCCTCGCCCGAAGATGCCGCCTGGCTCGCGGCGACGCTTGAGCGCAAGAGCTCGCCTTTCGGCACGCATGTGGCGCTCGGGAGCGATAACCGTCTCACTGTCCTTTGGTGAAGCGCCTGCGGTCAGCAGCCAGCGGCACTAATTTTCAAGCCGCTCAGGCCGTCCTCGGCCAAGCGCACCGTCGGCGCGGGCCTGCAGGTAGGCGTAGATGTCGTCGATGTAAGGAGCGACGTTGGGGTCGTCGGCGAAGCCCTTCATGACCGAAGGGCCGCTGCGCACGCCGTCGCGAACATTGCGCCGAAAGTCCTCGATGCCGGGCAGCCGGTCGACAAGGGCCGAGGCGAACGTCGAGCCCATGCCGTCGGGACCATGGCAGTGATTGCAGCTGCCATGGTAGCGACGGAAGCCGTTATAGGTTCGCGCATCGACCTTGCCGCCGACAATTTCGTAGAACTTGCCCGTGGCCAGCTCAGCTTGCGAAGACACGCCGAAGCCGGCGCCGACGGTAAAGACGACGACAGACGGGAGGACGAGCCACAGGGACATCGTCTGTCGCCCACGTTGCAGGCTCATCCAGCACCGCCGCAACGCGCAATGCCCCCGGATCACTCGACCTTGGATCACTCGACGGCGGTCATCAGTCGACGGCGGGCTTCGGAGAAGAAACCACGATCCCATCTATCGGTTGTGGGCTGACGACAAGCTTGCCGCCGACACGCGATATCTCGATGATCTGGTCCGACTCTCCCAGCTTGCCCGGCACGGAGACCGCGACCATCTGGTTCTCGGTCAGTGTCGCCACGAAACGCACTGGCAAGCCAGCCTCGCCCTGCGCGATTGTGGTGACCACCCGATAGCCGTCCTCCTGAGGTGTATAATAGACGACACCAAGGAAGCCGGCGAGATCGATGCTTTCAGCCTTCATGGCTCCAAGCTCGTCGGCATGCGCGGGCATCGCCGCCATGCAAAGTGCTGCAAAAGCAATGTATCTGTACATAATGCTACTCCATCCCAAACTGTCCGAGCCGAACCCGGCTTAAGTTTCAGCAATAGGCGGTCGCGCGCCGTGATAGTCGGCGCACGCAAGCAGAATTCTTGATTAGTCCCCCGGCTCAATCACAGTGGCGAAAGCGCGAGCCAGGAACGCGCTGAACCCCTGGTTGTCTCAGTTAAGTGTGACCTTATCTTCTGGGGCGCGAGTATTTCACCGCCCGGGTCCTTGCGCATCCCCTGTTTGGGGGAGATAATTGGAATTTAAGCGATCGCTAAAGTTTGGAGAGGCGAGAGCACCGGTGAGAGCGCGCGGCTTTCCGCGTCGGGCGCGCTGTCGACATGCGGGGGGCCGTCGATGGCCAAGGCATTGTCGCATCATGAACTGTCGAAGCTGATCGGCTCGATCTACGATTGCGCACTCGACCCGGGGCGATGGGAGCACGCGCTGGCTGGGATCAGGGATGCGCTCGATGCCCAGACTGCGGTCCTGCAGCTTGACGACCTCGCCAACGACCGGCTGCTGATCTACAGGACCGTTGGAATAGAGCCATACTGGCTGGAGCAGCAGGCGAAACATATCCCCGAGATCCACGCCCGGCTGATCGAGGACCTCTCGACATGGCCTTCGCTCGAAATGCCGCATGTGGCCTCGCGCGATATCCCTCAAACCTATCGGGAGACCTCGCGATATTTTCAGGAGTGGCTGAAGCCGCAAGGCCTGATCGACGTCATGTCGTTCTTCCTGATCCACACCCCTACCCGCCTTGCCGGCTTCGCCGTTGCCCGACATGAGCGGCAAGGCATTATCACCGAGCGTGAAATCAAGCTTGGCGGACTGTTGCTGCCGCATGTGCGCCGTTCGGTGATAATCAGCAACATGCTGGACATCGGCACTGTCGAGCGCGCAGGAATGGCCGAGGCGCTCGATGCCCTCACATGCGCCGTGGTCCTGACAAATGAACGTGGCGCCGTCCTGCACGCCAACCGCTCGGCCAAGCACATGCTGCGGAGCGGCGGCCCGATCCAGGATGTCCGGGGCATTCTGCAGGCGAAGATCCCGTCGGCTTCCAGGGAGCTTCACAGCGCCATCATGCTTGCGGCTCAGGATGAGGTCAGCATCGGCAAGACAGGGCTTGCCGTCCTCCTCAGCGAATCCGGCTTGCCGCCCGTCTTCGCCCGCGTGCTGCCGATGGCCGGCGGCGACCTGCGCGCCGGTATGGAACCCGCGGCGGTAGCCGCGGTGTTCATCGGCAATGCACCGGACGAGCATGACGCCGCCGGAATGCTGGCGCGAGCCTTTGGGCTTACGCTGGCCGAAACCCGCGTGCTCGCCAGCCTTGTGGCCGGGCACACCCTGGCCGAGACCGCCGCCAGCCTTCACATTGCCAACGCGACCGCCAAGACGCATCTCGACAATATCTTCCAGAAGACCGGCGCCTCCCGCCAGGCCGATCTGATGCGCCTTGTCATGCAGATCGTTCCGCCCGCGGGGCAGCCTGGTCCCTGAACCGCACTGGTTCACCGCTTTGGATACAGGTATCCAGCGCCGCGGATCGTCTTGATCAGTTCCGGCTTGGCCGGGTCCTTTTCGAGCCGGCGGCGCAGCCGGGTGATGCGGCTGTCGATGCTGCGGTCGAACGGCTCGTCGCCCCTGGGCGGCGCCAGATCGAGCAATTCGTCGCGACCGATGACCTGGCCGGCCCGGGTGGCGAAGGCCGCCACCAGATCGAGCTCCATCGGCGTCAGCGGAATGGCTACGCCGTCGGCGTCGATGAGGTTTCTCGCGCGAGCCTCGAACACATAGTTTCCGAAGGCGAATTGCCCGGCCGGCAAAGCGTCGGCATTGTCCGTTCCCTTCGGCCTGCGTCTGCGCAACACCGCGGCGATCCGCGCTTCCAGCTCGACCGGTGAAAACGGTTTTGCCAGATAGTCGTCGGCGCCGATCTCGAGGCCCGCCACCTTGTCGAACACCGAATCGGCACCCGTCAGCATAAGGATGCCGGTGTCGTGATGCTCGCGAAGCCAGCGGGCCAGGCTAAAGCCGTTCTCGCCCGGCATGTTGAGGTCGAGAACGACGAGATTGGCTTTCGCCGCCGCGATCGCCTCGCGCAATTCGGCGCCGCCGGATGCCATGCGAACGCGATAGCCTTTCGCCTGCAAATAGTCGGCGATCATGAACGCTACGTCGGTCTCGTCGTCCACGACAATGATGTCGGCCATGCGTTTCCCCCGCGGCGAGCGACGCTCCAAACCTACAGGGCGCATTCACTCCGGGTCAATCGGCCGCGTCTGCTGCCGATTTCGGGCGGGTTCGACACAATTGAAACAATAGAAGCCGGGAAACCCGGCTCACGGCATCATCGTGAAACATCCACGCGGTATCTGTCCAACGGCGCGGGCAGATGGCCGGGCAGGCCGGCTTGACAGGCCGCGGGCCGTTCAGTCCACTGGCCCGCACGGGAACAGCAACCGTCGTGACGGCGCATCCGTCTGTGGAGACCTCGCCGTGCCGACCTCCTCGAAGCTGTCCAGGCATTGCGCGTTGCTGATGGCGGCCTGCGTTTTGCCGCTGCTCGTGCTTGTCGGCGGCATTGGCGTTTATCAGTCCTACGCCCTGCAACAGTCGTTTTTTCCTTACGCGCTCATTTTTGTCGGGTCGCTTGTCTGCGTATTCGCTTTGCACGGAGTGCTTCTGAGGGAGATCGTCGATCCTGCGACCTCGCTCGTCGACCATATCCGCTCCGGCGCCGCCGGCGAGCCCGGGGCCACCGTCAAGACCTCGGCGCTTTGGCAGCCCTGGATCGACATGGCCTCGAGCATCTTTGCCGAAAACCGCACGGCCCTGCGCGAACTGGCCGACAGCGAACAGCGCTACCGCAATGTTGTCGAGGCACAGACGGAATATATTATCCGGGTCGCGCCGGATGGGCGCATGAGCTTCGCCAATGACGCCTATTGCCGCCTTGTCGGCAAGACACGCGAAGAGTTGCTGAGCCCGGACTGGCACTATTTCAATTCGTTTTCCGCCGATTTCGGCAGCTTCGACGAGATCATCGGTCGAGTGACCCCCGAACGGCCTGTCTGCGAAGTGGAAGAGGCCGGCGCCCTGAGTGATGGCCGCGAGGTCCATATCCATTGGACCGATCGCGGCATCTTCGACGAAAGCGGCAAGCTCATCGAAATACAGTCCATCGGACGCGATGTTGCCGAACAGAAACTCGCCCGTCAGGCACTCGAGGCCAGCGAGCAGCGCTACCGCAGCGTGGTCGAGCTGCAGACCGAGTTCGTCGTCCGGATGTCGCCGGAGGGTCATTTGAGCTTCGTCAACGACGCCTATTGCCGGGCGTGCCGGATGACGCGCGAAGAGCTTCTCGACCCGTCCTGGTGCGAACTCGATGTGCTGCCGCCCGACGAAAGGCGCAGGTTCCTGGATCACCTTGCCCGCCTCACTCCGCAAGCGCCGGATGCCAGCATGGAACTTCTCAATGCGATGCCGGATGGCGCGCGCAGATGGCTCGCCTGGAACGATCATGGCATTTTCGACAGCGAGGGGCGCCTTGTCGAAGTGCAGTCCGTCGGCCGCGATATCTCGGACCGCGTCCTGGCCGAGCAAGCCAGGCTGGAAGCCGAGAAGCTGTTGGCCGAAAGGGAGGCGCAGTTTCGCGCCGTCGCCGAAGGCGTGCCGCTGCCGATCATCATCTCGGCACTTGATGGGCCCGAAATCCTGTTCGTCAACGAGCCGGCGCGCAAGACGCTCGGCGTCGAGGTCGGCCAGATCGGAGCCGAAGCGACGGCGACCTGGGAGGATCTCTCTCGGCGAGATGATCTCCTGCGGCTTTTGCTGAGAGATGGAATTGTCGATGCATTCGAAGCCGGCATGACCAATATGCAGGGCTCAAGAATGGATACGCTGGTTTCGGCACGGCTGATCACGCAGGCCGGCCGTTCGGCCATGCTTGCCGCCGTCACCGACATCACCCGCCAGCGCGAGGCCGAGGCGGAGATCGCTAGCCAGCGCGAGACGCTGTACCAGTCGGAAAAACTCGCCGCTCTCGGTTCGCTGCTGGCCGGCGTGGCGCATGAACTCAACAATCCGCTGTCCGTCGTCATCGGCTACAGTTCGATGCTGAAGGAATTCTCGACGGACAAGGCGACCGTGGGACGCGCCGACAAGATCCATGCGGCGGCCGAGCGATGCTCGCGCATCGTCCGCACCTTTCTGGCTATGGCCCGCAAGAAGCCGCCGACAAGGGGCGCCGTCGACATCAACGAAGTCGTCGTCGCTTCGCTGGAACTTGCCGCCTACAGCCTGCGCTCGGCCGGGATCGAGATCCGCACCGAACTGGCGGAACCGCTTCCCAATATCTGGGGCGACAGGGACCAGCTTCATCAGGTGGTCACCAACCTGGTGGTGAACGCGCAGCAGGCTTTGCTGCAGGTTCCGCACCCGCGGCGGCTGACCATCGTCACCACCGGGGAAGACGATGCCGTCGAGGTCGTTGTCGCTGACAATGGTCCGGGCATGCCGGAGACGGTCCGCGCGCGTGCTTTTGAGCCTTTCTACACGACCAAAATGGCCGGCGAAGGCACCGGGGTCGGGCTATCTGTCTGCCAGGGCATCGTGACGGCGCACGACGGCAACATAGAACTGGATTCGACGGAGGGCGGCGGTGCACGGTTTACGATCCGGCTTCCGAGCGGTCGAGCCGAGACGGTTCCTGCGCCCGAAGCTGCAGGCAGGATGCCGCCCACGCCCTCGGCCGCACGAATTCTGGTGGTCGACGACGATGCCGACATTGCCTCGATGATCGCCGAGATGCTGCGCCGCGATGGCCACGACGACGTCACCATCGCCGACGACGCGAATGCTGCCCTCAAAGCTGTGCGCGAGGGAGGAATCGACCTTTTGATCAGCGACATACGCATGCCCGGCCTCGACGGCCCCGGCCTCTACCGCGCGCTGGAACAATTGCGCCCCGGGCTCACTCGCCGGCTGCTGTTCGTGACCGGCGACACGCTGGCACCCGAGATTGACCGCTTCATCGGCGAGACGGGCGCGCCGGTGATCGAGAAACCGCTCGATCCACAGACCTTTCGCAGGCTCGTGATGGAACGCCTAAGGGTGATGAAGACCAGCGCAATGGAAGAGGCCGAAGCGTGACAAAACAGAAATTGCTCATCGTCGACGACGAAGCGCCGTTGCGCGAGATGCTGTCGGATTACCTGCTCGCTCACGGCTTCGATGTCCGTTCCGTTCCGGACGGGACGGGAATGCTGACCGAGCTCGATCGCTTTGGCCCCAACCTGGTCATCCTCGACGTCAATCTCGTCGGCGAAAGCGGCTATGATCTCGCCCGCGAAATCGCCAGACGCAGCCGCACGGGAATCCTGATGCTGACCGCAGTCGGAGACCTGCCGCATCGGCTCGAAGGTCTTGCCGCAGGCGCCGACGACTATATGGCCAAGCCGTTCGAGCCACGCGAGCTTCTGGCGCGTGTCAGAAGCGTCATCCGGCGCTTGGGCGAGGAAGAGCGGACGCCGGAAAACCGCATCCGTTTCGGCGGCTGCATCCTCGATATGGACGGCCGCACGATGGTCGACCCTGACGGCGCCGACGTGCAGTTGACGTCCATGGAATTCGACCTGCTGTGCGTCTTCGCGCGCCATCCCCGGCAGATCTTGTCGCGCGACCAGCTGTGCAGGCTGGCCCACAACCGCGACCTCGAGCCGGGCGACCGGAGCATCGACATCCGCATCACGCGACTGCGCAAGAAGTTCGAGACCGAACCCGACGCTCCGGTGGTCCTGGTGACGGTTCGCGGCGAAGGCTATGTCTACGAGCCTGCTTACGATGAGGCACGGCGCCGCTAGAAGAAGATGCTCAGGGAAGGTGGTGAGGGCCAAAAGGGCCAGGTGAGGTGCTGCCCCTACTGTTCAACGCAGCAGCGCCCGAATATTACGGCATGGATCAATCCATGCCGTTACAGTGGCCGAGGAGTGCAGCGATCCGGCGACTGATTGCGCGCCACTCCTTGGCTCGACCTGAATCTCAACAGAACAGAAGAGGCTAAGGCCTCCAGCCAGGACGGATCAGAGCCGTCCATTGCCTCGCCTTACGCGATCGGCTTGCGCGCCCGGCGATATTCCCGTCGCAGGCTTCGCACCGTGTCCCGCACGACGGGAATGGTCCAGCGCGCAGTCATTGTCGCGATCAACAGCCCGGCAATCGGATCGATGACGCGGGCAACCATCGTGCCTTGCCAAATCATCGCTGTTGCGAGCGACGCGGCGATGAGCAGGTTCGACGAGAGCTTGTCCGAGAACAGGCAGATTTGCGCGCGGGCCAGCGCAGAGGCGGCAAGCCTGTTGCGGGCCTTCCATCGGCGCAGGATCCAGAAATTGACCACCGCATAGGCCAGGTTCAGGTTCATGGCGAGAAAAACGCCTTGGCCGTGGGGTTCGACACCGCCGGCCGCGATCCGCTGGACCGCGATGCTGGCGACGACAGCCATTGAAAGGCACATGCCCAGCGCAGCGAATGCGTTGGCGAGCGTCTCGGCCAAGGCCGCCTGACGCTTGCGACCGCTGCCCTCGCCCTTGCGTCCGCCAGCCACGATCGCGACGGTGACCAGCACCAGCATGTCCATCAGCGTCAGTGCGAGATCGGCGCGGATGGTCAGCGACGTCGACGTCGCCGCCGCGTATGCCGTCAAGAGAAGCCCCGGAGTGCCCGCCAGCACCGCCAGGCGTGCGGTCCGCGCCGCCGTCGCCTCGCCGTTCGATCGTTCGTTGGTTTTTCGCAGAGGTTGCATCGCCAGAAATCTCCTCGTTTCTGGCGTCACCGATGAGGCAGGGATGTTGCGCGGATTTGCCGATTTGCCGGCTGAAGGTTTCCTTTGTGTCGTCGAGCCGTGTGTGCACGGCAATTGTCGTCATTGGGGCGTGCAGGCGGCGTGGGGTGCGGACGGTGCGCTTTGCGTCAGCCGCACCGGAATGCCCGACCTGCTCTCGATGGAAGGGCTGGCGGCGGTCTGTCCGGGTGTGCGGCAATAGCCGCGAACAGCGGCCTGCGAAAACCATGCCGGGGCGCTGATCCTCAATCGTTCGATCGACCCGCGCACGGTTCAGGCCGCGGCGGAATAGTCATACCGCGGAAGGTCTACTGGGCTCGTCGGAGTGCGAATGCTCCAGATGATCAAAAGCTCGCGCTCGTTGGATAGAGGCCACCAAAGCGTCAGATTTTCCGCGCCACGCCCCCCACCTGCTTGGTGCGCTTGCCCGTGTCGACCTTGGCCCGCGTCTCCACCGCCTTCTCGATCTCCCGCTTCAGCTCGTCCTTGATATCAACCGTTTCGGCCATCAAGGCGTCGATCTTCATGAAATCGAGCACACGGTATTTCGACACCGCCGGCCTGACCAGTATGTCCGGCTGGCATTGCCTCAGCTTGGCGGCGATGATCGACTGCATCATCAATTGCGTGGCGCCGAACATCAGGTCGACGGAGGTCGGGTATTTTCGCCCGCCTTTGGTCGGCGCGCCAACGACGTCGACGGCGATGATGATGTCGGCGTCGTGCTCGATCAGGTCGAACGGCACCGGATTGTAGATGCCGCCGTCGATCAGCAGCCTGCCGTCGCGCATCACCGGGCGGAATACCGCGGGAATAGCCGCAGAGGCGGCAAGCGCCGAATGCAGGTCGCCGTCGCTAAGCACGGCGAGCTTATGGCCGAAGAAATCCGTCGCCGTCACCTTCAGCGGTATTTTCAGTTCGGCGAAATTTTCGGGTATGGCGTCGGGCATGAATGCCTTGAGGATGCGCTCGACATTGAACTGGGTGACACGCAGCCCGCCCTGCAGCGCCTCGGCAAAGGTGCCTGGCCGAGCCCGCCACATGCGCGCCGCCACCTCGGCGCGGCGGCCGAGGATCGAGCGCATGTAGTCGTGAATGTCGCTGCCGGCCATGCCCGAAGCCATGCCGGCGCCCATGATGGCGCCGATCGACGAGCCTGATATCGCGACCGGCCTTATACCCAGTTCGTCCAGCGCCTCGATGACATGGATATGCGCCAGCCCGCGCGCGCCGCCGCCGCCGAAGGCGATGCCGAAGCTCGGGCTCATTCCTTGCCCCCCATTTGGGCTCATTCCTCCTTGGCCTCGCCGTGCTTCGGCCCGACGATCATGATGGCCGGCTCGGCGGAGAGCAGTTTTTTTGCCGCCGCCTTGACCTGATCCAGCGTCACGGCGTTGATGAGGGCGGCGCGGCGCTGCATGTAGTCGATGCCGAGCTTGTCGAGCTGCAGTTCGAGCAGCGTCGCGGCGATGGCGCCGGAGGAGTTCAGATTGTTGATGGCATAGGCGCCGATCAAGTATTTCTTGGTCGCCGCCAGTTCCGCTTCGGTCGGCCCCTCCTGCGCCATGCGCTTCACCACCTCGCGCACGACAGCCAACGTCTCGGCCGCCCGGTCCGCGCGGGTCGCCGTGGTGATGGCCAGGGCGTTGGCGTGCTGATGGTCGACCAGGTCGGAACTGGCGCTGTAGGCCAGGCCGCGTTTTTCGCGCACCTCGTCGAACAGCCGCGAGGTGAAGGCGCTGCCGCCGAGGATCTCGTTCATCAGCACCGCGGCGAAGAAATCCGGCGCACTCCGCTTGACGCCGGGATAGGCCAGTTGCAGCGAAGTCTGGGGCTGGTCGTAATTGACCTCGAGCTGCTGGTTGAGTTTCGGATCGACATCGGCGACGGGCGCGAGCGCCTGGTGTTGCGGCAGGCCGCCGAAGACCATATCGAGCTTTTTCTTCAACGTCTCGGCATCGATGGCGCCGACCACCGCCACATGCAGGCCATCGCGAGCAAAATTCGCCTTGTGAAAGGCGATGAGATCGTCCGGCATGATTTTGGCGATGCTTTGCCTGGTGCCTTGCTCGGGCCGCGCATAGGGATGGGTGCCGTATAGTGCCTCCAGCCATTTGCGCTGGGCGAGCGTGTCGGGGTCAAGCTCGTTGGCGATGATGCCGGACAGCACCTGGGCGCGGATGCGGTCGATTGGCGCCTGGTCGAAACGCGGCTCGGTGACTGCCAGCCGCAACAGGTCGAACGCCGCGTCGCGCTGCTCGGCCAGCATGCGCATCGAGCCGTAGGTGCCGTCGCGCGCCGCCTCGAAGCTCATCTCGGCGCCGACGTCGTCCAGCTTTATCTGGAAGGCCTCGCTGTCGAGATTGCCGGCGCCCTCGTCGAACAGGCCGCTCATCAGATTGGCAAGCCCTTCCTTCCCAGCGGGATCCTGCGTCGCGCCGCCGTCGAAGACGAAGCGGATGGCGACCAGCGGCACGGAATAGTCCTCGATCAGCCAGGCGGTGATGCCCTTTGACGACGTCACCTCCTGGATGCTCATGGCCGCACGAGCGGAAAGCGCCGGCAGGACGAGGAAGAGCAATGAGAGGAGCAGGGTGGCCAGTCGGGTGGCGACACGCTTCAGGACAGTCGCTTCGGACAAATGGTAGCTTCCAACTGATGTTCGAGACGAATAGCTGTCGGTGTTAGCGCCGCCCCTCATCGCCCTGCCGGGCACTTCTCCCCGTATAGTGACGGGGAGAAGGGGCTGGCCGCAATGCCGGCGCCCTTCTTCCGAACGCTGGTGATTGGCGAAACCGTCGATGACAGCGCCCCTCTCCCCGTCACTATACGGGGAGAGGATGCCGGCAGGCAGGTGAGGGGCAGCGCAAGCGCTCAAGCTCGTCATCGATCAATTCCCTGCCTGTGTCTGCGGCAAGAGATAGCCTGATGTCGAATGGTTGAGATTGAGATAGCGCGCGGCAACGTCCCTGACTTCGTCGGCGGTGACCTTGCGGATGCGGCCCGGCCATTCCTCGACGTCCCGGACGCTGCCGCCGGTGGCGAGCGTCGCGCCGTAGATGTTGGCCATCGAATCCTGCTTGTCGCGGGCGAAGATCATCGAGCGGACGAAACGATCCTTGGCCTTCTCCAACTCGCCTGATGTGACGCCGTCCCTGGCGATGCGGGCGACCTCGACCTCGACCGCCGCCTGGACATCGGCCAGCTTGGCGTCGCCGCGGGGCGCGCCATAGACGGTGAAATTGGTGGCATCGAGCATAGTGCCCTGGAAGAAGGCGCCAGCCTCGGCGGCGATGCCTTGCTTGACGACAAGCTGCTGGTGGAGCCGGCTGCGGCTACCGCCGCCGAGGATCTCCGCCAGCAGGTCCAGCGCTTCGGCTTCGCCCGGCTTTGCAGTGTGATAGGAGGGAACCACCCATTGCGTCGAAAAGTTCGGCACGCTGACACGCGCGTCAGTGAGCGTCACCGTGCGCCTGGTGTTCTGCTCGGGTTCGACCGGACGGATGCGCGGCGGCAGGTCCGGACCACGCGCAATCTTGCCATAGGTCTTTTCGGCCAGCGCCTTGACCACCTCCGGGTCGACATCGCCGGCGACCACCAGCACGGCGTTGTTGGGCGTGTAATACTTGTCGTAGAAAGCCTTGGCGTCGGCGCGGTTCAGCTTCTCCATCTCCTGCATCCAGCCGATCACCGGAATGCGATAGGGCTGGTTCTGCCAGAGCGTGGCGTCGATCTCCTCACCGAGCACTGCCTGCGGATTGCTGTCGATGCGCGAGCGGCGTTCCTCGAGGATGACGTCGCGCTCGGTGGCGATGACATTGTCGTTGAGGATCAGGTTGCGCATGCGATCGGCCTCGAAATCCATCATCTGCTCAAGCGCCTGCGGCACCACCGTTTCATAAAAGGCGGTGTAGTCATAGGAGGTGAAAGCGTTGTTGGAACCGCCGATGGCGGAGACCGCGCGGTCAAACGCGCCGGCCGCGTGATTGGTCGTCGCCTTGAACATCAGATGCTCGAAGAAATGGGCGATGCCGGACTTGCCGGGCGGCTCATCCGCGCTGCCGATCTTGTACCACACCATATGGGTGACGATCGGCGCCCGGTGATCGGGAATGACGACAACCTCCATGCCGTTGTCGAGCAGGAAATTCGTCACCTTGCCGTCTTCCGGCTTGTTGCCGGCCAGAACCGGGCCGGTCATCACGAGAGCCAGCGCCAAGAGCGTTCCGCGCAGCCATTCAGCCTGAGATGTCATCAATGGCTCCGGTTGTCATGGGGTGGGACGATAGGCGGGGGTGTTGCCACAGGCAAATTGATTTGTTCGTCATTTTCGAGGCGCTCGGTTCCTCGCCCCCGCGAAGCGGGGGAGAGAAGCTATGGGGCGGCGGCGAGGGTTGTGGCACCATCGTTGCTGTGAACTCAACGAATGGAGC
>NZ_JBVVQC010000063.1:0-13779 GCF_055811515.1 Mesorhizobium sp. WSM4841
GGAGCCGTACCAATCGTGCGGCTTCGTGCTAGTCATATTTCCCCTATTCACTTACTCACTTACTCCCTTACTCCCCTACTCTTCAGCGCCTTGTACACCGCAATGCCGGCGGCGAGGTCTTCGAGGGCTGCGCCGACCGATTTGAAAAGCGTGATCTCACCGGGGCTCTGCCGGCCTTTCTTTTGGCCGCGTGCCAATTCATGCAGGTCGGCGACGATGGCTTGCGCCTCCAGCACGCCCGAGGCCAGCGGCTGGACGATGTCGCCCGCTTCCTTGGTGGCGCCGGCCCGGGTGTCGACATAGACGCGGGCACGCGCAATCGCATCGTCGTCGCTTTCGCGCATATCAGGCGTGAAACCGCCGACCAGATCGACATGGGTTCCCGGCTTCAACAGCGCGCCCTTGATCAGCGGCGTGGTCGTGATCGTCGCCGACGAAACGATGTCGGCCTGGCCGAGTTCGGCGTCGAGATCGCTCGCGGCGGTGGCCGCAAAGCCCTCGGCGCGCAATTCCGACGCAACCTTTTCTGCATTGGCCGGCGTGCGGTTCCAGATGCGGATGGCGGTGATCGGCCGCACCGCTGAATGCGCCTTGGCGAGGAACGGCGACAGCGCGCCGGCACCGACCACCAGCAGCCGCTCAGCGTCCTCGCGGGCCAGATAGGAGGCGGCCAGCGCCGAGGCGCAGGCCGTGCGCCACTGCGTCAACCGCTGGCCGTCGATCATGGCTTCAGGCTCGCCGGTCGCGCCGTCGAGCAGGAGGTAAAGCCCCATCACCGCGGGTTTGCCCACGGTGTTGTTGTCGGGCGACACCGTAACGATCTTGACGCCGATATGGCCGCCTGCCGACGTGCCGGCCGCATTGAAGTCGGTCCAGGCCGGCATCAGGAGCAGCGTCGAGGCCGCGCCGTCGGGCCGTTCGACCATATGGTGATGCCTGACCGGTTGCATCGCGCCATCGCGAAAGGCCGCGCGCAGAGTCTCGACCAGGCCGGGAAAGGTCAGCGCATGATCGACCTCGGCCGCCGAAATGGTCAGCATGGGAAACTCCGTGGAGAGAAATACGCCTAACGCATAACCGCGGAAATCGGAACCGATTTCGGAAAAGATCATGCGTAATCAAAATGGTACGGCGTCCTATGTGCGTCCCAAAGGACGTGCGGCGCTGTGTTGGCTCAGTTCGTCGGCTTCGGCAAGGCCGGGCCTTGTGGCGCAGCCGGCGCACGGCTGACCGCTTGGCGCAGGTTCTCGGCCTCGACGCCGCGCTGGCGCGCCAGCCTGCGATAGCGGCCCTGCTTGATCCAGGTCGCCAGGCTGCCGACCACCATGCCGATGGCGAGAGCCAGGAACAGGAAGATGAAAAGCGGCAGCGTCAGCGTCAGCGCCGGATTGCCGGGGTTGAACGGATCCAGGGTGAAGGCAACCGGATCGCGATTGGCGACCGCCAGCGCAATCAGGATGACGGCCAGCGGCACGAAGACCACGACGAGCATGAAACGATTGAACATGGAATTTCCTGTCGAAGACGGGCTCGGCCGCGGGCCGCGCCCTACTGAAAAAGGCCGGCATGGCGCACGAGCTCGCGCGGCGCCTATTTGCCGCCGTTCAGCCTTTCACGCAATTCCTTGCCGGTCTTGAAGAACGGCACCCATTTCTCCTCGACCTCGACGGATTCGCCGGTGCGCGGGTTGCGGCCGGTGCGGGCGGGGCGGTTTTTCACCGAGAAAGCACCGAAACCGCGCAGCTCGACCCGGTTGCCTTCGGCAAGCGCGTCGGTGATCTCGTCGAAAATCGCGCCGACGATGTTTTCGACGTCGCGCAGAAAAAGGTGCGGGTTGCGTGTGGCGATGATCTGCACAAGTTCGGATTTGATCATGAGAAGGCTCCCCGTGAAAACACTGCGGTCAAAATTATGAGGATGATTTTATTTGCTTTTTTCACTCGTCTCAAGGGTGCCAGACGGAAACGAGACCGTCAAGAAACAAGCGGTCGGCACCAAGTTCGTGAATGATCTCGCCGCCATAGTCGGGCAGGCCGAGCGCACTGCCGATGGTTCGCGCCGTCGCTTTCGAGAACAGGAAGCCGCCGCTTTCCGCGTCCTTCCACTCCACCACCTTGAGCTTGGCGTCGACGCCCTTGGTCGCGAGCCAGTCGATCGCTTCGGTCTCGCCGCCGACCGCGTCGACCAATTTGTTGGCAACAGCCTGCCGGCCGGTGAAGATCGAACCGTCGGCCAGGGCCAGCGCCTCCGGCTTGGTCATGTTGCGTCGTTCGGCGACGACGCCGACGAACCAGTCGTAGCTGTCCAGGATCAGCTTGCGGACCATGGTGCGCTCGTCGTCATTGGTCGGCTTGAAAGGCGATGGCGAGGCTTTCAAGGGCGAGGATTTCACTTCCTCGAGCTTGATGCCGAGCTTGTCCATAAGGCCGCTGACGTCCGGATACTGGATCAGCACGCCTATCGAGCCGACGATCGACGATTTGCGCGCGACGATATGATCGGCAGCGGTGGCGATCATATAGCCCGCCGATGCGGCCAGCGTGCCGACCTCGGCCACCACCGGCTTCTCGGCGGCCAGCTTGCGCACTGCTTCGTAGATCGATTCGCCCCCGACGGTGGTGCCGCCCGGTGAATCGATCGACAGGATCACAGCTTTCACCCTCGAGGATTGACGGATGGTGTCCAGTTGTTTGATCAGGTCTTCGTCTTCGGTAATGGTGCCCTCGATCTTGACCTTGGCGATATGGTCGACCGCCGTGCCAGTGAAGTCGTCACCGTAAATCCAGCTCGAAAAGGCAATCAGCCCGACTGCCGCGACAACAAGCGCTGCAACGCGCCAGAATGTCAGCTTGCGGCGCAAGCGGCGGCGGTCGATCAGGTCGTCGGCTCTCAGTGCCATGGTCAGCCTCATAGACGGTGGAAGCAGATGCTTTTAAAGCAACCATCCGCGCCCGGCTACCGATTCCTGACGAGCTTGCGCCAAAGACAGGGTTTCGACGTTCGCGAGCCGGCGTTTCAAGAGACATCAAGACCAATCCACAGGCCCCTAACGCTGTGCGCCTGTATCTGGTATGAGATGCAAGTCGTGCCGGTTTCATTTTCGTTTGTACAACTGCAACCGTCACACTTTTGCGGTTTTCCTCCGCTTGTGCTTGCTTGAGGGCGCCGGCATCCCACCTATAGGGGTGCTTGGCGGCAGGGGTTTAAAAGAAAGCAGTTATGTTAGCGCGACCGATCGAACTGACCAACACCGAGACGGAGTTGGCTCCCCCGGACGTAGGCCCGGCGCGGGTCGACGCCTTCGGCATTGCCCAGCGCCATTCGCGCCGCGTGCGGATCTTGAAGCTGGCGGTGCCGCTGGCCGCTGCCGCGATCGCGGTCGCCTTCCCGATCTATACCTATCTCGCGGCGCCTGGCTCAATCCAGGTCCAGGCCGACGGCAGCGCCTTCGCCAATGGCAAGCTGGTGATGGCCAACCCCAAGCTCAACGGGTTCACCAAGCAGAAACTGCCCTATTCCATGACGGCCTTGCGCGCCATACAGGACGTGACCAAGCAAGGCATCATCAATCTGGAGGGCATCGACGCCAAGCTGCCGATATCGACTGACAATGTGGCGGCCATCAATGCCTCGCACGGCACCTACAATCGTGACGGCAACACGATGAGCCTGACCAGCGATGTCACCATAACCACCACCGATGGCTTGGCGGCAAAGTTCAAATCGGTCTTTCTCGATATGGGCAAAGGCACTATGAAGACGAACGACCCGGTCGACGTCAGCCGCGGCGGGTCGCGGATCACCGCAGATTCGATGTCGATCCAGGACAACGGCAAGATCGTGGTTTTCGAGAACAGAGTGCGTGTCAACATCGATCCCGCCAGCTTGAAAGCGGCAGAGGCAATGAGCGGAGAATCCAATGCGGTTCAGTAGTTCGACATGGCTCGGGGCAGCAGCTTCGGCGTTGCCGGCCCGTGGGCTGGCTTTGGGGCTGGCTTTGGGGCTGAGCTTGGGGACGACGCCGGCTCTGGCGCAGTCCAAGGCCACCAGCCAGTTGTCGGGCCTCAAACTGTCCGGCGACAAGCCCATCCAGATCGAAAGCGATAAGCTCGAGGTCCGCCAGGCGGAAAGCGTCGCCGTGTTCACAGGAAATGTAAGCGTCGTCCAAGGGCCGACTTTGCTCAAGGCCGGCAAGATGACGGTCTATTACGTCAAGGACGCCGACGCTGACGCCAAGGAAGCGCAGGACGCAGGTGCCGCGATGACCGGCTCGGCCAACATCGACCGTCTGGAGGTCGCCAACAAGGTCTATATCAAATCGGACGACCAGGTCGCCACCGGCGACAGCGGCACCTTCGACATGAAGACGGAAGTGCTGGTGCTTTCAGGCAGCAAGGTCGTGCTTTCGCAAGGTGACAATGTACTGGTCGGCTGCAAGCTCACCGTGCAGATGAAGAGCGGCCTGGCCCAGGTCGACGCCTGCGGGGGCCGCGTCATGATGTCGATCACGCCGCCGGCGAAGTCGGGAGCGGCGAACCCCTGATGGTCGACGTAGCATCGCTGATGGCGCGTCTTCCAGGACGCGCCGCCAGCAAACTTGCGGCACCGGCCACGGTCAGCGTCGACCAGGTAAAGTTCAAGGGAACCTTGATCGCCAAGGGCCTGACCAAGAGCTACAAGGGCCGCAAAGTCGTCAGCGGCGTGACGATCGGCGTGCGCGCCGGTGAGGCGGTCGGGCTGCTCGGTCCCAACGGCGCCGGCAAGACGACCTGCTTCTACATGGTCACCGGCCTTGTGCCGGTCGATGAAGGCACAATCGAAATCGACGGCTTCGATGTCACCTCGATGCCGATGTACCGCCGCGCCCGCCTCGGCATCGGCTACCTTCCGCAGGAAGCGTCGATCTTTCGCGGCTTGAGCGTCGAGCAAAACATCCGTGCCGTGCTCGAAGTGGTCGAAAAGAGCCGCAAGGAGCGCGAACGCAGTCTCGACGAACTGCTCGAGGAGTTTCACATCAGCCATTTGCGCAAGGCCCCGTCGCTGTCGCTTTCCGGCGGCGAGCGGCGCCGCCTTGAAATCGCGCGTGCACTGGCGACCCGCCCCGCATACATGCTGCTCGACGAACCTTTCGCCGGCATCGATCCGATCGCCGTCGCCGATATCCAGCAACTCGTGCGCCATCTGACGGCGCGGGGCATCGGCGTGCTCATCACCGATCATAATGTCCGCGAGACGCTCGGCCTGATCGACCGCGCCTACATCATCCATGCCGGCCAGGTGCTGACCCATGGCCGGGCCGATGAAGTGGTCGCAAACCCGGATGTGCGGCGGCTTTATCTCGGTGAGGGATTTACACTCTAAGCGGGAAAATTCCCCTCCAAGCGCGATTTTTGGCGCGAGACGAGCCTTTTTCTCCGATTTCTCCTCCAAATAACGCACCGACAGGCGAGTTTTGATCGCTGTCGCCTTGACAAGCAAAAGCCGGGCCAGTTTCTATGCCCAACTCCTTCCGGCAGTCCGGATGCGTAGACAGGGCGTTTGAAACCGAACCATGGCGTTGGCGGCAAAACTACAGCTACGACAGTCCCAGTCGCTGGTGATGACGCCGCAACTCATGCAGTCGATCCGGCTGCTGCAGTTCACCCACGTCGAGCTGGAACGCTTCATCGACGACGAGATCGAGCGCAATCCTCTACTCGATCGCGCCGAGCCGCAGGACGATGCCGTCAGCGATCAGGCGCAGAAGATCGATGCCGTGCCGGAAACGGCCACCGGCGGCGACTGGTTCGAGAAGGAAACGGCGTGGAGCGCCGAGGCGATCTCGGAAAAGCTCGATACTTCGCTGGAAAACCTGTTTCCCGACGATCCCGGCACCAGCGAGCGGCTCGGTCCCGACCTGACGGCCCAATGGAAATCGGCCTCCGGCAACGGTTCCGCGTCCTCGTCGGACGGCTTCGAGGTCGGAGACATGGCGGCCGCCGCCATCACGCTGCGCGAGCATGTCGGCGGACAGGTCGCGCTTGCCTTCGCCGACTCGGCAGCACGCCTGATCGCCAGCGAACTGGCCGATGGCCTCGATGAGGCCGGCTACATGCGCGCCGACATGGCTGAGATCGCCGCTCGTCTCGGCACCGACAGAGCGGCGGTGACGAATGCACTCGAGGTCTGCCAGACATTCGAGCCCGCCGGCATCTTTGCCCGCGACCTCGCCGAATGCCTGTCGCTGCAGCTTGCCGTCCGCGACCGGCTCGACCCGGCGATGAAGGCTTTGATCGCCAATCTCGAGCTCCTGGCGCGGCGCGATTTCCAGACCCTGAAACGGATCTGTGGGGTCGACGAGGAGGATCTGCTCGACATGCTGGCCGAGATACGTGCGCTCGATCCGCGCCCGGGGATGGCGTTTTCGGGCGGTGCCAGCGATGCGATCATCGCTGATGTCGAAGTGCGGGCGGCCAATGACGGGAGTTGGGTGATCGAACTCAATGCCGAAACGCTGCCGCGCGTGCTGGTCGACCATATCTATTTTGCCCAGGTTTCACCGCATGCGAAAAACCAGACGGAAAAGGATTTCCTGGCGGAATGCCTGCAAAACGCCAACTGGCTGACGCGCAGTCTCGACCAGCGGGCGAAGACCATCCTTAAGGTTGCCTCAGAAATCGTGCGCCAGCAGGACGCCTTCCTCGTCCATGGCGTGCGTCACCTGAAGCCGCTCAACCTGCGCACGGTGGCCGACGCCATCGGCATGCACGAATCGACCGTCAGCCGGGTCACCGCCAACAAATACATGCTGACGCCGCGCGGCGTGTTCGAACTGCGCTATTTCTTCACCGCCTCGATCGCTTCGTCGGGTGGCGGCGATGCGCATTCGTCTGAAGCGGTGCGCGACCGCATCAAGCAGTTGATCGACGAGGAGAAACCGGCCGACGTGCTTTCCGACGACGCGATTGTGGATATGTTGCGGGAAAGTGGCGTCGATATCGCCAGGCGCACGGTCGCCAAGTATCGGGAGGGCATGAATATTCCCTCGTCGGTGCAGCGGCGGCGTGAAAAACGCGCTTTGGCCAGCGCCGGACGTTGATCCCCGACGGAATTTCCACAGCTTTCGCGCTTCATTGACAAGCCGCATTGAAGTGGCTAGAAGCCCGCCCGCATGGGACGGGCTACTGCCCGCATGCGGATGGTCCGTCACGACGTTGGCCACGGGACGGTCAAAGAAGGCGGCTTGTGATCAACCGGAAAGTTCGGATTTAAAATCGGCGCAAGTGACGCCGCAAAGCTTGTGCGCACAGACCACGGGTATAAACTCGGGACAGTTTGAAGCCTGAGCAAGGAAGGTCAGTTTTCAGATGACACTGCGCATATCAGGAAAACACATGGATGTCGGCGATGCGTTCCGTACGCGCATCAACGACCGTGTCGGAGAAGTGATCGGGAAATATTTCGATCGGGGCTTTTCAGGGCAAATTGTAGTCGTCAAATCGGGGTCGCGCTACACGGCCGATTGCATGATCCGGCTGGATTCCGGCGCTTCGCTGCAGGCGACCGGTGAAGCCCAGGACCCGACGCTCGCTTTCGAGGCCGCGGCGGATCGCCTCGAAACCCGCCTTCGGCGCTACAAGCGTCGGCTGAAGTCACATAATTCAGGCAATGCCAATGGCGAACTCACCGACATCGCCTATACGGTGATGGCGCCGCTTGCCGATGACGATGAGGAAATACCGGAGAATTTCGCGCCAGCCATCGTCGCCGAATCAACCATGACGCTGCGGACCATGTCGGTGGCGTCAGCCGTGATCGAGCTCGACACCAAGGACAGCCCGGTTCTCGTCTTCCGCAACGCCGGAAACGAGCATCTCAATATCGTCTATCGCCGGCCGGACGGAAATATCGGCTGGATCGACCCGTCTACGACCAAGGTCGCGCAGGGATGACGACCAAGGCCGCACTGGGATAAGGAACCAGCCGCACGCGAGAGTGAGGGCTGGCGACGGCAGGCGAACAAGGGATTTCAAGTATGGATCTGAGCGATCTTATCAACGTTCCGGCAATCTTGCCGGCGTTGAAGGCGAACTCCAAGAAACAACTGCTGCAAATGCTGTCCGAAAGGGCGGCAGCGATTTCCGGCATTCCGGAACGGGAGGTGTTCGACACCATCCTGCAGCGGGAACGGCTGGGCTCGACCGGTGTCGGCAACGGCATTGCCATTCCGCATGGCAAGCTGGCCGGGGTCAAGCGGATCGCCGGGGTTTTCGCCCGGTTGGAGACGCCGGTCGATTTCGAGGCGCTGGACGACCAGCCGGTCGATCTGGTGTTCCTGCTTTTGGCGCCCGAAGGCGCCGGCGCCGACCACCTCAAGGCGCTGTCGCGCATCGCGCGGGTGCTGCGCGACGCCGACACGGTGGCCAAGATCAGGGGCACCCGCGACGCCGCAGCGATCCACGCGCTTTTGTCGGACACGCAAGCCTCACACGCGGCCTGAGTTTTTGATTGGATCCGTTGAAGGGCCGCCGTGAGCGGCCCTGTCCGTTTCCAACCAGATCGCTGCGCCTATTGTTAGTGGATGGCGACGGGGATCAGGTCGTTTTCCAGGGCGCCAGCCAGCGCCCGGTCGCGAGCGTCCGAAAGCAGGATCGGCTGGCCATTGGCGGCAAACAGGGCCCACAGTTCAAGGCCGGGCGCGATTTCGCCGAGGCCCGGGAAACGGCCGCGCAGATCGTCGCTCGACACTTTCCTGAGATAGGCGACCGAGCCTTCGCCGAGATGGGCGAATTCGCCGCTGGTCATGATAAGATTTTCGTCAGTTCTAGTCATTTAAGCCTCCTTGTCGCGAGGACTCCGCTCAGGCCGCCTCGCATGAGAGCCATTAGAGCGCCGTGTGTCCAATTGGACACACAAAGGACGCTCTAACACTTCAATTTGCTGCATCGTACTTTCGGAAAATCGATTCCGATTTTCCGGCCGATGCAGCGGTAAGGATCAGTCTTTCACCGATATGTTTATTTTCCGTACCAGCCGTTCGGACTCGGGCCGATCGAGATCGATCGACAAAAGCCCGTTCTTCAGCTCCGCGGTGATCACCCGCATGCCGTCGGCCAGCACGAAACAGCGCTGGAACTGGCGCGCGGCAATGCCGCGATGAAGAAATTCGCGCTCGGTATCGTCGTTCTGGCGGCCGCGCACGACCAACTGGTTCTCCTCCGTGGTCACATCTAGATCGTTCTCGGCGAAACCGGCGACAGCGAGCGTGATACGCAACCTTTCGGCCTTGCCGTCGGCACCGCTGAGGCGCTCGATGTTATAGGGAGGGTAGCTATCACCCGATTTCGCCAGACGCTCCAGGGTCTTTTCCATGGCATCGAAACCCAAGAGAAGCGGGCTGGAAAAAGGCGTCATTCGGCTCATGTTACATTGTCCTCTCAAGAGCGACATAAAGTGGAAAAACCCAGATGGCATTTTTCCCGATGGTCTTGATATGGTCCGCCCCGCGGTCAAGTTCAAGCCGTCATAAGCCCCGCCCAAAAAGACTCCCCAAACAAGGAATTGAAATGCCCCTATCCCGCAAGATCATCATCGACACGGATCCCGGCCAGGATGATGCCGTCGCCATATTGCTGGCGCTCGGCAGCGCCGAGCTGGAGATCGTCGGCATAACCGCCGTCGCCGGCAACGTGCCGCTGAGGCTCACCGAAAAGAATGCACGCAAGATCTGCGAACTGGCCGGCAGGTCTGACATCAAGGTCTATGCCGGCGCCATCCGGCCGCTGGCGCGCGAACTGGTTACCGCCGAGGAGGTGCATGGCGAGACCGGTCTCAACGGACCGCAATTGCCCGAACCGACAATGAAGCTGCAGGACCAGTGTGCGGTGGATTTCATCGTCGAGACACTGATGAAGGAAGAGAACGGCACGATTACGCTCTGCGCGCTCGGACCGCTCACCAACGTTGCGCTGGCGCTTATCCGCGAGCCGAAGATCGCGCCGCGCATCAAGGAAATCGTGCTGATGGGCGGCGGCTTCTTCGAAGGCGGCAACGTCACGCCGACCGCCGAATTCAACATCTATGTCGATCCACATGCCGCCGACGTCGTGTTCAAATCCGGCATCCCGATCGTCATGATGCCGCTCGACGTCACCCACAAGGCGCTGACCACCGCCAAGCGAACCCAGGCCTTCCGCAAGCTCGGCACCAGGGTCGGCACGGCTACGACGGAGATGCTGGAATTCTTCGAGCGCTTCGACGAGGAGAAATACGGCACCGATGGCGGTCCACTGCACGACCCTTGCGTCATCGCCTATCTGTTGAAGCCGGAGCTATTCAGGGGCCGCAACTGCAACGTCACCGTGGAAACCGCCTCGGAGCTCACCATGGGCATGACCGTGATCGACTGGTGGGGCGTGACCAAGCGACCGAACAACGCCATGGTGATGCGCGACATCGACCATGATGCGTTTTTCGCACTGCTGCTGGAAAGGCTGGGACGGCTTTAGGGCTCCTTCCTTCTCCCCTTGTGGGCCCACAAGGGGGGAAGGAAAGGTGCCGCTCACTTCGCCTTTGAAAACGCCAGCCACAGACCGCCGCCGATCAGGAAACTGCCGCTGATTCTGGACATGAGCTTGATGCGGCCGGCCGAGAGCAGGCGTCCGGCGCGGCCGGCGGCGAGCGCGAAGGTCGAATCCGACACGGCGGCGAAGATCAGGGCGGTGAGACCCATGACGCCGATCTGCAACGCGTAGTTGCCTTCAGGGGCGATGAACTGCGGAAAGAAGGCGCCGAAGAACACCAGCGTCTTGGGATTGCTGATCGCCACCAGCAGGCCTTGCAGGAAGAAGCCGCCGCGCGGTGTCTTCGCCGATCCGTCGGCGTTCAGCTTGCCCTTGGAGCGGAACATCTGCACACCCATCCAGATCAGATAGGCAGCGCCGATCAGCCTGACCCATTCGAACCAATGGCCCATTCCCGCGATAAGCGAGGTCAATCCGACGCCGACGATGGCGATCATGATGGCCAGCCCGGCCTGCGTGCCGGCGACATTGGCGAGGCCGGCGCGGGAGCCATGGCGGATGCTGTTGGCGATGATTAGCGTGACCGTCGGTCCGGGCACCAGGACAATGACGATACAGGCAACGACATAGGTAGCGTAGAGTTCCAGCGACATGGTTTTCCTCGACAATATGCGGCTTGCGACGCGGCCGATCGTGATCAATGCATGACGGCAACGCCGGTGCAAGCCGGCAGGATACGTCGCTGGCGGCCTTGACCTGGACTTAGGCTCCGGCCTGCCACGGCAGCGTCGTCTCGTAGGCTGCCGCTGCTCTCAACACGGCCATGTCGCCGCGCGGCCGCCCGATCAGTTGCATGCCCATCGGCCTGCCTCTGGCATCGAAGCCCGCCGGTACGTTGACCGCCGGGCAGCCGCCCAGCGTGGCGAACGCTGAAACCTGCATCCAGCGGTGATAGCTGTCCATGGCACGCCCGGCCACTTGCGTCGGCCAGTGGGTGGCGAACTCGAAGGGGAAGACCTGCGCAGTCGGCAGTGCGACGAGGTCGAAGCGGTCGAAGAGCGACAGCAGGGTTTTGTGCCAGGACGAGCGCCTCACCGTGGCGGCGTGGATTTGCGGCGCCGTGAGCTGCAGCGCATGTTCCACCTCCCACACGGCCTCCGGCTTCAGAAGACTGCGTTTGAAGGGATCGTCGTAATGCGCCTTGAGCGCACAACCGCTGCTTGCCTGGCGCAGCGTCACAAAGGCCTGCCACAGCGCTTCGTAGTCGAAATCCGGCACCAGCGCCTCGGTCTGAAAGGATACGTCGGCGAACCGGCCGAGAGCGGCCTTGCAAAGATCAAGGATGCCAGGTTCGACCGGCAGATGACCACCGAGATCGCCGAACCAGGCGATGCGGCCGCCGGGCGCTGCCGTTTGCAGCCCTTCGAGGAACGAACCGTGCTTGTGATGTGAGAGCGGCGCGCGAGGGTCGTAGCCGGCCTGCTCGTCGAGCAGCAGCGCCATGTCGCGCACGCTGCGGCCCATCGGTCCTTCGACGCCCATCTGTGTGTGAAAGACGTCAAGTTCGGGACCGGCCGGGACAAGTCCCTGCGACGGACGGAAGCCATAGACATTGTTGTAGGCGGCCGGGTTGCGCAGCGAGCCGCCAAAGTCGCTGCCATCGGCGACAGGCAGCATGTCGAGCGCCAGCGCGACCGCCGCGCCGCCGCTCGAACCGCCGGCGGTCAAGGCCGCGTCGAAAGCATTGAGCGTCGGGCCGAACACGGTGTTGTAGGTATTGGAGCCAAGCCCGAATTCGGGAACGTTGGTTTTGCCGATGATGATGGCGCCGGCCTTGCGGATGCGCTCCACGAAGAAATCGTCTTCCTGCGGCACGAAATCGGCGAAGATCGGCGAGCCGAAGCTGGTCCTGAGGCCCTTGGTCTGCGCGAGATCCTTGATGGCGATCGGCAGGCCGAACAGCGGTCCGGCATGCCCTGCATGCGCCAGATGGGCGTCTGCCTTGTCAGCCTCGCGCAAGATGTCGGCACGGTCGCGTAGTGAGACGATGGCATTGACCAGCGGGTTCACGGCGTCGATCCGGTCGAGGAATGCCGTCACCACCTCGCGCGCGGATAGCTGACGGCGCCTGATCGCGTCGGCAAGGTCCACGGCGGACAGACGGCAGATATCGCCGGCAGGCGGCACGGGGTGTTTTGTGGCCGGACGCATGGCTCTCACCTAGCTGGCGGATTTTTGAAGCGCAGCGTCGACTTCCTTCGCCAGCGGGATCGCCGGCTGGGCGCCGGGCTTCAGGCAAGCGAGCGAACCTGCGGCTGCTGCACGGGCGAGCGCCTGATCGAGCGGCAGGCCGGATGAGAGCCCGGCGGCGAAATAGCCGCAAAACGTGTCGCCGGCGCCGACCGTGTCGGCAGGGGTGATCTTCAGCGCCGGAACCATCAGAAGATCGGCTGGCGTCGCAGCCAGAACGCCGTCACCGCCGAGCGTGACGACGATTGTGCGGCCGGTCTTCCCGGCGTAATCGCGCATCCGCGCCGGGCGATCTCGGCCGCTCAGCGACAGCGCCTCACCATAGAGGTCGAATTCGGTCTCGTTGGCGACGACATAGTCGGCCTTGCCGAGGAAGGCGGCCGCCTCGCCGCGGAATGGTGCCGTGTTGAGCACGGTGACCGCGCCTGCCGCCCCGGCCGCGTCCAGTGCTGCATCGACAGTCTGCAGCGGGATCTCCTGCTGCAGGAGTACGACATCGCCCTTTTTCATGAAAGCCCTGGAGAGGTCGCCTGTCACGACCGAATCATTGGCGCCCGGCACCACGGCAATGACGTTCTCGCCGTCGTCGGCGACCATGATCAATGCCGTGCCGGTCGAGGCGAAGGTTTCGCCGACACCGGACAGGTCGATCTTGCCGTCCCGCAGCAGCGCCAGCGCTTCAGTGGCGAAATTGTCCTTGCCGACCGCGCCGACCATGCGCACCTTGGCACCGGCGCGCGCGGCGGCCAGGGCCTGGTTGGCGCCCTTGCCGCCGGGTGCGGTGGTAAATCCGGAGCCGCGAACCGTCTCGCCCGGTGCGGGCAAGCGGTCGACATTGGCGATAAGGTCAAGGTTGATCGAGCCGATAACGATGATCAAGTGGTGCCTCCCTGCTGACGCTTCGTGGTTTTACCAAAAAGGGGTGGGGTTTTGGGGAAAAACCAGGGGGGTATTTTATTTTTTTTGGGGTCGTTTTTGGGGGCAATTGGGGCGCCGGGGGGGGATTTTGGGGGGGGGGGAGGCCGGA
>NZ_JBVVQC010000064.1:0-13327 GCF_055811515.1 Mesorhizobium sp. WSM4841
GCCCCACCCGACGGACAGCTTCCAAAGCCTCATCAAAGTAATCGAATGAAATCCCTTGTGCGTATTTCGCTATCAGAAGATTTTGCTCGGCGTCCGCAACGAACTTGGCTAAGCAGCAAACCATACCGGCCTCATCCCACCCGCCAGAGTGCAGAAAGAGGTTCGAAGTTGCAGTAGCGCCTGACATGTAAGCAATTGCGGATTCGTAACCCGACTGGGCATCGAAGGTTTTCGCCGAAGACTGCGAGGCAGTTGTTCTCCATGGAATCCCGTATCGCCTCGCCAATTGGCCGACCACCGCGTTCAGGAGGGTCACCTCGGGCATACCCGACATTGGGGCTCCACTGCGCATCGAGACCGACACTGAGTACTGTCCGTAGATCATTTTGGTGCCCGGAGCCGTAAGTTGCGTGTAGGCCAGTCCGGCGAGCGCCTCTGCATTCACTTGGGCAACCGTCGCAGCGACATCTGCCGGCGTGTTAGCCGCCCCCAGGACGAACGGAGAAAGCAGGACGACTTGGTTCGCCTCTGCATAGACACGCAACCCTTCGAGCATGGTCGCGTCCCAGACAAGGGGGGAGTTGCCCGATATCTGCCCTATTATGACGGCGTTGGACTTCATGAATTCAGCGCCATGAGCGATGCGTGCCATGGCAAGCGAGTCCTCAGAGCGCTCCTGACCGGTCGTCAAACCGAAGTATGGAAGATTCGTCTCGACAAGGCTGGAACGATTAATGTGAAGATGCCGCCATGGAACGGCTATATCCGTTGGTTCGCACGTGAAGCCGCCCGCCACATGGAAGCCCGGCAACATCTGCGTAAGCCGATTTACATCCTTGAGGTCTTCCATCGTTGAAGAACGTCTCAATCCGTTAATATCCCGCACGTTGGGTGCACCCTGCATGGTGCCGAACGTCAATGTGTCTGGCGAGATTGTCACTCGCTGGCTGATGTCACGAGATGTCAACTCGAAGCTGCGAGGCGCCTTGGCAATGAGGCCCATTACCATATCGGCTTCGAGGTGGACTCGCTGTCCTTCGACATCAGCTCCCACCTCTCGCCACTGCCGGAGCGCGGTTTCATCACGGAAATCTATTCCCGTTTCGCGAAGAATCGCGAGCGATGCCTGGTGAATGCGCTCAAGGTGGTCGGGACTGATGGCCTCAACCGGCTTAATGCCGTAGCGAATGGTCGATAGACGCGGCGGCTTCTCGGCCTCTCGGGAAGCCACGAGCGATGACCTCCCGCGGCGGCGCGTTGCAGGGGACTCGATTTCTGACATGATGCAATCCTGCTTTGCCACAGACTTGGACCTAATATTCTTCTGATAGTATGGGTTCGGAATTGCAGAGCAAATATCCAAAAGCCGCAGCCTGAGATAAGTGACACTGATATCAAGGACGCTCTCGCGCAACTTGGTGAGGCGCGACCGCGACGACGGCAACGCCCGCCATATGGAATTGCGCGGGGGCGCACAGCAGCTTTATCCTTCGGACAACTGATCGCTGTCCGCGGTGTACGTTTCGCCAACATCGAGGCGCAACCAGCGCTCGACCAGGAGGCTGGACGGCGATGGAACAATCATTGAGGTTGCGGACACTGCTGGCGCGCAATCTCCAACACGTTTGGAAGCCCTTGGTGGTAACAAGTCGAGTCAGCGTGATCCGTTCGATGACATATTCGTGGCGGCGAGATCGTGGTCGAGTAGCTCAGCCATTCGGACTTCGCCCTCACAGATCCGGGCGGGCGGATTTCCCGCGCCCGGCTCTTCCCGCGGGTAACCCGCGTTATATCCATGCTTGCGCCCAAGTTCGAGTGATGCGCGGAGTCGGCAGGGGGCAGTGCCGCCAGGGTCTCGAACTCCGACCAGCCCATGCGCCGGCTTTTCTGGCTGCGCCGTCAGCCATCCGGCGGATTTGCCTATGGAATCCGTTGAGCGCTGGGTAGTTGTGCGGCCTGCCGTAGTAGCCGTAGTGTCTATGCAGAACGGCGGCGAACCACTTGTGCTGCACAGCCATTGGCGCGTGCATGAGCCGCCAGGCAGCGCGGTCAGCTTGCGCGTCAGCAGCCCAAGGAGGAACTTGGCCTCGACCACTTCGAGGGGCGCTCATGGACGGGCCTGCACCGGCACGCAACGATGATCGCCTACGCCTTTCCTGCAATCTCGCCGCCTCAAACAAGCGGGAGGGGGAAAAAAAACCTCGGCCCGCCGCCCCGACCGAGCCTACCCTCCGCCAGGCAAGCCATCTCATCGCGCTCGCGCACCCGCCGCCAATCGGTTGTCCCCACTGCCGCAGAACCCTCTCCGTTAAAAATCTGCCAGAGTAGTGCTAACGTTCCGCGGTCGTTGCCGTCCTGTGATCGATGATTCGATTGTGATGTGACAGCTGCGTTTTGTGCTGATTCAACATCCAACTCGATGGAGGTGGACGATGGGAAGAGCATTGAGCGGGGATCTTCAATCGCGGGTCTTGAAGGCTTCGGACGAGGGAACGTCGGCGCGGCAAGCGGCGGCGCGGTTCGGCGTGGGAGTGTCCAGCGCGATCCGCTGGATTGGGCGGGCGAAGATCGGCGAACTGCGTCACGCCCGCAGGGCCGCCGCCGCGCCTCCAGCCTCGATGCGCATGAAGCCTTCATCGTCTGGCTGATTGAGGAACGCAAGGACATCACGCTGAACGAGATTGTGGAGCGACTCCTATCCGAGCAGTCGGTGCGGATCAGACGCAGCGCCTTGAGCGCCTGGCTTCGCGGCCACGGTCCGCGCACGCACTGGAGCAGGATCGCCCCGACGTGCTGAAGCGGCGCCGGGACTGGTTCGACGGCCAGCTCGATCTCGATCCGGCGAAGCTCGTGTTCATCGACGAGACCGGCCTCTCCACAGAGATGGCCCGCCTGCGTGGAAGAGCGCCGCGCGGCGAGCGCTGCCGGGCCGGCGTGCCGCATGCTCACTGGAAGACCACCACCTTCACCGGAGCGCTGCGGCTGACGGGCATGACTGCGCCCTTCGTCTACGACGGCGCCATGAACGGCAACGTGTTCCTGGCCTATGTCGAGCAGGTGCTGGTCCCGACATTGTCGGAAAGCGACGTAGTCGTCATGGACAACCTGCCCGCTCACAAGGCCGCCGGCGTGCGCGACGCGATTGAGGCCGCAGGCGCGAGCCTGCTCTACCTGTCGCCCTACAGTCCCGACTTCAATCCGATTGAAAACGCATATTGAGGGAACCTCTGAAAGTGAGGTTCTGTTGATACCACGCATTGGCCACAAAGTGCTGATTCTGTTGGTTCAATGGATAGTGAGTCGCGATGAACCAGAAGCGGACACACATCCGATGGACGGATTTGCCGGCAGACCGGCGTCGACGCCTCGTGGCGATGATCAGCAGTCTGATACAACGGAGTGTGTCGACGGATCGGGAGATCGGTCATGAATGCGGAACCGAGCCTGCTCACCTTCGCGTTGCCGGAAAAGATCCACAGCCGCCATAATGATCGCCAGGCCATCGTGTACGTTCGGCAGTCGACGGTTCGACAGGTCGAGCACAACCGCGAGTCAACACTGCTTCAATACGCCTTGGCGGATCGGGCATTCCGACTGGGATGGCGTCGTGACCAGATAACGGTGATCGATGACGACCTGGGCCGCTCGGGCGCATCAGCCCTTGATCGGCCGGGCTTCCAGCGCCTCGTCGCGGAGGTTGGGCTCGGCCATGTCGGAATGGTCATTGGCATCGAAGTATCCCGCCTCGCACGATCATGCAGGGACTGGCATCAGCTTTTGGAAATGTGCGCGTTGTTCGACACGCTGATCGGCGATGCCGACGGCATCTACGATCCGAGCACCTACAATGACCGGCTGTTGCTCGGCCTGAAGGGTACGATGAGTGAGGCTGAAACTCCATATCCTGAAGGCCCGTATGCACGAAGGGCGCAAAGCCAAGGCGCGGCGAACTCATTCTCGGTCTACCGCGCGGTTACGTGCTGAAGCCCTCGGGCGAAGTGGCATTGGACCCGGACGAGGGGGTTCAAAGGGTCATACGCCTGGTCTTCACCTTGTTTGAAAAGCGTCGCTCGATCAGTGGTGTCCTGCGTTACCTCGTGGACCATGACATTGCGCTTCCCGATCGAATCCGGAGCGGACCTGAAAGGGCGACGTGTGCTGGAACCGGCCTAATACAGCGACGCTCGGCGACATGCTTCGTCACCCTGGTTATGCCGGCGCCTATGTCTTTGGGCGCCGACGCCACGACGGCCGGCTCCGGGTTCCCGGCAAACCTCACAGTGGCCGACGCTTTGTTCGCGATCCGCAAAAATGGATGGTGCTGCACCAAAGCGCACTTCCGGCGTACATTGACTGGCAAACGTATGAGCGGAACCAGGAACTGATGGCGGCAAACCGTTCGCGATATACCGGCGTCCCGCGCGGTGGCGCAGCACTGCTTGGCGGCTTGATCTCGTGCGGCGTGTGTGGCCGAAAAATGGTGACCGGCTACAATGACGACGGGCGGGAAGCACGATATAGCTGCAGCTATGAGGCCACCACCTACGGCGGTCCACGGTGCCAGTCGATCAGCGCTCGTCCGGTGGACACCTGTGTGACCGCGTTGATGCTCGAAGCCCTCTCACCCTCGGCAATCGACGTCAGTCTTCAAGTTGCCGAGGATATCGAACTCGAACGGCAGCAGTTGCACGAAGGCTGGAAGCAGCGACTGGAACGCGCGGATTATGAAACGGCGCTCGCGCGCCGACGCTACGAAGCTGTCGACCCTGACAACCGCCTGGTCGCGCGGACGCTGGAACGAGACTGGGAAGCAGCACTGGCGACGAAACAGGCGCTCGCGGATGACCACCAGCGAGCCCCTTGCGCGACAACCTGAGCGGCTAACGGCGCAGGAAAAGGACGCGGTTCGCCAGTTGGCAGAAGATGTGCCTTCCCTGTGGAAGGCGCAGTCCACTACATCGCGAGACCGACAGACTATCGCCCGTATGATGCTCGATCGCGTGGTCATCCGGGTGTTCGGAGAGACCGAACGTGCCGAAACAAAATGCCATTGGGCAGACGAGGTCGTGACGACACATCCGATCATTCGAACCGTGAGACGCTTTGAACAACTCGAGCATCACGACGAAATACTGGGTCGGATCGCGGCGTTGCGTGCCGAGGGGGTGACCGCCCGACAGATCGCCGACGATCTCAATGCGAAAGGCTGGACGCCTGCGAAGAAACCAATGTTCGACGCGTTGATCGTCCAGAAGCTTCTGGCACGAAAGGGGCTTGGAAAGAAACGACCGATCTGGTCCGGCAATGTCCCCCGTCGCGGCGACGACGAGGTGACATTGTATGAACTCTCCCAACAACTCGGCGTCCATCGTCAGACCGCCTACGGCTGGCTCCGGCGCGGAAAGCTTAAGGGGCGCATCGCCAATGTAGGGGCACAACGGATCTGGCTCGTCAGCCTGTCCCATGCCTCAACAGGAATCCGGACTGGAGAGTCGTCATGACAACACGATCGAGAACGCCTTCGCCAAACTCAAGGCGCTGCTGCGAGCAAAGGCCGAGAGAACCATCAAGGCTCTGTGGGACGCAGTCGGCGCGGCCGTCGAAGGCGTTCATCCTCTGCCGGATGGTCCATGGGTCTTCAGCCGATCAACGCTTGACGAACCGGCGGCTCAGCGCATCATTCATCGCGCGCGGCAAAACCCAAAATACCCCATGGGATCGCATCCAGATCAGCAAAACCTATTCACTTCAACGACATAGACAGATGGGTGTTATGAAACAGGATTTAAAGTCCCGCCTCCATTCGGCAATGGCACTGCGGGCGTGGTCGAGGCCGAAGAACAGGCTCTCGTTGAGCAGTTCAACGCGCAGTCGGCCGTTGAAGCTCTCGATGAAGCCATTATCCGGCATGTTGTTCTTGGTGCCATCGTTTGTTCGGTCGTCAGGTTTGGCTAAGCTTGGCGGATCCGGGCCACGGGGCACCGGGAGCACGCAAGTGCGGGCAGGCCGTCGTATGCAGATGAACTGCGAGTTCGAGCACATTATCTGGCCGCCCCAACGACTCGCCCGGATGCGCTGCGAGCGCGGATCCGTATTTGTCGTGTTGCCCGCTGGCTCCCTGTTCGTGACCAACGATGGAGGGAACCGTGCGTATTATAGGCATGGACATACACCGCGTAGCCGCTGAGGTCGTATCGTTGCTTGATGGCGAGATCATCAAGCTCGGCCGCGTTCAAATGCTGCGCAATAAGCTCGAGGAGTTCGCCAGGAGGGAACTCACCCACGATGATCATGTGGTGATCGAGGCGACCGGCAATGCCACGGCCGTCGCTGAAGTGCTTTCGCCCCACGTGGATCGGATCGTGATTGCCAATCCCAAGCAGGTGCACATGATCGCGCACGCGAAGGTGAAGACTGACACGATCGACGCCACTGTCCTTGCGAAGCTCTACGCCTCGGGCTTTCTGCCGGAGGTCTGGGTTCCGGATCCGGGGACCCTTGCCCTCCGAAGACAGGTCACCAGGCGGACGCAGTTGGTTCGCCAGCGTTCGCGGCTGAAGAACCTGATCCAGTCGATACTCCACGCACATCTGATCCCGCCATGTCCGCATGGGAACCTCGTCGGGATCAGCGGGCGTAAATGGCTGACGAGGCAAATATTGCCCGCGGATGAGCGCGCCGCCATCGAGCGCCACCTCGGCTTGATTAACCAGGTCAACGAGGCGTTGACGGTGGTCGAGGCGGATATCGCCGTGCATGCCCTCCAGGATCTGACAATCCGCCGCCTGATGACGTTGCCCGGCCTCGACGTCACCGTGGCTGCGAGCGTTGCCGCGGCAATCGGCGACATTCGGCGCTTCGGCGATCCACAGAGGCTTGTCGCCTATCTTGGTCTTAATCCGAGCGTGCGGCAGTCGGGTGAAGGGCCGGCCTATCATGGCCGCATCACCAAGCAGGGCCGCGGCCATGCGCGGGGAATGCTGGTCGAAGCGGCATGGGCGGCTGCGCGCTCGCCGGGTCCTCTGCGCGCCTTCTACAAGCGGATTGCCTCGCGTCGCGGGAAGCACATCGCGGCCGTCGCCACCGCGCGCAAGCTTGCAATGATCATCTGGCACATGCTGAGCAAGGATGCCGACTACATCTGGGCCCGGCCGGCCTTGCTCGCCCGCAAGTTCAGATCGGTCGAGCTGCGCGCCGGCCTCCCGACCAGCCATGCCAGGCGCGGCTCCGCGTTCGACTACAACATCCCGGCCAAGCGCGCCGAAGAACGATCCCGAGTCGAAAAGGCAGAAGCTGCCTATGCAGCAGCGACTTCCCGATGGCGAACGAGGCCCGAACGACCGAAGGCTGTGGAAAAAGCTGCCGAATGAGAAGAAGGGGCTATTCTACAACATCCGTTTGCATCGGCTTGCCCGGCGCGATGTAGTGCCATTCGACGCGATGATCCTTCGACCAGGCGAGGATGGCGTTCGAGGTGAACTCTGTGCCGTGGTCGGAAACGATCATGTCCGGCTTGCCGCGCCGGGCGATCAGGTCAGTCAGTTCCCGAGCAACGCGCCGACCGGAGATCGACGTGTCCGGGATCGCGGCAAGGCATTCGCGCGTCACGTCGTCGACGATGTTCAGCACCCGGAACCGCCGCCCGCAGGCGAACTGGTCATGGACGAAGTCCAGCGACCAGCGCGCGTTCGGCTTCGCCTCAACCAGGATCGGCGCCCGCGTGCCGACCGCACGTCGCCGTGCCCGGCGCTTGCGCACCGTCAGGCCCTCCTCGCGGTAGAGCCGGTAGATGCGATTGACCCCTGATGGCTCGCCCTCTCGCTGGAGCAGAATGAACAGGCGTCGATAGCCGAAGCGGCGGCGCCCTCCGTAGGATCTGAGCTTTTAGAGTCCCGCTAATGCTTCTTGAAAATCCGAATATCACAAATTTCATCAGAGATGCTCCACGGCACCGCCCAATACGCGACGATTGTAAAAGACACCTCATAAAAACTTCGTATAATCTTTGCGACCAAAGACCCACCGATAATGATACTTCTCTGAAAAGTCTTAGCGCCCGGGCTGCGCCGATCTACGCGTAGATCGCGGCACAGCAAGCAACGTGGGATTGAACATCAAATGGCAAGAAGAGCGCTCATCCTGATTGAAGGCGCAACCAATACGCTGCTATTCGTTCAAGCGGCCAAGCGTCTGGGTCTTCATCCAGTAGCCCTGTCGGCTGATCCAGGTCGGTACGATTACCTCGCGCCGGAAGGAATTGAGCTAATTCGTATCGATACAGGCAATCTCGATGCGCTGGTTGGCGAGTGTTCCCGGTTAGGTGCGATCTATGAAATTGCTGGCATTACAAGCGCTCAGGAGTCGACCTATGCGACAGTTGGCAAGCTTTGCCGATATTTCGGCCTACCGGGACCGAATCCCGAGTCGATTGAACGATGCTGCGACAAGTTCGCTCAACGTCAGCTCCTCGCGGAGGCGGGAGTTCCAATACCTGCTTATCGCTTGGCAGCAAATGCGGCGGACATAGAAAGTGCTGCCGTAGAGATCGGCCTGCCGTTGATTCTTAAGCCAGCCGTAGGCACCGGCGGCAGCTACGGTGTCCGACTGTGTCGCAATTCCGAGGAGCTGGTTGAACATACGACCTATCTGTTGGACGGGAAACACATATGGCGGTCGTCCCCGAAAATATTGGTGGAAGAATTCGCACAAGGCCCGCATTATAGCATCGACATAATGGGAAACGAGGTCATTGCGATCAGCGCCCTTGACTTCGGCCGCCCACCTCATTTCGTCTATCGTGAGCTCACCTATCCGGCCGCGCTGACTGATGATGAGCATGATCAGATTGCCGATCTTTCGCTGGGCTGCCTGCGCGCTCTTGGCCTTGGCTGGGGGCCAACAAATTTTGAGCTCCGGTGGACGAAGCGTGGTCCAGTCGTCATTGAAGTCAATCCGCGCCTTCCGGGTTCGCCCTGTCCTCAACTGGTTCAGCTGGCTTACGGTGTCGATCTCGTCACCGAGCACATCAAGCTTGTCATCGGCGACGAATGGAACTTACGCAGAAGCAATTCGCAAATTGCGACGGCGCGGTTCCTAGTTGCTGATCGCGACGGCACGCTCGATTGGATCGACGGCGACAGTCGGGCGACTGCTGTATCGGGTGTCGCCGAGGTCAAATTCTTTGTTAAACCCAAGACGCCGATCTTCAGGAAATACGATTACGGAGACTGTATCGGACATGTCATAGCCGCTTCCTCCACCCTGGCTCGGACCCAGGCGATCCTTCAGCGTGCCGTCGACTTAATCGATTGGTCCATAACACCATTTCCAGCCGAAAAGGAGTAATCAGCGCCCCACATCTTCGCACCAGCGCTCAGGTAAAAGACGACCGTCGTCAAACATCGATGCGAAGGTTTTCAGACAGATGCGGATTGCCGTCTCTTGGACCTCTCTATTCTGCGCTAGTCTAGTTTCCATCCATAGACAGCAAACATTTGATTTTGTTGGATGAATCGTAGCTTTCGCGGGCAAAGCCCGGCGGTTTCAGGTAAACTTTGGTCTCATCCCACTGATTCCAAAGGCCTGCTACCGCCGGAGCCGACAATGCGCCAAGAACGCACCGTCCAAGCCAGTGTATTCGATCTTTTCGCCACGCACGAGATCGGCCATGAGTTGAAGGCGATGTCGCGGTGGCTGGATGAGCATCGTGACCTGCTTGGTCTGGTGGTGCGAGATCTGGGTCGACGTGGCGTCAAGGCCACCGGACGGCAAGGGCTGTCGGCCGAAGCGGTATTGCGCTGCGCGCTCCTCAAGCAATACCGCCAACTGAGCTATCAGGAGTTGGCCTTCCATCTGGAGGACTCCGCATCGTTTCGGGCTTTTGCGCGGCTGCCGTGGTCATGGAGCCCGCAGAAGTCGGTGCTGCAAAAGACGATCAGCGCGATCCGGCCTGGGACCTGGGAAGAGATCAATCGGGCACTGCTGTCGAGCGCCCAGCAGACGCAGCTCGAAGATGGGAGTGTCGTGCGCCTGGACAGCACTGTCACCGCAGCACCGATCCATGAGCCAAGCGACATCAGCCTGCTGTGGGACGCGGTGCGGATCATGGTGCGCCTGCTGAAGCAAGCCGATGCCTTGGTCGGCGATGCCAGCTTGGCATGGCGAGATCATCGCCGTGCGGCCAAGAAGCGCGCTCGCAAGATCCAATTCACACGTGGGCGACCCAATCGTGTCCAACTCTACCGTGAGCTGATCGCGATCGCCTGCGGGACCTTGGCATATTTGAAGCAAACGACCGAGCGATTGGCCGTGGCGAGCGATCCGCGCATCGCACTATGGCGGGCCCAGGTCCGTCACTATCGGCCGCTGATCGAACGCATCATCACACAAAGCGAGCGGCGGGTGCTGGCCGGCGACGCGGTGCCGGCCAGCGAGAAGCTGGTCAGCCCTGTTCGAACCCCATGCCGATATCATCGTCAAAGGCGGCCGTGACGTCGAATACGGCCATAAGCTCAACCTGATCACCGGCAGGAGCGGCATGATCCTCGATCTGGTGATCGAGGCGGGCAATCCGCGCGACAGCGATCGGTTGCTGCCGATGCTGGAGCGCCACATCGCCTTCTATGGTCAAGCACCGCTGCAGGCGGCCGCCGATGGCGGCTTCGCCAGTCGCGACAACCTGGCCAAAGCGAAGGCCTGGGGCGTTCGCGATATGGCATTCCACAAGAAAGCCGGCCTCAGGATCGAGGACATGGTCCGAAGCAATTGGGTCTACCGCAAGCTACGCAACTTCCGCGCCGGCATCGAAGCGGGAATATCATGCCTCAAGCGCGCTTATGGCTTGGCGCGTTGCACCTGGCGCGGCTTTGACCACTTCAAGACCTACGTCTGGTCCTCAATCGTGGCTTACAACCTCGTCCTCTTCACACGCCTCAAGCCGACCTGACGCCGGTCCGCTGTTTGGAATGCGTGGCACTGGCTGACGCCGGTCTCGCGGCATGCGCGGCCGCGCCCCGTGACTATATTTTGCCGACAATCAGCGCGCTCTCGCCCGCCCACGCCCCCGACAATCGCTTCCGGACGAGGGTAAGTGACTGTAAACGCGGTAAAAAATACGCGTTGGCGAGTAGCGGAGACGCTTGCGCGCCTCCGCTCTCTCAGAACCGTGCGTGAACCTCTCAGCTCACACGGCTCCCATCAGGCAAACCTGCCGATCAGACCGAGTTGCCAGTGCACGAAGAGATTGGTGCGCTGCTCGACGATCCGTTGTAAGAACCGACTTGCTCGCGCCTTACCCCTGCCAAAGCGCTTGAACTTCCGCCTTGCCCACGCAAGCACCGTCTGATTGACGTAGCGAAGTATGGGCTGCAGCCCCGTTGGCGCATACCGTCCATAATAGCTGATCCACCCCCTGAGGAGCGGATTGGTCAGCCGGGCGATGTCGTTCAACGAGAGCTGCGTCTGTCGGCGGATGTGCAAGTCCCTGATCTTTTCCCGCATCGCTTTCAGCGCCGAGGAACTGACCGCTGGTGTGAAGCCGCAAAACAGTCGCCCGCTTTGCGTTCCCCATACCGCGCGCGGTCGGAAACAATATCCGAGGAAGTCGAACGTCACGTTCGGATGTTGCCCTCTGCGTTTGGAGTCTCTGCAGTAGACGATCTTGGTCTTCGTCGGGTGCAGTTCCAGTTGGCATTCCGCCAACCTCGCCTGAAGCGCAGCCTTGACGGCTTCTGCCTCCTGCTCGGTCCGGCAGTGCACCAGCCCGTCATCCGCATACCGACACCATGGGAGGTCGGGATGTGTCCGTTTCATCCACAGATCAAACGCATAGTGCAGAAAAAGATTTGAAAGAATCGGCGAAACTACGCCCCCTTGCGGAGTTCCGCAGTTCCGTTCAATCCTCTGTCCATCCTTCTCCATGGGCGCTGTCAGCCATCTCTCGATGTATAGTAATGCCCATTTGCTCTTTACGTGCCTGCGAACTGCCGTGAGCAAAAGCTCGTGCGAGATATTGTCAAACAGACCCTTGATGTCGAATTCCAGAACCCAGTCATATTTCCAGCACCGCTGACGCGTGATCCCCACGGCATCCAAGGCCGATTTGCCCGGTCTATAGCCATAAGAATCTGACAGGAAAATCTGATCGAACTCCGGTTCGATGAACTGCTTGACCACCATCTGCGCGATCCTGTCGCTCACGGTGGGCACACCCAAAATCCGCTGGCCCCCAGTCTTTTTCGGAATGGGGACGGCACGCACCGGTGGTGGAAAATAGCTTCCCGAGCTCATCCTGTTCCAGATCCTGTAGAGATTCCTCCCCAGGTTGGCTTCGAATGCCTCGATCGTCTGCCCGTCCACGCCAGCCGCACCACCATTGGATTTGACCGCTTTGTAGGCTTCGTACACCAGCCGCTTATCGATCATAAACGGCTTGTCTGTCGCATCTGTCGTTGTCATCCTGTTGCCAGTTGCTTCGAAAACACGACCACCTGATCCGATCCCTTCGCTCCAGCCCCATTACAGGACCTTCGTCACTACTACGGGTCGATCCGCCCCAACTTCCTGCATCGGTACTCTCGCCTCACGGTGGTGTGCCGCTTGTGCTTCTCCCTTGGCATCAGAAAGCTGGTTCCTGCAGTTCCGCGCAAAAGCCTGCATCCAGCTCATGCCCCCTATACGCCGTCCACTGTCCGCCCAGTCATCAGGCTCCCGACGGACTTGTCCCGAGAGATCCACACGCCCTCGGTTTTGGTGGTGTTAAAGAGTTCTAACGACGCGTCATCGAAGGGTTTGCTTGCGCTCATCTTCCGGATGCCTACCTGCCCCGGATCATGTCCGCGGCTTTTGTCCCAACGCTAACCACCATGGCTCTTCTACCACAGCAGCTTGGGCTGGTTTGAGACCCGCTCCTGAAAGCCGATCCCGAGGGGCCTACCCTCATCTCTCACGCAGCTTCTCAGCATATTGTCAGTTCACCATCGAACCTCCTTCTGCTTGCTGCAGCACACTATGGACGGAAACTAGTCTAGTACTACAGTTGCGGATATCCGCTCGTTTGTAATGACAGATGGTGGCCGCGGCCTGATGTCGTCGTCGCCATAGCGACCAGGCGATGATGAAGGGCTTTTGTGTCGGCGAGAAGATGAGGATCCGGGCGAGGAGATAGCGGATCTCGGGGACGTCGGGACGAGTGCAGTCATTCGAATCAGGCGGTGATTGGCCCCTTTGGACTACGACTGCCACGCATCCGCTGTCGGGCGAAATGAGAAATTGACCCCCAGACGAAACGAAGAACTGACCCCTCGTTTTTGAGAGGATCAGTAGATGC
>NZ_JBVVQC010000065.1:0-13309 GCF_055811515.1 Mesorhizobium sp. WSM4841
GGCCGGCGAGGCCGTTCCTTCCCGCCGGACTATAAGTTGGGGCGCCCGACTTTGGGGTGGGGGGGTGGGGCCGCCGGTCACCCGTAAGACAGGGGGCCATCAATCAAGAAAAATGCATAGGCCCTTATGCCATCATGCCATAACTACTCTTCCGATGGAACAGGCCGAGATCACGGCATAGACGACGCGGATCGCTACATCTCATTGGAGTCGATTATACCGGACTCACCTTCAGTGTGCCCGGATTCGGAATTCTGCGACCGATCTCAAACTCGCGGATCGTGTCTTCGCTGAGATTGGACTTGGCGCCGAGCCGCACACGGGACCAGTTTAACAGCTCCCGTGCTGCTCGCGACTGCTCTGCCGTCAGGTCTCGCAAATGACATCTCCAAAGTCCAGGGATCCCTTCAGGAATCGAGGTTAAGTGGCGCGTGCCCTGATTGTTCATGCCAGATCACCTGCCGATAGGTCGCGCCAGTCGACGGCTTGGCCGCAGGCCGGGCACCGGTGAAAATGTTCGCCCTCATTCACGGGCTCACCCTGTTGCGTGCCGACGATACGCGGCCCGAGGTCTGAGAGCTTGGTCATCCCGGCAAAGCCTGCGCGGGTCTTGGTCAGGATAGTCCCTGCTGTTGCCGTGCCGGCGGATCAACTCGCGCACCTGATCCGGCGTCATGTTGTTTTGCATAGCAAAAAATTTGACCTCGTAGTCGTCATCCGCAAAAAGCCAGTTACGGTCACTCAAGTCGCCTTTGCTCCTGTCGTCTGCCATTTCGGCCGCTCCTTAAAATTTGCAGAAATTCTTATCTACGCTCTGGCTAATATAAGCCGGCGACCTAGACTCAGTTCCATGCGTAGGCGGGCAGGCGCCGGCTCCGGTCGGCTGGACTTCATTGAGCCGTTGATGCCGACTCTGGTGGAGAAGCCTCCCGAGGGCGACAGCTGGCTGCACGAGGTAAAGTTCGATGGCTATCGCTCGCAAATCGTCAGGGATGCCGGCGGCGTTCGCATCTTCACCCGCCGCGGGCTCGACTGGACGTCGAAATATCGTGACCTCGCAAAGGCCGCCGGCGAGCTCGAGGTGGAAAGCGCCATCCTGGACGGCGAGATCGTCGTACTGGACGACGTCGGCTTGTCCGAATTCGCCGCGCTCCGCAAGGCGATCACCAGCCGCCAGCATGACCTCTATTTCGTCGCCTTCGATCTCATGCACCTGAACGGCCATGATCTGCTCGACATGCCGCTGGAGGACCGCCGCGAGATCCTGCAAGCAATGATACCGGAAGGTGGTCGCATCCAATTCAGTCAGGCCTTGCCGGGCGATGCAAAGGCAATCTTCCATTTGGTCGACCAAGCAGGCCTCGAGGGTATGGTGTCGAAGCGCCGGGACAGCAAATATCGCAGCGGACCGTCAACGGCCTGGCTGAAGACGAAGGCCTTCACAATCGACGAATACGACCTGCTTGGCGTCGAGCGCGAAGCCGGCAAGCCCGCGTTCGCTCTGATGGCCGAACGCGGCACAGGCCGTTATGTGGGCTCCGCGTTCGTCACCTTGAACCGCGAGATGCGCGAACGGCTCTGGAAGCGCGTCCAGGAGCACGCAGGCGCGGAGCCGAAGGGCATGAAACGGCCCGCCACGCAATGGGTCAAGCCAGGCCTGATCGGCCGCGTAAAGCATCTTCGCGGCGAGGATGATCTGCGGCACGCGTCTTTGCAGGATTTTCGCGAGGAGGGTTAGACCCACGCTTGGCGCTGGCGAGCGACTATCAGGAGCGCAGCCGTCCTATGCTGGCGCTCGACATGTCGCTGGCTGAAGCGCGGCGCGCTAGTTCCTCTTCGGCCAGCGGTTCGGCGCCAATCGCATACCGAACGCCGTTTTCGCCCTTTTTGTAGAGATAGTTTCCGGCGCCTTCGGCCATGCGGCTCAGCGTGACCGGGAACTCGCCGTCTCCACGACACCTCGCGGAATACCCGACCCGAATGACAGACCGACGTCCGCGCCGGTCGAATGCTCCGGGGCCGGGGGCGCAGTTGGACCACCAAACGTTTCCCGCATGGCCTTCGCCATCACGTCATCAGGCGTGCCGGCGGGAAACTCGACGATCGATCCGTCAGGGGCTTTGACCTGCGTCACTCTCCGGTCGGCGAGTGTGCTGTACTTAGTCCAAGGCCCCTCTGCCGGTGCGCCTGGAAACTGCGGTTTTGCCGGTGGAGCGTCCGGGAAGGTAGCCCAAGGGTCGTTCTTGTTCGGCGCTGCGGCGCTCGACCAGGACTTGGCGATTTCGTCGACAGTCGCATCTTGCTGCTCACGCGACATCGATCGGAAAATATCATCGACCTCAACACGGCGGCCGTCAATTTCGAGAACGACCGGGCGAGCCGACACAGGGCGGGCCGCGGGTCCCGCGTCCGCGGACCTTTGCCAGCGGCGCCGGTGACGACGTCAAAGTAGCAAGGCTTTGGGAAATCTCGTCATAAGAAAAGTCGCTCGGCACTTGGATGCGCTGGCCCTCAAACTCGACAGCGCGCGGCCGCTGCAGGAGCGGCTGCCTAAGGAATTGAGGCTGGCCGGTATCGCCGGCATCGAAGCGGCCAACCGCTTCATCGCCGAGACCTATCTGCCAGCCCATAATGCTCGCTTCTCGAAGCCGCCCGAGGTCGCTCACAGCGCCTTCGTCGCTGCCGATCCGCATCAACTGGCCGAGATCCTGTGCACCGAGGTGGAGCGCATCGTCGGCCGCGACAACACCATTGTCTTCGGACGCCTCAGGTTGCAGTTGCCGCCAAGCCCGATCCGCCATCACTTCGTCAAGGCCACCGTCAAGGTGCGCCAATACCCCGACGGCACCCTCGCCGTCTTCCACGGACCACGGCCGATCGCCCGCTACCATGCCGACGGGTCACTACCTGGCCAAACCCAGATCAGGAGCGCGGCGTGAACCGCTTCGACGCCACTACAAACAGAAGCGGACATTTGATGTGCTACAAAAACCGGACATTTTGAAATGCTACCGACATTGGGGTTCGGCGGCTTTGCGGTAGCCTTCCGAAGCGGCTTCTTTTCATGACTGTTATTCTGCGTAATATCGATCGTTTTGATGAAATGCATCCGAAGGATGGATAAACTCTTGCCGTAGGATGCATCGTTCAAGCGGCGTGGACCGGATGCCGTCCCGCCTTGCGTTCTCATTGGCTTTCAACGCGAGGCCGAGCCGAGCTCAAGACGTTCGCCAAGCGCATACGCGGCTGGCCCGATCATGCGCGACGCTGATAGCCCGCAGCGCAACGGAAATTCCTTTTCAGGGATCGACACTCGGCGCCGAGGCCAGTCCTCGATGACGGCCGTGGAAAGTGCCAAGAGCGCCTGCAACGCTATGAAGTCGAAAAGTACGATTACGTGCAAAAATCGGCGCCGGTGCAAGGTTTCGGCCTCAATGTCGGATACTCGACAGGATCGCAAACCATGCTTGTCGTTGCTTTGCTGATGTTTTGCTCTGGCACGTTCGATGCAGGGGACTTCCCGAACGCAGCAGCGGATGTCTTCTATGATCAAACCCACGGAAAAATGCTGTCGCCGCACTCATGACCGTGCCCTCGCTGGCCGCCAAGCAGGCCGAAGGTCGGCTCATCGCGGTCGAGGCGGGCAACTGAGTCCAATTGCAATGAGGGATAGGCTGCGAAAGCATGTCACTGACCACGCCGGGGTCATCGAGGCGGGAGTCCCGATGCCAGCCACGCGCAACATGTCGCCGGCATGAGTGCCGATCTCATCACGGAGCCGGGATCCGCGGGCGTCACACCCGATACTACGAACGCGCGGACAAACTGTTGCAAGTCCTGTGGTGTCGATGATGCGTGCGGGGAGGGCAAGCCCAACGGCCATGGCCGACATTCGCCGCGTACAGCGCCTGATTGGGAGGCGTCAGCAGGATCAAGGCACCTGGAGCTCTCTTGCATTGGGATCGGTGCTGGCCCGTCCAATTTGAGCCTTGCATGTCAGATACACGAGCAGGTTGGGCACGGGGCACTGTTCTTGGATCGGCAAGTCGACTTCCGCTGGCATCCAGGCAGCGCATTCGAGTCCTCAGAACTCCAGGTCAGCCACGTCAAGGATCTGGTTACGCTGGTCAATCCGCGATCAGCCTACACTTTCATAAACTATCTGCACGAGAACGGGCGTCTGTATCACTTCCTGAATGCACGGTTCGATGCTGTGCTCAGGAGTGAGTTCGAGCAATACCTGAACTGGGCGTTCCGCAGGAACCCACTTGTCCGCGGCGGAGAGACCGTGCGCGAAATACGCTATGATGGCGAGTTTCGGGTGCGGACGGACGATGCAGTTCTCAGTGCAAGAGACCTGGTGGTCGGCATCGGCAAACAAGCGCGGATTCCGTCTCAATTTCAGGGCTGGGTCGGACGCAACCTGTTCCATTCATCCGATTTGCTGCACATCCATCCTGAGGTGCGGCAAAAACATGTTTGCGTCGTTGGTGGAGGACAGTCGGGAGCCGAGGTGCTGTTGCATTTGGTCGGTGGGCCAAGAGAACGGCGGCCAGCCACGATCACCTGGGTCTCGCAGCGCGAAAACTACCTGCCCCTCGACAATAGCCCGTTCACAAACGAGTTGTTCATGCCCTGTTTTTCGGATCGTTTTGCGGCCATGAGCGAGGCGCAGCGCAAGCAGTTCCTGCGGCGTTTCGTGCTTGCCTCGGATGGTATTTCGGATCGCACTTTGCGCGCCGTCTACCAGGCGCTGTATCGCCACGAATTTCTTGAGCCAGACCTATGTGACATCGCACTGCGGCCGGGTTGCAACGTTTCGCGCTGCATCAACGCCGGCGCGGGTCATAACTTGACGCTGCAGCGCGGCTTAGGCGACGTCGAAGAAGTCACGGCCGACATCGTCATCCTGGCCACCGGTTACGAGAACGCCGTGCCAAGCTTTTTGGAACCGATGGCGGATCGGCTGCAACAGACCGACAATGAGTTGGTCATCAACGAGGATTTTTCGGTGTGCTGGGACGGACCGCGTGACAGACGCATCTTCGTACAGAACGCCAATCCCGGGCAGCGCGGGCTGGCCGATCCGAACCTAAGCCTGCTGGCCTGGCGAGCTCGCCGCATTCTTGACAGCCTTCTACAGCGCGCGCCGTGCGCGAACCCCGAGCATCGCGGCTTTATCAGCCGTACCTCCGTTGAGAGCTGGCCCGACCCACTAGGCGAAGAAATGGGCAGCGGGATATGACTCGTCGACTGCTGATCGTCGGCGGTGGCATCCAAGGAATGATGTCCGCCTCCGCTGCGGCGAAGGCCGGAGCCTGCTCCAAACTCATCGTGACTGAACCTGCTCTTGGACCTATGGGCGCATCGCTTTATTCTGCGGGCGTGCATTTGCCCCACGGTCGTCGAAACCGTACCAGGTCGTTCACTCGAAAGTGCGCAGTGGCCCTGGCGGCCATGGCTGCGTCGGCGGTCAGCGGAGGGTTCCGGCCCGTAGCGAAGCCTGTAGTGGCTGGACCGGGTGAGGTAAGTGATCGGGACCAGCTTAGGGAACCGCTGGGCACGGCTTGGCCTGGAATGGCCAGTCTAGCGCCGAACTTATGCGAACAATACCCGCTCTTGGAGCATCGATGGACTCGATGCCGCCGACGTGCCCGCCCTGATCGCCCGACCCGAACGGGAACTTGTCGCAAACGTTCGCGCGGCCCACGGCTTGCTCGCGTCAAGCGCACGAAAGGTCTCCTTATCGGGCAGTCGCACCATCAACAGCATGCCCGGCCGTGACTCCTATGCAGACGTACCGGATCGACAGATCTTTACGGGCCTGGGTGATCTCTCCATTGAGGAGGACAACAAAGCCTTGCAACCCGGAGCGGAACGCACTTAGCGTCGCCGTCTGCATGCCGTGGAGTATCGTCTCCGTGGGCCCACACCCTGACAGCGCCCGACTGCCCCTAACCGGAATGTTTGACCAACCACTCTTTCCAACAGGAGGCTTTTCGCATGTTGACCGATGCACAAAGAGAAAAATGGCAGAAAGACGGATACATCAGGCTCGAAAGGTTCTTCGATCCCGCGGCTGTGGAACGGATTTCAAGCTTTGTTGAAGACATATCACGCTGGGATGTTAGCGATGATAAATGGCTCATGTGGTTCGAGAAGACGACTGATGATCGAAAGATCACCTCTAAGGCCGAGAATTTTCTCGACTTCCATGACCCATTGCGTCTTCTCCTTCTAGAAGATCAGCGTATAAACTCTGCGGTCGAGGGTTTGCTTGGCGAAGATTCGCGCAGACTCAAGGAGTTGCTGATCTTCCACTATCCCGATAGCGGCGGTTATCGCCCGCATCAGGACATTTATCACATTCCACACAGGCTGCCCGACCGGATGGTCCATGCGATCGTTGCCATAGGCATTGACGATTCCGACCCGGACAATGGTGGCCTTTTCTTCAGCCCCGGCAACCACAAGAAGGGGGTATTTCCCATGGATGCCGGCGGGGTGATTGATCCTGAGGTCGCCGAAACATTCTCCTGGGAACCCATAGTATGGAAGGCTGGCGACATCTTCATCTTCGACGATTATGCACCGCATTACTCGAAGCCGAATAAAAGCAATCGTTCGCGGCGGACGCTCTACTTGGTGTTCCAGCGTGCTTCAACCGGTGGACCGACCCGCGCTGAATATAACGTGCTTAAGCGCGCCCTCAATCCGCCAGAGGGCAAAGTGGCCGATCTCGACAACCTCAAGCCCCCAAACGGCATTTTCTATCGCGATTGAGCTCACGGAACCAGGCGAGGCCATGCACACGAAACTGATTTACCGCTAAAAAATGCGCGGAGAGCATGGCGTTCTGATTGCCGGCTACTGGAGCACCGCCCGCAGTCCGTTACGACGCTTCGGTATGTCGATTGTGCAGGAGGTCGCCGGGCGGTCTTCTGTAACGCCTAAAGCCCCACTGCGCCCGTCGTCGCCCGCTTGGGCCCCAGAGCCGGATTATTCTGACGAAGGCGGCCAACGTGTCGGGCTACCGCCTCTCTTCGCAACTTGCAGCAGAGGCTGTTGCGTTGGCAGCCGAAGATACCACTGCTTCAACAGCTGAGATTGGTCATGCGGAAATCCACGTTTTCTCGAACGGAGCTGTCGCGGGCGTTCGGTATCGACATGGCCACACTTGGCACGGGAAGCGCGGGCACCGGGTTTTCATTTGGCAAGGTGGCACCGGGCGTCACATCCGAGCCCCATCGGCACGACGAAATCGAGGCCTTCGTGGTCCCGTCTGGAGCGGGCAAGGTCAGGACCGACCTTGGGGAAATCTCGGTCAATGCCGGCGATGTCGTTCTGTTCCACCCTTTTGAAGCGCATGTGCTGCACAATGATGGGGGCGAAGACCTAAACTTCGTCGATGTCTACTGGCGTGACGGCAAGGCCGCCCTCGATGCAACTGCACAGACAGTGACTCCGCGCGGACCATCTTCGTCTTCTCCACGCCGCCGACGCCCAATGGCGATCTGCATCTGGGGCATCTTTCTGGCCCTTATTTTGGTGCCGATGTCTACACGCGTTTCCTGCGCATGAAAGGGGTCCAAGCTTACCACCTGACTGGGAGCGACGATTACCAGAGCTACGTCGCCACGCGTGCCGATGCCGAGCAATCGACACCCGCAAAGGTGGCGCGCCACTACGCCGACGAGATTCGAGCCACGCTTGCGCTTCTCGACTGTGAGGTCCACAGCTTCCTCCCCACTTTGGGCGATAGCGCTTACGCAGAGTTTCAAGCCGCGTGTTTCCGTAGTCTTCTGAGCAGCACGGCGGTAGATCTGCGCGAGAGCCCTGCGCTCTTCGACGCTTTGACAGGCGACTACCTCTACGAACCGGATGTAAGCGGCCTCTGCCCCCATTGCGGCGGCTCAGCTGGTGGCAACATCTGCGAGGAATGCGGCGCGCCGAACCTATGCCACGACCTAGGTGCAGTCCGGTCGCGGCACTCGGCCGAGGCGCCGGTGGTCGGCTGCGTGCGCCGTCCCGAACTTGCGCTGGAACGGTGTTACGTCAATATCGACCGGCATTTAAGGGCGTCGGGCGCCCCCGTTCGGATCATGGACCTCTTTGCGCGTCTACGCCAACGTGGCGACCTTTCCGTGCCCATCACCCACCCGTCGGACTGGGGGCTACCGGCCGAGGGGTTCCCGGGGCAGGTGACCTGGGTCTGGCCAGAGATGGCGTTTGGCTTTCTTTACAACATCCAGGCGCTAGCTACATCGCTCGGTCGAGACTGGAATGCGGCCCTGCCCAGCAACGACTGGCAGATTGTCCATTTCTTCGGCTTCGATAATTCCTTCTACCACGCCCTACTTTATCCGGCGCTTTATGCTGAGGTCTTCTCCCACTGGACCCCGCGCATCCGATATCATGTGAACGAGTTCTACCTGCTCGACGGCCAGAAGTTCTCGACCAGCCGCGGCCATGCGGTCTGGGGCAAAGAGGTTCTGGGCCCAAAGACAGTCGATGTCGTCCGTCTTCATTTGGGCCTGACACGCCCGGAAGGTGAGCGGACGAACTTCACGCTAGACGCGCTACGCCGCACGGAGAACGAGGTGTTCCAAGGGATCTGGCTGAATTGGCTTGATGCGCTGCACCGGGAAATCAATCAGGACTTTGGCGGCTGTGTGCCCGACGCAAGCGACTGGGCTCCCGCCGATCGCGCTTTCTTTGCTCGGATAGAGATCCATCGCGCGGCGATGGAACGCGCCTATTCGGACGATGGCTTCTCGGTCCGGCGCGCGGCCGCGCAGGCCTGCGATTTCGTGAGCGATTGTGTAGTCTACCGACAGGCGCAAGACTATGAAGCGGCGCGACGTCTCTATCCCGCCCGCACCCGCACTTCGCTCGCCCTTCAGACGACGGCCGCTGCGATCCTGGCACAGACACTCGCGCCGCTGATGCCCCGATTCGCCAGCACGCTGGCGCGAGGTATCGATGGCGTCTCAACCGAAACATGGCCGCGGTCGGTCCAGAGGCTTGCGCCCGCAACGACCTTTGATCTCGGACCCATGCTGGCGTTCTATGCCAGAGCAGACATTCCTGTTCTCAATGAGGGGGAGGCATAATAGCCTATCGTAATTTCGACCAGATTTGGGCGGCAATCAAAGCCGATGATGCCGAAGCTTTACTCGCTACCACTGGTGCCGAAGGCCACTCGCAGACCATAGACACAAACACTGGCCGGCCTTAACCAACATATCGTCGAGACGCTGGCCCGCGCCTTGGAGGATCGCTCGATTGACAGCTTTCCAGCGCTTGCCATTCGTGCGGCAAATGCCGAGTGGGCTCCACTGCGCTGACCACTTTTTCGGAATCGCGGAATTCCGACCTGTTGCCAACTGGTCAATAAGGTGATGCGGTCGGGGCGCTGGGTCAGCATAGCGCGCCCTGAATAGTGCCTGGCGGGACAACGCCTCTCGTCTATAGGAATGACCGGCCGCTATTTGCTGGCCGAATGCCTATTCGACCCAATTGAGCTTCTAAGGACGACGGGCCATCTATGGCGCAGATTTAGTATGGCCGCGCTCGAACGTGGGCCGATGGTGTCGCTCGATTCCTGACTGGAGAAGGGGGGCCAGCGCAGAAGAACCGTACCGTGGTGCAGCACTGCATTTTGTCAGCGCTCAACGCCGATCGCCCGCGCATCGCCGGCTCCGAATGATCCTAGATGAGCCGACGCCAACTTACCGCAAGGGCACAGGCAAGCGGCTCTCGCCCTCAAGCGTCTGACGCATGATGCTTGTCCAAAAGCTGACAGCGACAGAAAACTGTCGGGTTCAAAACAACCGGCCGTCTTGGACTTGCGAGGTTTTTGAGGCCATTTATCCATTTACTGCGGGCTAAGCGCGCTGGCACGACGTTTGCTGGTTGAGATCGGCAATACTGAGTGAAGGCTGATCGCATGGGAACACGCAAGACATTGATCCTAACCGGTGTGTTCCGTTTCTGAGAGAAGAACCAGCTCGCGCATAAACGTCAGGAAAGGTGTGGGAATGGAGAGCAACATGCTGCCTAGCGAGTCCCCGGCTCCTCCGATCAAAGTGGACGAGTGGCTACGTGGCGAACCCCTTACGAACTTTCAGCCCGGCAACGTGTAGGGATGACAAGTGGATGGAACCCTGGTCAATTCGCCCACTTTCTGCGGCGCGCCCGCAGTAACTTTATCCATGGAGCACAGGGTCGATCGTTTGCTGCAGGTCAAGGCTCGGACCTTAGTGACCTCCAACTGAGTCGCCGCGGCCGCGATATTCGACGCGAATTTGGCCCGTCGTTGAAGACGTCACAGTCCAGGGCGTGTTCAAGATCGGCCACAGGGGCAGCATTTAGGTGGAATGGGCCTGGCCAGGCCGGACGTCTGCTGCGTAAGCGGGCCCGAAGTCGGCGTAACCGAAAGCAGAAATCCTCCGTCGAGGACGAGACCTGAAATTGAGGAAACGAAATGTCGCACGCAGCGCTTGGCCCTGCCGTCAACAAGGACGGAGAGGCCCTTGCCCGCCCCTTCGTCGAACGCCTCCTTCGGCTGGTCCGTGCTCAGGACTTCCACCGCTCATGCCAGGGAAATCGGACACCGGACTGGTGGCCGATTTCCTCATCACCAAGGAACTGCGCCGGAATATCCAATCAGTGGCAATCCCAATCCGGACGCGCTGTGGAGGCTCGACATGTTTTAGACCGTAGTGGAGCGTGCAATCGAGGAGCGCTCAGGCGTGATGACATAGGCAACAACAGAAACGAAACCGACCGGTGCTCCGGGCGCGGGCTTTCACTGTCGGGCAGTTCGCCGCTCTGTCGAGGCGACTACCGGTTCGGCTTCGAGAAACTCGCGGATACCGGCGCGAAACTGATCGGCGATGCGACTGCAGCTATTGCCTATCGCGTCGTGGCGCGGGCGTGAAGAAACCGATTTTCGAGGAAGGATCATGTCAAACCTGGATGAGATGGCGAAGAAAGTCCGAAAGCTTCAATTGCGCGCGGCAATTGCCAAGACGAACTTGCGCGACCTTGCCGAGGGTCTTCCGGTCAAATGGATTGAGATAGAGGAAGTCGCCGAGAAAACGCATGCCGTTTATGCCGAGTTGGATGGTGCCAGGAGAGAGCTCGCCAAAATGAAGACTTTGCGATGAGGAGCACATTCATCAGCCGCGACGGCTCCATATGGGTGCCGGAATATCTGACCGCTATAGATGGCAAGATCTGTATCGGCTGCGGCCGCTGTTTCAAAGTCTGCTCGCGCGAGGTCATTTACGGCGTCGACGAAGCGGGCGAATTCCTCGGCGCCTGCGATGGCGGTGACGACGATTTCGATGGTGAGCTCAATCGGATGATTATGGTTGTCGACCATGCCGGCCGCTGCATTGGCTGCGGAGCCTGCGGCCGCGTCTGCCCAAAGAACTGCCAGACCCATGTCGCGGCCGACCAGATCGCAGCATGAATTGCATGATTTGACAAAACAAAATCCGGAGTACGGCATTGCGCTTCATCACATTTTGTCGGCTCCTCGGGCTGGTCCTGTGCGGCAACGCTGTGACGGTTTACTTCGCCTCGCATTCGTTCCGTCTAGCAGTCGTCACGACGCTGGGCTGTTCGCTACTTCTTCAGCTGGGCTATTTCGCAGGTGTGCTCTTTCTGATTTGGCGATCCAGCTGCGCTGGCAAAGCCGGGCAAGGGGCTGAGCTTTTCGGTAGGTCCCAGGAACTTCGGTACCAGTCGCGCGACGATGATGAGCATAGGCATGAAACTCAAGATGTGCCCCAGCGCAATCAAACGCTCGGCATATCGCTGCTCCTCCCTTGATGCGCCGTCACAAGATCAGAGCTCAGATTCATCACTTTGTTCAAGTTTGATTATTGAGGTCATGGTTCCCTGGTATGGTCGAAGGCGACGGCATTCTCATCGTTTTAACGCCAGGGGAATGCAGTTTCGGTTCTCCGGGCAATGGTAGTGGATCGCAGCGCACGGCACGCGGGTTGCTTCGTCTCGAAGGCGAACGAGGCGCCAGAAAATATAACAGTGGCGCTCTGTTGGAACATCCGAACGCAGCCGACCTCACTGTCAAATAGGCCTTTTGCAAAACAGCTCTGCGTCGCTCGTTCAGCTCAATCCCGTGCCGCTGGAGAAAACATGCTGAAAAAGTTTGAACGCTACCCGCTCACCTTTGGACCCACGCCCATCGAGAAGCTCGACCGCCTCGGCAAGCATCTAGGCGGCAAGGTGGAGATCTACGCCAAACGCGAGGACTGCAACTCCGGTCTCGCATTCGGCGGAAACAAACTGCGCAAGCTCGAATACATCATCCCCGACGCGATCGCGTCAGATGCCGATACCCTCGTCACCGTCGGTGGCGTGCAGTCCAACCACACGCGCATGGTTGCTGCCGTTGCCGCCAAGATCGGCATGAAAAGTCTCCTGGTTCAGGAGAGCTGGGTTCCACATGAGGATGTCGTCTACGACCGCGTTGGCAACATTCTCTTGAGCCGCATCATGGGAGCGGAGGTGCGTCTGGTCGACGATGGCTTTGACATCGGTATCCGGCACAGTTGGGAAAAAGCGCTCTATGAGGTCAAGGCAAGAGGCGGCCGGCCCTATGCGATACCGGCCGGGGCGTCTGTTCATCCGAATGGAGGCCTCGGCTATGTGGGGTTCGCGGCGGAAGTGCGCGCGCAGGAGGAACAGCTTGGGTTTGCGTTCGACTACATTGTCGTTTGCACGGTCACCGGTTCAACTCATGCCGGCATGATCGTCGGGTTCGCCAAGGACGGTCGACAACGTAAGGTGATCGGTATCGATGCCTCTGCCACGCCTGCAAAAACCAAGCCGCAGGTGCTTGGGATTGCCCGACATACAGCGACCCTCGTCGAGCTCGGCACGGAACCTGTCGAGGATGACGTGGTGCTGCTCGAAGACTACGCGTACCCGCGTTATGGCATTCCATCCGAGGAAACCAAGGAGGCGATCCGTCTGTGTGCGCGGCTTGAGGGTATGATTACCGATCCAGTCTATGAGGGCAAATCGATGCAAGGGATGATTGACCTCGTCCAAAAAGGCTTTTTTCCAGAGGGATCGAAGGTCTTATACGCCCATCTCGGCGGCGCGCCGGCGATCAACGGTTATGGCTACACCTTTCGCAATGGCTGACGCGTGACAGCTCGCGTTGCGCCGCCCTGCCGTGACAGTGCTGAGCCAAGTGTCAAGCGAAGCGAAGATTTGACCCCATTGGCGAAGTGAAGAACTGACCCCCTTCATTGGTTTGCTGTTTCGTTGG
>NZ_JBVVQC010000066.1:0-10970 GCF_055811515.1 Mesorhizobium sp. WSM4841
GACATTCGAATGTGAGCGCAACATCAGACAAGTCTTCGGCTAAGCCCATTTCCGTCCCCTTCGCAAGCGCTGTGGCTACACTCTGGCGGGACTCAATGGGGCAATGCAGATGCCAATCCGGCTGTGCCAACGCGGGACTAGAACAATTCGCCTCGGAACGCCGCCAAGCTAGTGCGCCTTCTCTGCGCCCTTTGAAAGACGAAGAGACCTAACTTCATCCAGCAGTTCGCGCTCCTTGGTGGTAATGTTTCGGAAGATTGCGACAATCGCCACCGCTAAGGCCTCGGCATCCCGGCTTGAAGAGTCAATGTGTTCATCTGCGCAAACCTGATCGAACACGCGTTCGCAAATAGCCAGATCATGAGGGCTGAGGCAGGTGCGATTGAAACGCCGACGCAGCATCTGTGCGAACCTTTCAGGGCCCGTTGCCCGTGTTTGCGGCGGGCCTTTTTTTGCCGATGAACCGCTGAGGCGTGTATTGGAATAAGTTTACTCGCTGACTGATAATTGGTCTTTCAATAGTCCCAAAATCAGCGCGCACTCGCGAGCTCTATACTGTCCAGCAATCATAAGTTGTCGGTAATCTCGCAGTTTTTGTTCTGGGACATGAAATCCTCGCCGAAATTCCGCCGCCTCTTTCGGAGTTCGAGTGCAACCGAGTTTACTGGCAGTGACTTTCAAACTCGCCAGTGAGCATCCGACCTTGGCTGCTATATCTTTCAAAGGTTCGTTATTAAAATATCCATCAAGAATTATCTTGCGACGAGCTTCTGCTTTGAGCTTTGCGTTCATTTCGTTGTCTCCTCAACTACGCTTTCACCGTGCAAGACTCTATACGCGCCAGGTTGAAGAGTGTCGTTATCGTCGCATCCAGAAACTTATCTCGGAATGCATTTCTTGCTGTAACCCAGCGTGATGGCGCTCCTGTGGACTCGCATTCCGCTAGTCTTGCCAGATGCCTGTGATACACCACATGATTGAGGTGGAGATGGGCATACCGGAATCGGATACGGCACTACGCGATGGACGCTAAGAGGCAGGACAAGGCGCTTGCGAGGCAGGCGCTTGAGCGCGATCGACGTCGTTGGCCGCGCGAAGCTCAACCTTACAATGAGGCTGCCCCGTCACTTGCGCCGGCGCTCGAACCTTTGCCCTTTTCGACGCTCGAACTGGCGCCAGAGGATCAATTTGTCGCCTGGCAGGCGCATATGGCTCCGCTTGTCGAGATCAAGTTGCCGGATGACAAATCGCTCGACGATGGCTTTCCCGCCGACCACACGGCTTGGAACCTCGGCGGCATGCTGATCGTTCAACAGCGCGCACCGGCACATAGTTATATGCGTTCTGCTGCGAAGCTTCGGTCCAGCTCGATCGATCACTGGTATATCGCTTTGCCGCATACTGGCCGGTCGTGGACGGAGGTCGATCGCCGCGTAGCGGAAAACCAGCCGGGCAAATTGGAGATTAGATCGCTTGGCTACCCGTTTCGCGGGAGGGCAACGGAATCCCAAAGTCTCTTTCTCTATTTGCCGCGTGATTTGTTCGCCGATGCGGCGGCAACCCTGGACGCAAAGAATAATTCAATTCTGTCCGGCAACTTTGCCAACCTTTTGCTCGACTACCTCAACAGCATCGAAGCAAGACTGCGCAGTCTCACGGCTGACGATCTGCCCCGCATCGTGCACGCAACACGCAGCATGATCATTGCCTGCCTCTCGCCACCGACAGAACATGCCGCGGCCACCGAACAATTGGTGAGTGTCGCGCTGATGGAGCGAGCCCGTCGATACGTCCACAACAATCTGGATGCGGCTCATCTGACGCCGGATTCAATGTGCCGGGCGCTCGGCGTCTCGCGCTCTCGTCTTTATCAGTTGTTCGAACCGAGCGGTGGTGTTCTCCACTACATACAAAGTCGCCGACTTCTGGCAGCCCATGTTGCGCTTAGCGATCCGGCGGACAGCCGGCGCATTGTTAATATTGCCGAAGCCGTCGGCTTTAGTTCAGCGGCTAATTTCAGCCGAGCATTTAGCAAGGAATTCGGTTACAGCCCCCGCGAAGTCCGAAGTTCCGTGGTGTTGCCGCGCCCCGCCCACTCTGTTTCGCATGCCGGACACGAGGAGGCCTCTTCCTTTGAACATTGGCTCAAAGCGCTCGGAAGCTGAGTACAGGATCGGGGATGGTTGAAGTGGGGCGGGCTTAAAACAGGGCGGGGAAGATCAGCCGCCTCATGGACCAGAATATTTCGTGTCGCGTCCACCGCGCCATCAATTATAGCCAATTCCCGATTTATCAACCAACTGTTCATCGATGTCGCTGCCAATCACAGCGGAGCATACATTGCAACTACGCAGCATGAGACACTTGTTGAGACTGCGAGTTGTATGTTTGCCAAGCTTGACAGTTATGCTATTTCTGGGCTGGGGGACGTGGATTCTCACTGCCCATGGAGGTGGCTATTGCACCCGGAGGCATCAGGGGTCGGCACGGAGAGCGAGGGGCCTGCCTCAAGCGATGCACCACGTCCCGGCGAAGCGCTGCTCGCTGACCTTTTGGCGTACACGACCGAATTTTTGTCGTTCTATGATCGCGACTTCTGTCTGACGCACTACGCAGCCAAACTCAAAGGCGTGTACGGAGGCGCGGTGGTGCCGGGTGCCGCCGTTTGGGAGATCTACCCGAGCTTCCTCGATGCGAGGTATCGTGACGAATTTCTTCGTGTGTTCCACGGCGGCTCACCGGCAAGCATTGATTTGCCGCGATCACCGGGTGAAGCGCCACGGTCCGCTTTCGTTTTCGCCACTGCGAATGGTGTGGGAATCATCGAATCAAGGGGGCGCGATGGGCGAAGCGTCGTGGAGGAGCAAGAGCATGTAATTCTGCTCCATCAGGCGACGCACGACGTGCTGACCGGACTGCAGAATCGGCGGCGATTCGGCGAGCGGCTGCAGCAGGCAATGGCCGCCCTCGGCGGATCAAAGCCGAAAGCAGCCCTTCTGCAAATCGACCTTGACGATTTCAAAGCGGTCAACGACACGCTCGGCCATGGAGCAGGCGACACTCTTCTTCAACTCGCGGCGGGCCGTATCCGCGACGCGCTGCAGGACGGCGAATCCGCATACCGGTATGCCGGCGATGAGTTCGCTGTCATCCAATTGGGAAAGGAGCAGCCAGCAGAGGCTGAGCGCCTCGCCGGATCGCTGGTCGACGCGTTCAAGAACCCGTTCGTCATCAACGGCATTCCCGTCTTCGTAGGCTCGAGCATCGGAATTGCTTTCGGGCCGGAGCACGGGACCGATGGCGAACAGTTGATGAAAGCCGCTGATATTGCCCTTTACGCGGCCAAGACAGATGGACGCGGTTGCGCTCGAACATTCAACCGTTCGATGCTGCTCTTGCTCGAGCAACGCGAGAATCTGAGACGCAGCCTTCGAACCGCGCTGGAGCGCGGCGAACTTTATCTGGAATATCAGCCGCTCATTCGGCCTCCCGCGTCGGTGATCGGTTTCGAAGCGCTGCTGCGGTGGCGGCACCCCGAGGTCGGAACCATTCCACCCAACGTGTTCATACCGATCGCCGAAGCCGACGGTCTGATGGACGAGATTGGGCGATGGGTGCTCGAGGAAGCCTGTCGCCAGGCATTGACGTGGCCTTCCTCGCTGACAGTCGCAGTGAACCTGTCGCCAGCTCAGTTCCTTAGCGGTTCGCTGACGGACACGGTCGCTCAGATCATCGACGCAGTTGGAATCGAAGCCGACAGACTTGAACTTGAAATAACCGAGACGGTCCTGCTTGAAAAGACGATCGACAATATCGACACGTTGAACACTCTGAACGTTTTGGGAATACGAATTTCGCTCGACGATTTTGGAACATACTATTCATCGTTAAGCTACCTTAAAAACTTTCCCTTCGATACTTTGAAGATAGATCGGTACTTTATTGCGGACCTGGAGACCGATCTCAAAAGCCAAACGATCGTGCGATCGATCATGAACCTGGCGCACGGCCTGGGGATAAATGTCACTGCCGAGGGGGTCGAGACGTCGGCACAGGCACGGTGGCTGATCAAGGAGAATTGCGATTGCCTGCAAGGCAACTTCCTGGGAAAGCCGCTTGGAGCCGAGGCGATTAGCGATTTCATCAGGCGGTCCCCGCTGAGGGTGGTACGGACGATGGAGGAATCAAATCGGGCGCTCTAGCGCCTTGCACCCTTTGTTAACGATGAAGTGGAGATTTGTAGAACGATCAAGGCAGATACCGCGCAATTTTTCGAGTCGGTGCGAGACTGACCCATCAGGACGCGGTGACATTTTTTGTCGCGGAGGTCATCACCCCGCGAGGGCTCAATACGATGGAAAAGTGAGGATGCCGATGGGAACTGTTCATCATCACCTGGCTGGCGAGCCGACTTTTGAACCGATGATCCAGATCGACATGGAAATCAAAGCTTTCGTCTCCGCCTGGAAACATTGCGACTATGTCTCGACATACATGGCCCGGATGATCAGCCGAAACAGGTCAGACTCGGTTCGGCATTCAAATCTCTTTTCTTCCGCCTTTAACGAATTGCTGGAAGTCGCCTTTCGTACGCGCCATGCCGACGGCGAATTGGCATGCAGGGTGTCTCGCCATGGCGCGACGGACAGGATCGAGTTGACATTCCCTTGCGTGCCAGAGGAGCGTCAATTCTACGAACAAGCCGTGTCGCTGGTCGCAGGATCCGAGGTCCGGGAGCGATATCTCAATTCGGTATCCGGGGATCTCGCCCCGAGCCGGGAGGTGGTTCTTTTGGAACTGGCCATCGACTACAACGCGACACTCAGGGTCGAGGAAGCCGACGGTGATGCGATCAAGCTTGTCGTGGATCTCCCGCTCGAGGGCTTGCAAAATTGAACCCTTACGACCTTCTCCCGCGTTTCAAGGCGCAATACGACGCCAACAATCAGGAGTTCTCCATATCGGGGGTGGTCCGGCCTCAGGCAATCGATGAACTTGGACCCAGCATAGCATTGCTTCGCGATGCGATCGGCCGTGTGCGCGGCGTTCTCTACGTCAATGTCAGACGTCTGACTCAGATGAACAACGCTGCGTTTCACGCCTTTTCGAGGATCATTCTCGACGCTTGTCGGGCTCGACCCGATCTCAAATTCATCGTCATCACGTCAAGCGTCGTCGGATGGACGTCACGAAAGTTCGGTCGCTTGAGCGGAATCGAACCGAACATCACGGTCGAGGAGTATGACAGCGAATTCTATCCGGGGCAGGGCTTCCTTGAGGAAGGCGGGTTCGTGCCGATCCTGCGCACACAAACAAAGATGACCTGGCGCCACGAGCGCGCAATCTTGCCCCGACACGGCATGAGGCCCGGGATCGTGATGGCCGACATCTGTTGCGGCATAGGTGATTTCGCCGTGCTCGTGCAGAAGGAGTTCCAGCCATCGCGGATCGTCGCCCTCGACCACTCCAGGTCGAGTCTCGCCTATGCGCGAAACGTGGCTGCGGAGTTCGATATCAAGGGCATCGAGTACACTTATGGCGATGCAGCAGAAATGCTGCTCGAGGAAAATCAGTTCGACCTCGTCACGTGCCGCCATTCGCTGCAGGTGTTCAACAAGCCCGAACTGATCCTCAGGGAACTGTTTCGCATCTGCAAGCCGGGCGGACGTGTCTACATCACCAATGAAAAAAATTCGCACTGCCTGGGCGAACCACGCGCCGACAGCATCCAGTGGACCTATAACGAGGTCGCCAAGCTGTGGGCGCACTTCCAGATGGATATTGAGCTCGGCCCGAAGAGCAAACGCTACCTGACCGAAGCGGGGCTCGAAGACATTCGGGTCGAGTCCTTCATGGTCACCAACCACGACGGCGATCCACAGGACTTCGCGGACGTCATAGCGGCATGGGAGAATGTTTATGCAGGCGAGATGGCTACCAAGCGAGGTGACACACCGGCGTTTATCAGGCGGTTCCGACAGGGCTTCCAGGACCACATCTTCGCTGCGCTCCACTCCAAGGGCTATGCCGGCTGGCCGATCTGGGTTGCATCGGGACGCAAGCCGCTATGACCGATTTGGATGCAACACCGCCCAGACCCTGGCCTGTCCTCCGGCTTAACAGCTTCCGCGCTAAATTCTTGATCGTTGTGGGTGGGGCGGTGCTGTTCGACCTCCTCGTCGGCGGCGGCGTCGCGCTGTGGAATGTGAACCGGCTTTCCCGGGACGCGACGCACCAGATCGAGAGCGGCCTCACCAAGGCAAGCCAGGAATACCTCCAGAACTATATCGAGACGACGGCGCTGCGCGCCGATCTCCTGTTCGGCCGCATGCACTCCGAGGTGACCGCACTTGCAGCCTCCATGCAGAGATTAATAGATTATCCGGAAGCAAAAGATGCGATCGGCAAGGCGTTGGCGAAGAACCCCTATTTTAATGCGCCGCTTGCATATGACGCCACGGGAAACTGGGTACAGACCCGGCAAGGGTCACCTTCGGTCATGAGTGTCTGGGGATATCTCCTCTCCGCTGATCACCAACCGAAGCCCGAAATTCTCCGCGACATTCAGGAGAGTGCGATCTTCGATATTTTTGGCACAAGCCAGATGTCAACTGGCGCCAAGAAGCTGCAGGTCTACTACGTAGGGCCGAAGGCAGGGCCGATCATGCGCACGATTCCTTATTCCGATCAGGCGCAGACCTTCGACAAGCTTTATCCAGGCCACGATAAAGCGAATTTCTGGGATTTCTTCTTTCCTGGCGTCTATGAAGGCTGGGAAGGCTGGATCAGGGAGCCCGATTCGCGCCCCGTAAAGGGCGATGACATCACTGCGACTGCTCCTTACATCGACGCGATTACCGGCAAGCTCATAGTGAGCTTCTTCCACCCACTCTGGACGAAAGACCGCAGTAATGTCGCCGGCATGGTCGCTGCCGACGTTACGCTCGATCAACTCGCTGACATCGTCGAAAGCGTGAAGGTCGCCGATACGGGCTTCGGTTTTCTCACCATGTCGAACGGCAATGTGCTCGCGATCAAGCCTGAAGGCGAGAAAATGCTCGGGCTCAAGATCGCAAGTGGTGCGGCAGGTCAAGGCGTTACCGGCCTCGATCGCTCGCTCAAAAAGAGCACGCACGCGACCGTCGCAGCGCTCGAACTTCCCGCCGACGACAAGACAGTCATTAAGCATATTTCGATTGAGGAAAACGGTAAAGCCCAACCGTACATCGTCGCACTTCGCCGACTAAACCCAGTCAATCTCTGGAATAGTACTGGGTCCATCACGGCCGAAACCCTGCTGCTTGGCTTCGTCGTCCCCGAACAGGAAATTTATGCTTCCCTCCTTGCGGCGCAGCAGAGCATTTCCAGCGCAACCAACCGGATCCTGATAACCCAGGTCATCGCAGTTATCGTTTCGCTCCTGATCGTCTTTGCGGCTGTCTTCGGAATTTCAAAGCGGATCACTGCAGGCCTCAGTGCGCTTGCCGGGGCCGCCAAGCGGTTGCAGGCGAAAGACTATTCAGTCCGGGTAAGCATTCCGACGCGCGACGAGGTTGGAGCGGTGGGGGTCGCTTTCAACCGGATGGCTGAGCAGATCAGCTTTCACACGGAAAACCTCGAGCAGCTCGTCGACGAACGAACCAGGGAGCTCGGGGACGCCAACCAGGAGATTTCGGCACTCAACGAAAAGCTGCGAGACGAGAACGTCCGCCTCGGTGCCGAGCTCGCGGTTGCCAGGCAGATCCAGATGATGGTCCTGCCGAAACAATTCGAACTCGAAGCGATTCCTGGGCTGGAGATCGCAGCCTACATGCGTCCGGCTGACGAGGTTGGCGGCGACTACTATGACGTCCTGCAGAACGGATCACGGGTCAAGATCGGCATCGGCGACGTGACCGGTCATGGTCTTGAGAGCGGCGTGCTGATGCTGATGGTCCAATCCGTTGCACGCGCGCTGCAGGAGACCGACGAAGCGAATCCGCACCAGTTTCTGGATCGGCTGAACAGAGCGATCTACAAGAACATCGAGCGGACGAACACCGACAAGCATCTCTCGCTGGCCTTTCTTGACTTCGAAGATGAGCGGGTAACGCTATCCGGCCAGCATGAGGACGTTCTTGTCGTGCGTGCGGATGGGGAAGTCGAACGTATCGATACGATTGATCTGGGTCTGCCGGTTGGCCTGGAGAATGACATCTCGAAGTTCATTGCCACGCGTGACATCCTGTTCGGAAGCGGCGACGTGATCGTGCTGCACACCGACGGTGTGACCGAGGCGGAAAACCACGAAAGAAAGTTGTTCGGGTTCGAGCGCCTCAGCCAGAGCGTACAAAGACGTCACGGCAGCAGCGCCGAGGACATCAAGACTGGGATCATCGACGATCTGATGGCCCATATCGGGATCCAGAAGATCCACGATGACATCACCCTCGTGATCATAAGGCACACATAGCAATGACAACGCTGTTCGGTACCCCTGATATTGCGATCGGGATGAAGGAGAGCGTCAGTCGCGTGCGGCTGTTCGACGGACCTCTCGACTTGAGTTGGCGTCATTGTGCCACCACCTCGGACTTCATCGCCGATCTTTTCGCGTTGCGCTTCCGGTCGTCCCGCAATGACTACATGGAAGTGCGGCACAGCATCGGATATCTGGTCAACGAACTCATCGAAAATGCCGTCAAGTTTCGCGCACCGGGTGAGATCGTGATCGAGGCGTCGATGGATTCGGAGTGCTTCAAGCTCAAAGTGTCGAATGAAGTCGATGGTGAAGATGCGTCTGAGTTCCAAAGTCTCCTGGCGGACATCACGGTTGGCGACCCCATGGACCTGCTGATACAGCGAATTGAAGCCAATGCCGCCAACGCCGGCGTAGGAGGCTCCGGACTTGGATTGCTGACGTTGATGAGCGACTACGGCGCACGCCTGGCTTGGATATTCAGCGCCGCAGACGAAAGCGATCGGATTTGCGTGGAGACATATGCCTCCATTCCGATCTCGCAAATTCACAACTAAATAAAACGAAGCCAGGCTATGGAAATCAAGACAGACGATTACCGCGTGTGGACTGAAGGAAGCGAAATTTTCTTCGACGGTGCAATGCGGCTTGCCAGTTCCGACGACGGTGCGCCTATCACGGCGTTGGCGACCCGTGTTCTTGCCTCGAATCCCGCTTCCATTACGCTCAATCTGAAGGACCTTCACTTTCTCAACTCTTCCGGCATCAACCTGCTGGCGAAATTTACCATTGAGGTGCGCAAGCATCCCGATGTTCGACTCGTCGTGCGTGGAACGCCCGACATACCCTGGCAGTCGAAATCATTGCCGAATCTGAAGAAGCTGCATCCCGCTGTGGTGCTTTTGATGGACTGACCAAGGTAGTCCGCAATCGGAGCAATTCCAGGAAAAGTGCGAACGGTTTTCCGTCCGGAATTGCAGTCAAAAAATAAAGAGATAGAGCGGTTCTGCGGTTCCGTGAAATGACGAACCGCTCTAGCCAAGGGCTGCGTAGGCTGGCGGCAATCCCGGACAGCAATAAGCCGGTCGGGAACGGTGCAAGAGCGCCGCGCCGAGCAAGATATGTACGCCAGGATAAGTATTAGGATGCAAAGCTAACGACAGATCGGCCTCGTGCGTAGATGCTTGCAATGGCTTGGCGGGGGCTCGGCACAGGTGGCAGGCATCCTGTTGGGGTGATGTCGTGCTGCCTGTGCCGATTAGCCGCCGCTGCGCGGTCAAAGGTGGCGTCATTGAGTAAGCGTGCCAAGGTCGATGGCGGCCGGCTGGAGTTTCTTCCGCCGCAGATCCCGACTCGGGTCGAGCGGCCGCCTGAAGATGAGGGCTGGGTCCACGAGGCCAATCTCGACGGCTATCGAACCCAGATCATCATCGATAATGGCGGCGTGCGTCTTTACAGCAAGAACGGCCGTGACTGGACCACGAAATACTGGCCCATCGCACTAGCCGTCGATCTGCGATGCCGGACTGCCATTCTCGATGGCGAGGTCATTGTTTCCGGCGAGCAGGGCGCTTCCGATTGCCCTGCGCTGGAAGCCGCGATCTGGAACGAGCCGAGCCGGCTGGTGTTCGTCACTTTCGATATCCTCCATCTCGACGGCCGCGATCTAGGCTCCTTGCCGCTGCTGCAGCGCAAGCAGGCGCTATGGCAACTGGTTGAGCCTGGCCTCGGCAAGATCCAATACAGTGAGCACTTCGAGGGCAGTGCGCTGGCGCTCTTCCGCACCGTCGAGAAGATCGGGCTCAATGGAATTATCTCGAAGCGCGCCGACAGCCGCTACAGGAGCGGACTGTCGAACACATGGCTGAAGGCCAAATAATTCGAAGAAGCCGACTCCCGAGTTGAGCCAGGTACGGCTCCAATGGCCCTGATCGCTGCTCAAGGGGCGTCCTCACCGATTTGAGGATCGTGCAAGATTACAACCATAGGTATCCACGCTATGAAATAGCCAAGAAGAGATTCGCTCCGCTTGCGCGTAACCGGCCTGGGCGGGCGGACGCGACACAATCTGGCGGAACAAATCATGATCATTCTCATTGTGATGATCATCAAGGGAGATTGATCATGGGCGACCGGCACAACCCAAAAATCGAGGCACCGGCAACTGTCAAAAAGGACCCGGAAGATTGGATCAGCGGAGATGACCCCATGACCCCCGCACAAGCCTCCTATTTGAAAACTTTGGCCGAACAGGCCGACGACCCTGACGCCTATGCTGACGGCCTCAGCAAGGCGGAAGCCTCTAAACGCATTGATGCACTCCGGGAGAAGTTAGGCCTGTAGTGCCCGCTGTGGCTCCTGGTCTCCAGTGACGGGGGCCGTTCCCATAGGCGCTAACTTAGGGGTAGACTGGTGGAATCGAGATGTGATTCCTAGGCCAGATGCAAAGGAATGATTCCATTGAAAGCGACTGGCAGGCTCTGATCTCGAGACTGTCGCAATGTGTTGATCT
>NZ_JBVVQC010000067.1:0-9208 GCF_055811515.1 Mesorhizobium sp. WSM4841
CCGAGCGCAATGTTGTTGACCGATTGCGGGGGAACCCACGGAAGGGAGACAACCCTTATGCCCAGTCACATCACAATCGCAGTCTTGCTCATGATCCTAACCGGTGCCGCCGGGTGCATGACCAACAATGGAGCGCAGCATTCCACGACACAGACCACAAACGGTGGCAGCGGTAGCCCCGGCGGTAGCGGCGGCATGGGCGGCGGCGGCTACTAAGGCGAATGTGACGCGGACGGCGCTCCACGGCTTACCTGACGCTGCCGGTGGTGTCCTATTTCAAGGAGAACGGCATGCCGATCTGGCTGGTTCTAATTCGGGTCACTTGGCCTCACCGTGCCTACCACTTCAGACGGCCCGACAGCCGCTGCGGGGTAGGCAACCGACCGCCGGGCCTAACCGGCGGGGGTTTGGGTCGCCGGCTAGTTCTACCATAAGCCTCTCATGCATCATTACTAATTTAGTAAAATGGTCACGTTCCGTTCCCCTGGCTGTCAAATCGGATGAGCCTAGAGTCAATTTGGTGCCTAAACGAGTGAGTGCCGGCGACCGGCTAGAATTTATTCCTCCGATGATGCCGACCTTGGTAGCCAAGCCGCCCCAAGGCGATGACTGGATGCATGAAGCCAAATTCGACGGCTACCGGCTCCCAGATCATCATCGACGCCGGCGGCGCTCGGATTTTCACCCGCCGCGGACTCGATTGGACTGCCAAGTACCGCGACCTAGCTGCGGCGGCGCGAACGCTGGACGTCGAGAATGCCATCATCGACGGCGAAGTCGTCGTCTTGAATGAGGCTGGCCTTTCGGATTTTGCCGCACTGCGCAAGGCAATCACCAGGCGCCAGCACGACCTCTATTTCGTCGCGTTCGATCTGCTGCATCTCAATGGCCACGACTTGCGCGACATGCTTGCCAAGACGTGGCTCGCGGACCTAATCTGAATGTTTGGCGAGCCCACCCCGGCACGCGGCCGGAATGGGTAGCGCGGCTAGACGGGAGGTTACCATGAAAATTGCATCGCTACTTGCAATCGGCTGGATCGTATCCTGCGGAATCGCCTCCTTTGCTTCGGCAGAGGATGCGCACACTGTGGTCACTCCCAACGAGGTTAAGTGGGGCCCGGGTCCAAAAACGCTCCCTGCCGGAGCAGAGGCGGCAGTCTTGTTCGGCGATCCGACCAAGGAAGGTCCGTTTGCCCTTCGGCTCAAATTGCCGGCTGGGTATGCGATCGCGCCGCACACGCATCCAGGGCTTGAGGTTGACACAGTAATATCGGGGACCATTAATCTTGGCATGGGCGAGACCGCCGACCGGAGCGCCGCCAAAGCAATTCCTGCGGGCGGCTTCTTCGCTTTGCCGCCCGACACGGCGCATTTTGCTTACTTCGACGAGGAGACGGTGCTCCAACTCACCAATAATGGCCCGTGGAGCATCAAGTACATCAATCCGGCGGACGATCCTCGAAAGACGCAATAGCTACGACGGCTTAAATCGAACCTGCCCCGCCGCGCTCGGCGGCGGGGTGCCATTGCCGGGGCAGGTTGAAGTGGGTACCCAAAGCGGGACTCAGGCCGTGGGTACCAAGCGTTGGATTTTCACCGCTAGAAAGCCAAAGGCAAAGTGAGACGCCTCTACCTGGATTTTCGCTAGGTCGCTAGCAGCCGCCCGAATTTCATCGGCAGTCACCTCAAAGAATTGGTGTGTTGCATTTTGCCGGTTGAATGAGAGTTTCTGCCAAGCCTTCTTTTCTACGAGGTATGCGCTCCACGGACCGTGAACGACACGATTGCGAAACGTGTTGAGTTCGCGCATCTGCTGGACGAGGCGATCGCGCTCGGCAAAGTCATTCGGTTCGGTGGTGTGTTGGTCGATGATCTGACCATACAGAGTGATTTTGTTATTCAAGTTGTTCGCTTTCCGCAGCTTCGGTTGGTCGGCGCCAAGCGCGGACAGCCAATGATCGATATGGAATTCCAGAAATCCAAACTGCATTATCAAGCGCCCTATCGGCTCGTAAAAATCGCTGTCGTAGCGCTCGATCATCTCCGATACGGATTTTGGACGTTCCATTATCGTGCTCACACTGACGAAAAACGCAACGAGCCGATGAAGCGGATGCTTTAAGAAGGCCGCGCCGTTGCCGCACAAGATAGCGAGAAGGTTGCAAAGAGTCCGGCCGAAAGAAATAGGGCCCTGAGCTAATATCAACCCAAAAGCAAAGAGTGGGCGTCCCCTATTGCCGACGCCCTCGTTTTCAGGATTATATTCCTCCCCGTTGCGGCGAGCCCTTCAACGGAGATCGCCATGCCCCAAAAGACCCTCGCCGACACCCTGGCCGCCCGCGAAACCATCTATGTCAATTGCGGACACCCGATGTGCTGCAAATCGACGAAGCTGGATATCCAGGCGTTGATTGACAGGCTCGGCCGTGACCACGGCTCGATGCATGACGACCTGGTCGGGCTATTTGTTTGCTCAAATTGCAAGGCTGCCGGCCGTGACCGACGGCAGGTGTTCTTCACATGCGTTCCTGACTACGAAGGCCAGCAGCGGGCGCCCAATCGCGATTGGAAGCCAACTTTCGAACGAGGGGGCTGAAAGTGGCCGGCGCCACTGTGGAGCGGTGCCTCATGTTTGCTGCGAGAGCAATGCCCGTTTCCATGATAGTCCACCATGTCACGCAACGGCTTTTTGCGCTTCGGTGGCCTGTACTTCTCGACTAGCCTGATGTCGAGTCACCAGTGGTCCCAGGTCGATCGTCTACGCCGCCCGTGGCACACGCGAGGTGAACGTCGCCCTGGTCACCGACACGCTGGTGCCCTTGGTGTCGCTGATGACCTCGATCCTGGCCTCCAGCTGCTTGACCAGCGCCTCGACGATGGCTGTCCCCAAGCCCGCGCTCGACGGCTCGCTGGTGAGTTTGCCGGTGCCGTTGTCCGACACTGTCAGCTTCCAGTCGCCGCCGTCGGTTTCGTAAGACACCTGGATCAGCGCCTTGGCCTTTTCCCTCGGAAAGGCATATTTGATCGCGTTCAGAACGAGCTCGGTGACGATCAGGCCGAGGCTCACCGCCTTCTGCGAGTCTATCCTGCCGCCATGTGCCGTGACGTTAACCGCGATCGGCTGGTCTTCACCAACCATCGAGACGGCCAGGCTGCTGCACAGCTTCGACAGATAGGACACGACGTCGATCTCTTCGACGCCGGTCGTGGTGTGGAGGTGGCGCTGCACTTCGGCGACCGACAGAACCCGCTGATGGGCATCCTTCAAATGCTGACGAGTTTCCTCTGATGTGACGGAGCGGGCCTTCAACAAAAGGATGCTGGCGATGATCTGCAGGCTGTTGGCGACCCGGTGCTCCATTTCGCGCAGCAGCACATCCTTTTGCCGCAGCAGGTCTTCGGTGCGGCCGAGAAGCTCTTCCTTTTCCCTCTCGATGGCACGGCGGGCCGTGATGTCGTTGAAGGCGAGCAGGATGGTCACGGCTGAACTGTGGTCGTAGAGAACCTTTCGGGCGTTGAGCAGCATTGTTCGTGGTCCGATATTCGGGAAATCATGCTCGACCTCAAAACCGTCCATGGCGGTCTTCTCGGGGATGATCGTCTCCAGGAGCAGGCGCAGTGCCGGAATGTCCCACTGGCCGTCGCCGAGCGCATAGAGCAGCGAGCCGCGCGTCTGCTCGGGGTCGACCTTGAAGGTCTGGTAGAAGGAGCGGCTGGCCGCCAGCACGCGAAACTTCTCGTCAAGGACGACGAAGGGCTCGGCGATCGTGTTGACGATGGCCTGCGCCAGCGTCTGCACATCTTCGATATTGGCAATGGGATGAAACAAGGCTTGCAGCCGATCCGGGGATTTTGCCCCTCTTGAGGGTCTATACTCTGTTGCCGGGCCGATGTCGCGAAATGAATCAGCCGCAAAAGCGGGCGGCGATCGATCAGGCTGGAGGTCCACAAGCTGCCGAGGAACTGAAGCGCTCGCCTTGTGGGAAAGTGGCCGGCGCCACTTGGGGGGCGTTGGGGTAGATTGCCTTGTCGGGCGCCGGCCTAGCGGATTGGGGTCCGCCGCCTTGATACTACCGAGCTTGGGGAGATCCGAGTAATTCCGTGATCGCGGAAATCATTGTGGAGGAACTCAATCCAAATGGTCGCGTTATGCTACCTAAGGATTTTTTCCGATCGCTGACGATAGGGACAGAACACCCAGCAGGGCCCCTGACGACTCTATCGTTCAGCGCTTGGTTAAAGAGGCGAATATAACCGAAGAGCAGGCTCGCGAGCTTATCGCTTTTCTGGGGTCCGACTGGCCGTCACTTATGCGGGAAGCCCGATTTCTAACTCGAAAACGCTAGTCGCAGTGAGTTACGGCAATGGACCCGTGGCAAATCGATAACGTGTACGTTGAGAGTGCGCGGTTGCAGGCTAAAGCCACGCGGACCTCGATTGCGGGCCTGCGCTCCACCATTGAAGAGAGCCGGCGCATTCTCGCTCGATCCCAAGAACTGTTGCGCCGCATCCATCAACAGGAAAGTTGCGCCATACAGATGCAGGCGACGACAACCTACATCGTTAGCGTATTCGAAACGCCGCATTGGCGCACGGTCTTGACCACCAAGGTCAAGGCCAAGGCAGAAGCCATGGCAAAAGAGATCGGCGAGGGCGCGCAGATCGAAGAGATCACGCCGAAGGTGAAGAAGTGCTAAGCGGCCGGATATATCTTTCAGCCGACGGAACGTTTGTACCCGCCCGCCGTTATTGCCATGATCCCCGCATAGGGATCATAAAGGGCCTTGTCCCCTCTTGGCCCGAGTTTGAGTCCGCTGTCTCCCGGAAGTGTCCAGCTGCGCAACGTTCGCGCTTTTGGAGCCGTCGACAGCGGACCCGACGCATTTCAATGATCCTCTAGAAGTCAGCTAAGTCGTTGTGTTTTCGCGGACGACCGCTGGTCTGCCCCTTCGATCTGATCCTGGCAAGATATTGTCGCCCACCAGACGGTCATCGGACGATAGTTTGGGCGGTATGAAAGGACCGGTTGCGCCGATCTCGCCTAGCCAATCTTCATAGCCATCGTTCAGCTTGGCTTTCAGAGCGTCAGGCTCAATTACCCCGGATTGGAACAGGCTCATAAGCCACCGCCCGAAGTGTTCCCTTGCCGGGTGCCATTCGGGGATTCCTGCTTCGTCGCAGTAGCCTTTGAGTACGGCAGCGAGCATTGAAAGCTGCTTGGAATCGATTGAAGTGTCGTGTGACATTCGCTTTTCCCTTAATTATGGGCGAAAGCGTGATCGACTCTTCCAAGCGCCAGCGCCCGTTCTGTTGGCTGGCGACGATCCTTCTGTACGCTTCCAGCAGCGACAAGCACTAACCCGGCCACACCAGCAAGCCCGCTGCCTCACGGTGGCGGGCCTTTTTTGTTGCTGAGGAACCTTACGCCGCGGCGGCCGTTGAGCCCCACCCCAAAGGGAGATCACAATGGCTGACGACCCGAACGAAGCCGCAACGCCGAGCAAGACGCAACGAGAAGCTCAGGAAGACTTGGAGAAGCAGGTTGCGCAACTGAAGCGCGAGATCAACAAGATCAATCGGACGCTCGCGGAGCGCGCTGAAGAGGTGGTCGAGGAAGCTACTGGTTGGTATGAGGGCGCGGCCGATAGCGTGTCTCGGACAACGCAAGCACTTCGCAAAAGGGCGTCTACTGCTTCCGATGTCGTTCAAGAAAATCCTGGCACGGTATCGTCCGCCTTCATGCTGGGCGCGGCTGTAGGCTTGCTGTTGGGCCTTGTTCTTGTGGCCGGCGACCAGCGCCGGGACCGCTGGATCTAATCACGCTCAAATGAAGGCCAGAGCCCGCTGCCTCACGGTGGCGGGCCTGCTTCCTCTCCTTCTGGCGCATAGTCTTCCGGCCGCATCAGCTTCGGAGAGGACAACCATAGTTCTTTGAACGCAAACATGGCAGGCGTCCAAGGTTCCCATTTGGACATGGCGCGAAGGATGAACAACCCAGCTTCGAAGGCCACCAGGTTTACGGTTGGCTGGGGTCTGTCGTGCTTTAGCCAGTCCCGCGTTTCGTTAAGGCGAGATATCCACTGTTTTACATCCTCGACTGGCCGATCTGGATGGTCCCTGATAGTCGATGCGCCACAGGTCATTCACATCCACGGTCTAATTTCCATTTCACGGCTAATGAAAGAATCAAGTTTGGAATGTTTGATTCTAGCACGGAATGCCGCGCTAACCTTCGTTTTGGAGCAGCTTGGCCGGATCGGTCGCAAAAATTGTTCATAAGGCGAAAAGCATTGCGGCCATTGAGGTATCGCCACCTAGTCGCTTACCGGCTGTCTGTTAAAAGAATATTCTGTTGTTGACGTGCAACAAATGTCGGCAGAAATGAGCATCCAGTGTCAAAAAAACGAGGCTGCTGGATGCACCCGAAAACCGAAATTGATCGATCGTCGATCGGCCCCGATACCCCGCTCCGCTTGGCGCTTGCGGCGACCATCGCGTTCCCCGATGGCAGCATGGGGGAGCGAGGTTTACGCCGTGCTGTCAACCGCGGTCTACTCGCGGTCGAGACGATCGGGAATCGATACTATACGACCCTTCGAGATATCGAGAAGATGCGCCAACTCTGCCGGGAGGGCGCATGACGAAGGTTCTACCCCTTCCTGCCCGCCAGGTCGAAGCGATATGTAAGGGTGCCGCGAAGGCCGGCTTTGTTGCCGAGCTCAAAATCGGCGATGTTCTTGTGCGTCTTATGCCTGAGGGTCATGGAAAGCTGCAGGTTGAGGTTGACGGCAAAGGAAAAGGCTATCTTTGATGGTCGCCATGCCGCGCCCTCGCAAACCCTTCATACAGCGGGAGAGCAACCGCCACGGAAAGACCGTGTGGTACTTCCGGCGCGGAAGGGAGAAGCGCATGCGTCTGCCCGGTGTTTTCGGATCGCCAGAGTTCAATGAGGCATACGAAGCGGCGCTGGTTGGCAGGAAAATTGACGCTAAGGCGAAGGCGCCTCGATCGTCGCTCCGATGGCTTGTCGATCAGTATCTTGAGAGCGGGAGGTTTTCCCTCCTTAGCCCAGAAACGCAGGAGATGCGAAAACGCGTCCTCCTGTCGGTTTGCAAGACAGGCGGGGATCTAAAATTCCGGGCGATCGCGGCCAGTGACATCAAGGCAGGCAAGATGCGCCGCGAGGCCACGCCTTACGCCGCAATGAATTACGTGAAGATCATGACCGCGCTGTTCAAATTTGCGGTCGACAGCGATTGGGTCACCGAGAATCCCGCGGCGGGAGTCGACACCAAGACCCCGGCAACTGACGGACATCACACTTGGACCGTTGATGAAGCCCGGAAGTTTGAGGCGGCACACCCTGTGGGCACGAAAGCGCGGCTGGCCTTTGATCTGCTTCTTTACACCGGCCTTCGACGCGGTGACGCTGTGAAGCTCGGCAGGCAGCACATCAAGGAAGGGGTCATAACGTATCGAGCGAGCAAGAACGGAATGGAGATTGTTATCCCGCTCTTGCCGCCGTTGGCCCGCTCAATCGAGGCGACTACGACCGGCGACCTTGTCTTACTCTCAACCAGCCGGGGAAAGTCCTGGACCAAGGAATCCTTCGGCGCTTGGTTCGCGGAAGAGTGCATAACAGCTGGAGTTCCGGGACGTGCTCACGGTCTAAGGAAGGCCGGTGCTACGATAGCCGCGGAGAATGGCGCTACCGAAATGCAGCTTGCAGCAATGTACGGATGGAAAAACCCGCGCATGGCCGAAGTCTACACTCGGAAGGCCAGCCGAAAGAAGATGGCGGAACAAGCTGCGAACGCTTTATCCCCGCACCTCGAATTTGGTGCGGGCGCCAGCGGCGAAAACGAAGCCAAATCAATAGGCAAGAAATGATCAACGAATCCTGTCGGGATCGCCAGTATTTTCAAGGTCCATTCTGGACACATAGGTTACGGTTTATACCGGAGACATGGGTAACACTTTCGGCCCGAAGGATTGTCTAGTGGCAATGCTCGAAATGCTCCGCGTCGGGTCGGCAGACGCGACGCAGCCGGCAGCCTATCATTTTTCACGATTCGCGAACCGGGCAAATCCCGACCCACCCCGCGCTCGATGATCGCTTGATCGCCCCGTCGCGCTTTAGGTGCGGCGGACTTTTTGTTTCCGTATGGAACACTGGCACGCGCAAGACGTTCGCCTCCTGCGGTAATATTTCCTGTGCACATAGGAATGCTGCGAGATCGGATTGTCCCCTCCGATCAGCCCGCGTCCTTCCCCTCCGTGGGGCGCGGGCTTCTTCGTTCATGGCACCGATACGATCAAGGCTCGTCGGACGTGCAACCCCTGCGTGTTGGCACCGCGTGTTCAGCCTCGATCGCGTCGGGCAGCGCCGCTCTGAATTCACGATGCATGTTCATGCAACCACCGCCATGTCTTCGCGTTTAACCGCCTTCGATCCTGGTGAGCGACAAAAATGACGGCGTTTGTCCCGATTACAATCTACCTGAATCACACGCCGGTGGTGGTCGCGTCGATAGCCGGCGCTGCGAAAGCGCTTCAGCAACCATGGCCATCCATGGACAACCCGTCCCGGCTTGAAGCAATCCGAATGATCGAGGAATGCCTGGCCGGACATTGCAGTCACCAAGCTGCGTTCGCCGCTTTCGAGGCGGCTGCAACGGAACAGGGACTTCATAAGCAGAAGCCTCCCAGCGAAGGCCTCAAGGAATTCGACGGGGTTGCTGAAGATCTGATGTGGGGTCGTCCTCGCCCGCTCGCAGATCTTCCGCGAGGGGCGCATCTCGCGTCTGCGATTCTGCAACGGGGTGCGGTTTTTTGGTGTATGATAATGACGCACGAACAAAATCTCTGGGCGAAGGGGGTTTGTCATGCCGATTGGTGGAAAAGCCGAGCATGCGGGTGTCTTCAACCCGACCGAGTTGGCCCTACTGGCGCGGGTGTTCGAGCGGTTGAAGATTGACAGTGAATCTGCGCATCGACGTGAAGCGCTCGCGTCCCGAATTATTGCCAACTACATGGCCGGAGTGGTGGACGAAGAAGAACTTCTGTCGGTTTCGAAACAAGCGCTGGGGCGGTAGGACCGGGTAAAGCAAGGCTCACCGAGTTGAGCATTCCAACCGCCGGTTGGTAGACGCGACGCAGCCGGCGCGCGTAGGATTTCCTACAATCCGGGCATGCCCACCCCCGCC
>NZ_JBVVQC010000068.1:0-7758 GCF_055811515.1 Mesorhizobium sp. WSM4841
CCGGCGCGTACCCCCCACCCTAACCCTCCCCACAAGGGGGAGGGAACGCTGCCGCGCGCCTTTACTTTCCTTTTGGCGCGCCGGAAGGCAGGCAATTTGCCGAGGTCAGCGCCAACGGAAGTCTCCTCCCCCTTGTGGGGAGGGGTTAGGGTGGGGGTCCTCTTCGCAAGAAGCCATATGCGATTGCCCTGCCCAACTGGGGGAGATTGGCCGTCCACCCCAGCCGCTACGCAGTAACGGTTTCTTCTTTGCTTTTGCCGCACAATGGCCGCGACGGGGCAGGCGAAGTCCAGGGCATGGCTGACAAGAAGAATCGCAACGGAGAGTTTTGGGAGCTGGCGCTCGAACGCGCGCATCTTGGCGTCTGGGATTGGGATCTCAGGAGCGGCGACTGTTTTTACTCGGCGATGTGGTCGCAAATGCTCGGCTATGGTGAGGGTGAGCTCGTCGAGGCGAGCGATCTCTGGCTGCAGCTGACGCATCCCGACGATCGCGAGCGGGCGGTGGCCAGCGGCGAACGCCACATTACCGGCCTGACCGATTCGATCGAGACCGAGCTCAGGCTGAAGCACAAATCCGGTCACTGGGTATGGGTTCTCGATCGCGGCGGAGTGGTCGAACGCGATGTCGAAGGCCGGCCGGTCCGGCTGATGGGCGTCCAGACCGACATCAGCAAGCAGAAGCAAGCGGAAGCAGAGCTCGAACAGGTCAATGTCCGGTTTCGCCTGGCATTGGCCGCCAGCGGCACCGGCATCTGGCATCACGATCTTGCCGCACGCAAAAGCTACTGGGACGAGCGCACGCGGGAAATCTTCGGGCTTGTCGCCGAAACCGACGAGGTGTCGCAAGACCTCTGGCACAGCTATCTGCATCCGGACGACAGGGCCGACGCCGAGCGGGCCCACTTGGCGCCGCTGCAAACCCAAAAGGTCGTCGCCGTGCAATACCGCATCATCAAGCGGGACGGCGACATCAGGCATGTCGAATCGCTGATACGGTTCATCGCCGACGCCCAGTCGTCGGGCCAGATCCTGGGCACGGTGCGCGACATCACCGAGGCGAAGCAACGCGAGCAGGAACTTGCCCATGCGGCCCGCCATGACGCCCTGACCGGCCTTTTGAACCGCGCCGCATTCGACCGGCTGCTGGCCCAGCATATCGCAACGGCGCGCCCGCTCGCGGTGTTCTATGTCGATCTCGACTACTTCAAGGCCTTGAACGACTTCGCCGGCCATGCCACCGGCGACCTCGCGCTTAAGCGCGTTGCCGAGGGCATTCTGGGCTGTCTGCCGCCGCCGGCGCATGCCGCGCGCCTCGGCGGCGACGAGTTCGCGCTGCTGGTGCCGGATTGCGACGCAGCGCAAGCCGAGCGTCTCGCCGGCGCCGTTCTCGCGGCGGTTCGCGATACCGATCTCGGCTCGACGGCGGCGTCGCGCAAGCTTGCGGCCAGCATCGGCATCGCCTTTGTCGCCGATGAGAATACCGCGGTGGCCGACGCGCTGGCCTGCGCCGACGACGCCTGTTATGCGGCCAAGGCCGCCGGGCGCAATCGCTTCGCGGTGTTCTCGCCTGAGACAACATCCGGGGGCCTCAATGCGGCGCGGCTGGCGGCCGACACCGTCGATGCCATGGAAGACGGAAGGCTGAAACTGTTCGGCCAGGAAATCCATCGCCTCGGACAACCCTGGCAAGAGAACCGCCATGTCGAGGTCCTGGCGCGGCTCGCCGGGCGCAACGGGCGGCTGATCCCGCCGGGCGAGTTCATCCCGGCGGCGGAGCGGTTCGGCATTGCCTCGCGGCTCGATCGCTGGATCATCAGGACGGCGCTCTCGCTTCATGGTCCGGCGCTGAAGTCAGGGGCGCTCACGCTCGGCTTCAACCTGTCGGCACAGACGCTGAGCGATCCGCAGCTTTGGGATTTCGTCGACGCCGTCATCGATGAGACCGGGGCGCCGCATTCCGGCATCGGCTTCGAGATCACGGAAACCGCCGCGGTCACCAATTTCACTGCTGCCGAAGAGTTCGTCCGCAAGGCGCGCGAGCGGCGCTGCCGCGTCAGCCTCGATGATTTCGGGGCGGGCATGAGCTCGTTCGAATATCTCCGGCGCTTTCCCGTCGACACGATCAAGATCGACGGTTCCTTCATCGAGCATATTGCGAAGAGCCGTTTCGACCGCGAGATCGTCTCAGCCATATCGGGCATAGCTAGAAGCCTCGGCTGCTCCGTGGTGGCGGAGAAGATCGAAGAGCAGGATGCGCTCGACATCCTCAGGGATATGGGCGTTGCCTTCGGCCAGGGATTCCTGCTGCACCAGCCGGAGCCGCTGCAAGCGATCGTTGCGCGGGCGAGCGGGCGAGCGGCTTTGCCAGCTGGGCGGCGAGCATAGCATTCGCTGGCCGGATGCGAGGCTGCAGGACCCCCGGTTCAAGCCTGAGGGCATGCTTTTGGGCGACATGATTAACGGCCGCGAGAAAGTCTGGAAACGGTTCCGACGCCCACACCGCGCGAGCTGGTCAGGGCTTTCCCGGCGGGCGATAGCGGACCGACTTCGCCTTGCCGAGGGCTTGCATCGTTTCTTCGACGCTTAGGAGAACGGTGGTCTCGTACGAGCTGAGCGCTCCTCCCGCACCAATGGCAAGCGCGACAGATGCCATCGAAACGTTGTCTGGCGCCTCCCACAGATTCCAGCCATCGTGCTCTCCGAAGGCGTACCAGAACCCGTGCAGCTTTCCGCCGACCGACTCGATGTAGGTGCGGGCTGCCTCGCGTCTATCCTCAGGGTTTTCGATCAGGCGCGCCCAGGTCTCGGGCGTATAGCTGAATCGTGAGAGATACATGGGCATGGTTCGCCTCCAGGGCCGATCCCGGCGGCTCGGCGTCGAGGGATCGAGGGGGGGACTGGCGCCGAGCCTAACCGGCTTGGATAGTTCACCGGCTGACGAAATATGCGCTCAAGCTAACATAAGCGCAACATCCATGGATCGGCCCTCCGAGGTCGATCAGGCCGATCTTGAGGGCAGGGTTTTTCCAAGCTGTCAGGACTTTAGGCATTGCAAGCAGGTCTTCGCCAATTGGCAATGGACGAAATGTCTTGCCATCGCTTCAAATGCTGCGCACCGGCCGGCGCCGTTCGGTCTTCTGATCACCTGAAAGGTGGTAAGGCTGGATAAGCACTTCCGCCGGAATGTGCCAATTCTTGTGGATCTGGTGCACCATTTCCATCGTCAGCAAGCGCTTCCTGTTCAAGATTTCCGAGGCCCGCGAAGCCGAGCCGATGACTTCGGCAAGGGCCACTTGCTTCAGGCCGGCCATTTCCATATATGCGCGAATGGCCGTGACAGGGTCCGGCGCCTCGATCGGATAATGCCTGGTCTCATAGGCTTCGATGAGATCGGCGAGCACATCGAAACGGTCGCCGTCGGGAGAACCGATCTCGGGCTCGTTGTCGAAATATCGGGCGATCTCAGCGATGGCCCAGTCATAGTCAGCTTCGGTCTTGAGGGGGCGAATGTTTTTCATCACACGGTTTCCGCATCTATCTTATCGTATTCGGTATGGGTGCCGACGAATTTGATCAGCACCCGCTTGTACGTGTAGCTGACATGAACGATGACCCGGTATTTGTTGCCGGCGATATCGAAAATCGCACTGATATCACTGACGAAGTCCACGTTCGCACCGAACAGATTCTTGACGTCAGCGGAGGTTTTCCATTCGACCTTGTCGACCGCCAGATACCAGGCGGTCAGCGGCCCCTTCGCCTGCGGGTGCCTGGTCCAGAAGGCAACAAGGGTCTTTTTGCTGACGATCTGCACGCCTTGATATAGCGAGTTCCCAAAACGGGAACAAGGGGCAACTTCCCAAAATAGGAAATTTCGGGCATCCGGCAGAACCGGCCGGAAAACAGGCGGGCATGGTCAAGCCGGGTCCAGGCCGCCGCTGGATGCGGATCAGGCGTTGCGGCTCGCCATATGCGCATCGAGCTTCCTTCTCGAAGGCCCGTACCGCTTGATGATGGTCGCGGCCTCGCTTGGCGGTATGCCGTATTTTTTCGCAAAAGCCGCAACGTCGTAAGGCTCCTCGCCCGAGGCCGGTTTGCGGTCCTGCTTGCTCTTGGATTTGTCGTCGGCCATGTCGTCCTCCGTCACGTCAGGTGGTTATAGGGCTCCTCGGTCGGCCCGACCACCTTGCCAGTTCGGAAAAGGACGGCACGCCCGGTCCGATCGGTTGCCCGGCGCCGGCGATGCTGGTTCCCGCTCATGGACTCGAACCACGATTCACGCCTTCAAAGGGCGCTGTCCTACCATTAGACGAAGCGGGAATAGAGGAAGTGGACGCTGTCTAACACTTTCTCATCTGCGCATGAAGCCGCTTCATGCCGTCATCTGCGTGAGCGCGAGAATACCGCCTTTGCAGCAGGACCCGTTAGAAGATAGGGTCAGTCGCGATGATTAAAACCGACCTCTCCGGCGTCTATCGAGACTACATTGCCTGCCTGAACAAGCAGGACTGGGAGAAGCTGGGACAGTTCGTCGATAATGAGGTGATCCACAACGGCCGGCGGCTCGGCTTGTCAGGTTATCGCGAAATGCTGGAGACAGACTTTGCTGAAATCCCGGACCTTTATTTCAACGTCCGAATGTTGATTTCCGATCCGCCTTATATAGCGAGCCGGCTTGACTTCGATTGTACCCCGAAAGGAACATTCCTCGGCCTCCCTGTGAGAGGGAGGAGAGTTTCCTTTGCCGAGAACGTCATCTATGAATTTCGGGACAAAAAGATTGTACAAGTATGGTCTGTTATAGACAATTCGGCTATCGAAGCTCAGCTTTAGCGCGAGGGATTTTCGCATAGCAGTCTTCATCCTGCTGGCTTAATAGTCCCTGAGCCTAGACTCGTGTTATCGCCAACAGCCACGCCAGAAGTTCCAGCAACAATAGAAACAGTGCAAGCTGTAGTGACATGCGCAGGCGCTGAATGATCCGCCAGTTGCTGGCCATGTCGGTTTTGATGCGGAGCGCAAGGGCGCGGTGCATCACATCCATGGTTTCGGAGGGGTTTTTATCGACAAAGTCCTGGAGCAGCTGCTCTGGATCGAAGCGGAACGTATAGGCGTAGTAGGGCCACAACATGATCACGACCAGCAGCCCGATCAGGAAAAGCAGCGCCAGCGCCAGCCAGTCCCACAGCCCCAGCCCATCCAGGAGGGCTCTGCCGCCGAGGAGAGAACTCACGAACGCGGTTGCAAAGATCAGATGCCCGCTCGCGTATTGAGGCTCTCCACCACGTTCTGCTGATGCAGAAGGCCTCGCACCGCCTCGGCATAAACAAAGGCCAGGCGGGGGGTCGGATGCTGCGGCGGGCTGGGAGTGGTTTTCTCCCACCGATGAAGAGTGCTCGGCCATGAGGTGTCGTTCCACACTCCGATGAACCACGATATGAACAATGGCAGCTGCCTGACTACCGCCCGTCAAGACCCCGGCCTTGACGCCTGAACACACTGCCCCAGATTACGCGGCGGAGTTTCAGATATGCGATACGACTGGCAGGGGCGCAAATTCCTGGAACGGCATTTCGGCATTGTTATTGCAATTGGCCTGGTTGCAGGGCTGTCGGCCCTGGCCGCGCTGGGCTACACGCCTTAGAGACTGTTTGGAAACTCTACTCTGGCGGCCATCTGATGGCGTTTTCTGCGCTTCCGGTGCTCACGGACCAGCGCATGACCCCGGAAACCGATTTCGGTTTCCGGAAAGGATCATGCGCAAATGCAAAGTGTTAGAGCGTCCTTTGCGCGTCCAATTGGACGCGCAGCGCTCTAATGTCCGCTGCGCGCCGGTTCTCGAAACCACCACCATATGACTCGCCAGAGCGAATTTCGAAACAGTCTCTTAAGCCTCGGATTTAGCACCCAAGCCCCTAATGTAAGCGAAAAGTAACGGTGCCACGCAACCAGACCGGCGCCACGCGCATTTCAATGCATGACGATGTTTCGCCCCGATATCCCTGCAAAATGCTGCGCTTATTGCGGCGGGCGCGACCATGACTACGAGAACTGCCCGAAGTGGAAAGCTGACGCCGAACAGCAGAAGGACCAGCGCGTCGATCCAGCCCCAAGCCCGGCATGGCGGATCGACAAGCCGGACAAAAACGCAGCCTGAACCATCCCGCTGATCGGCTCCAACAAGCACCAGCCACTGCCGACCCGTTATCGCTTCTGCTGCGTATGACCAACGGCATTGGCGAAAGAAATGTCACCCTTGATCTCGCGCATGACCATCGATGTGATCGTCCGGCGCACGCCAGGCAGGCGGCTGAGCTCGACGCGCAGCATCCTGTCCAGCGCCATCATGTCGACCGTCACGATCTGCAGGAGATAGTCGGCCTCGCCTGTCGTGGCGTGGCAGCGCCGGATCAGCGGGTGCGCCTGGACTGCGGCCTCGAAGGCTTCGGAAAGCTCGAAATCGATCGACACCTGGATAAAGGCTTCGATGCCGAAGCCGAGCTTTGCCGGATCGATCCGTGTCGAGTAGCCACGGATGATGCCGGCGTCCTCCAGCGCCTTGACCCGCTTCCAGCACGGCGTCTTGCTTAAGCCGACCTCGTCGGCGAGCACCGTGAAGGAGATACGCGCGTCGCGTTCCAGCGCCGCGACGATCTTTCGATCAAGGGCATCCAGCATCAAACGTTCTCCAAAATCGCGTCATGAAAGGATTTTCGTCCTTCATTTCCTGCCATTTGAATAACAGAAGGGAACAATGTTCAAGCCAAAAGCGCTTATCCTTCGGGTTCGGACCGAACAGATGCCTTGAGCCGACGGGCAGGGCAAAGGAGCAGCTGCCATGCACAAGCCGGATTATTACGCCCGCATCGAAACACCCGAGATGCGCGACTACGGCGTCTACCTCCGATGCGACAAGCTTCTCGCCTGCCAGAAGCCGCTGGCCGAGATGGTGAATGCCGACGAGCTGCAGTTCCAGATCGTGCACCAGGTCGAAGAGCTGTGGATGAAGCTCATCACCTACACGCTGGTCGATGTCGTCGACTTCCTCGAGCAGCAGAACACCCATCGCATCGTCACGCTGATGGGGCGCGTGCATCGGCTGATGCGCATGATGACGGCGCAGCTCGACCTGCTCGAAACCATGTCGCCCAAGGAATACCAGGAGATTCGGCTGCAGCTCGGCAATGGCAGCGGCCAGGAATCGCCGGGTTTCAAGCTCTTGCTGCGGATGCCGCCGGACCTGTGGCGCGCCTTCCAGGCGTCCTATCTCGATGGTCGCGGGCTCTCGGTCGAGGATGTCTACGATATCAGGTACGATCACGGCGACAGCTATGTCATCGCCGAGGCGCTGATCGAATTCGACGAGCTGTTCCAGAAATTCCGCGCCAATCATCTCTACCTCATCCACCGTTCGATCGGGCTCGGCTCGAAATCGCTGAAGGGCCGGCCGGTCGAACTGCTGCAGGCCGGCGCCCTTCATCGCTTCTTTCCTGAGCTGTGGGACATACGCTGCGACATGACCGACCGCTGGGGCAGCCAGTATGGGACGGTACGGGATCCGATCAGCCACCCGGAGGCGAAGGTAGGATAGTTCTAAGCTTGGATTCCTCGCCCCGCGCGAAGCGGGGGGAGAGGTGGCCGCGAAGCGGCCGGAGAGGGGCCTTTTCTTTGCAGGCGCTGTCCCCCTCTCCGTCGCGGCTTCGCCGCGCCACCTTGTATGGGGCTTTCGCTGTCAAGGGGCCTTTTCAAGGCGGCC
>NZ_JBVVQC010000069.1:0-7671 GCF_055811515.1 Mesorhizobium sp. WSM4841
CCCGGGCGAGCGCATAGGCCCCAGGCCCCCCGCCCCCGGATGCCCACCCGATTTGCCACGGGCAATTCGGGGCAATCCGACCTCTCCCCGAGGGGAGAGGAGGTCGCCAGCGTCGACGCCAGCCTCTTCTCCCCAACGGGGAGAAGAGGGACGCGAAGCGGCCGGATGAGGGGGTCTCTCATACGCGATTGCTTTGCCTTAAAGGGAGAGATCGTCAGCATCACCTCGCCTCTCATGATGGCCGGCTCCGCATGGTGATGAAGGCGCCGAACATGACAACGGCGACCATGATCGCGCCCTCGATGATTGCGGTGACGTTGGGATCGATGGCCAGCAGCGTCAGGTCGGTGCGCACCAGCCGCAGCACGAAGACCGCGACGATCGGGCCGAGCAACCCGCCCTTGCCGCCGCCAAGTGCGACGCCGCCGAGCACGACCGCCGCCACGCTGGCAAGAAGATAGGGGCCGGGAATGGGGGCGCCGATGCCTGTGCTCATGGTCAGCGCCAGCCCGCCCATGGCAGCGAAAAGCCCCGACAGGGCGTAGGCGATGATCTTGGTGCGCGCGACAGGCACGCCGCTGCGAAACGCCGCGAGCTCGCTGCTGCCGATGGCGTAGATCGACAGGCCGAGTTTTGAGCGCTTGAGCGGTATCCAGATGATGCAGAGGCAGACGACCAAAAGCACCAGCGCCTTCGGTATCCAGGCGGAGATCCCGGGCAACCCCGGGATCGCGACCGTCCCGACGATGGTCGCCCTCAGCCATTCGGCGACCGCGCCGCCGGGCGCACTGAGGACCAGCAGCGCCGCGCCCTGCAGAACGAAGAGGGTGGCCAGCGTGACGACGATGTCGGGCACGCGGGTGACGACGATCAGCATGCCGTTGACGGCGCCCAGCACCAGTCCCATGGCCAGCACGAACGGCACGACGAAAAGCGCGTATTCCTCGCTGGCGCCGTCCATCATCGAGGCGGCGGTGACGCTGGTCAGCGCCATCATGGCGCCGACGGAAAGATCGATGCCGCCGGCGATGACGACAATCGTCTGGGCGGCCACGGCAAAGGCGTAGGGCAGCACGGCGCGCACCAGCGAGCCGAAATCGCCGCTGCCATAGCCCGGCTGGATGAGCCTGGTGATCACGAAGAGGACCACGAAGAGGACAAGCAGGCCTGCGACCCAGCCCTGACGGCGGACGAGGCGGGTCAAGGTTTCGCCACCGGGCTCGAGTGGATATCGGCGAGAATGCCGACATCCTCCTTGGCGCCGCGCGGCAAGCCATAGGCGGCGCGCATCAGCGCCGGCTCGTCGGCGAGTTCGACGGGGAAGACATCGACGACGCGCCCTCCAAAGATGACGATGACGCGATCGCAGACACGCTGTACCTCCTCGAGCTCGGATGTATAGAACAGCACGGACTTGCCCTGGTCGGCGAGTTCGCGCAGCAGCTTGTAGATCTCCTGCTTGGTGCCGACATCGATGCCGCGTGTCGGGTCGAAGCAGAGGATGGTCTGTGCTTCGGCGGCGATCCAGCGGGCGATCGTCACCTTCTGCTGATTGCCGCCGGACAGGCGCTGCACCTCGCGCTGGGCGCGCGTGTCGATCTGCAGACGCTCGATCGCACTGACGACGCTGGAGCGTTCCTGCGCCATGTTGATCGGCCCCCAGTTGCGCAACGCGGCGCTGAACGGGAGCGCGATGTTTTCGCGCACGGAGCGCTGCATGGTCAAAGCTTCGGTGCGGTCGCCGGGCACATAGGCAATGCCGGCGCGGATCGCATCGGCCGGATGCACGAATCTCATCGGCTTCCCGTCCACCTCGATCGTGCCGCCGGACGGGCGGATGGAGCCGGCGAGGGCGGCGAAGAGCTCGTCCTGGCCTTGTCCCTCAAGCGCGACGACGCCCGCAACCTCGCCGTTGGCCAGGTCGAACGAGACGTCGTTGAGCTTGGTGCCGACACGAAGGTTCGCCACGCCGAGGCGCGGACGGCTATCCCTAGGCGAAGCGGCCTGGCCCGCCTGGCGCGCCGCCACTTGCGTCTTTTCGACCTTGGCGCCGAGCATCATCTCGACGATGCGCTCCTCGACGCCTGGTTCGATGTCGACGACGCCGACGGTCTCGCCGTCGCGAAGCACGGTGGCACGGTCGCAAAGTGCCGATATCTCGACAAAACGGTGGGAAATGAAGATCACCGAACGGCCGCTGTCGCCCTGGCGGCGAACGACCTCGAGCACCTTTTCGGCAAGGTTTGCCGGCAGTGCCGCGGTCATTTCGTCGAGCAGCAGAACGTCGGGCTCGACCGCCAGCGCCCGCGCCAGATCGAGCACGCGCAGCACGGCAAGCGGGATGTCGCGCGCGGTGTCGCGGATGTCGAGGTCGGGAATGCCGAGTTCGCGCACCCAGGCGCGGAACGGCTCGACCGGCGTGTCGGTCAGGCGAAGATTGGAGGCGACGTCGAGATCGGGGATGAGCGATGGTTCCTGGTAAACCGGAAGCAGGCCGGCGCGGCGCGCATCGGCGGGCGAGCGCACGTCGCGGGCTTCGCCGCGGATCAGGATATGCCCGGCATCGGCGCGGATGGCGCCGGTCAGGATTTTTACCAGCGTCGATTTGCCGGCGCCATTGGCGCCCATCAGGGCGTGAACCTCGCCCGGCACAACCGACAGCGACGCGTTGCGCAGCGCCACCACGGCGCCGTAAGTCTTCACGACGCCGGTGGCGTCCAGGAGGGGGTTGGTGGTCAAAATCGCGTTGCTCTCGATTTATGTGGCTTCAAATCATTTCACGCTGGCGCCGCCCCTCACCTGCCTGCCGGCATCCTCTCCCCGTTTAGAGACGGGGAGAGGGGCGCTGTCATCGCCGGTTTCGCCAATCATCACCGTCGCAGGAAGAGCGCCGGAGTTGCGGCCGGCCCCCTTCTCCCCGTCACTCTACGGGGAGAAGTGCCCGGCAGGGCGATGAGGGGCGGCGCCAACCTCGACAATTGGCCGTCTCCGCACAAGTTGGAAACGGTCATGGTCTGAAGCGATCTTTACTCGCCCGGGCCCTTGCAGGCGATGATCTGGTCCTTGGTGTAGGTGGTCCACTCCGGGATGGAGATCGAGACCGGCCATTCCGGGCTCAGCGACGGATCGGCCGCGCCCTTCAGCTTGGCCTTGCCCTCTTCGGTGGCGTTCTCCCAGAGCTGCGGTTCGACCAGCACGGTCTGCTCCGCCGGCTTCTTGCCGTTCAGGATCTGCAGAGCCAGCGTCACGCCGGCGCCGCCGATCGAACCGGGATTGGTCACCGCCGCGCCGACAAGGCCTTCGACCGAGTTCAGCTGGCCGACGAAGCCGGCATTGTCGGCGCCGACCACCGGCACCAGCGGCGTCTGCGACTCGACCAGCGCGTCGACGATCACATTGTCGATGCCCGAGGTCCAGATGCCGTTGAACGGCGATCCGGTGGCGATGAAATCGAGGATCTGCTGCTTGCCCTGGTCCTGCTGCCAGCCGGTGAAAACCTCGTGCACGACCTTCACGTCGGGGAATTCGGCAAGCGCCTTCTTGAAACCCTTGTCGCGGTCGCTGTCGGCCGAGGCGCCGGCCGCGCCGCGCATGTAGACGACGTCGCCCTTGCCGCCGATCTGCTGGAACAGCCATTTGGCGCCGAGATAGGCGTACTGCTCCTGGTTGTTGGAGATGATGTAGGCCGAGGGCTCGGTGACCGCCTGGTCGACGGCGACGACGACGATGCCGGCCTTGGTGGCTTCCTCGAGGGCTGACTTGATGCCGGCGGGATCGGCCGGGTTGACGACGATGGCGTTGACCTTGGCGCTGATCAGGTTGCGGATGTCCTCGAGCTGGCCGGCGGCGTCGGTGTTGCGATGGGCAATGTTGAGCTTGGTCACCTCGCCGGAGGCGAGCGCCTGCGCCTTGATGGCGCAGATCATCTCCTCGCGCCAGCCGTTGCCCTGCACCGTGTTGGAGACGCCGATCGTGTATTTGGCTTCAGCGGACGAGACGCCCACCGAAGCCAGAAATGCCGCGCCGGCAAGCAGCGGGACCATTGCCAGATATTTTTTCATTTCAGTCTTCCTCCACATTGATCTCAGTTCAGTTCGAAAAGGGGCTCATTTCACGAAGGGGCGCAGCACGTCGCGGGCCAGCAGAAAGCCGCGCTTGACCTTTTCATCGCTCCCCTCAAACCCCCGGTCCTCGTGCTCGATGATGATGGGCCCGTCGTAGCCGGCCCGGTAGAGGCCGGAGAAGATCACATTCCAGTCGACATCGCCAAGCCCCGGCATGCGCGGCACCTGCCAGCCCATGCCGGCCGAGAGAATACCGCGCTCGTAAAGTCCATCATGATCGATCATCAGGTCCTTGGCATGAACATGCAGCATGTACGGGCCGAATTCCCTGATGAAGCGGGCCTGGTCGATCATCTGCCAGACCAGATGCGACGGGTCGAAATTCATGCCGACGTCGCCGCCCCACGCCTCGAGAATGCGGCGCCAGATATGGGGCGAATAGGCGATGTTGTGGCCGCCCGGCCATTCGTCATAGCTGAAGATCATCGGGCAGTTCTCAAAGGCCAGCTTGACGCCGTTGTCGCGCGCATGGGCGATGATAGCGGGCCAGACCTTGAGTGCCTCTTGCCAGTTGGCGTCGATGGTTTTTGAAGCGTCGCCGCCGCAGAAGGTGTTGACCACCGGCACGCCCATATGGCTCGCCAGCACGATCACCTTCTTCAAATCATCGATGACGGCCTTGCGGCGGGCGGCATCGGGATGCAGCGGATTGGGATAAAAGCCGAGGCCGGAGATCGACAGGTTCTCTTCCGCCAGTGCGGCGGCGATTTCCTTCGCCTGCGTGGCCGAGGTCGAGGCGGCGTCGATATGGCTGGTGCCGGCATAGCGCCGGGCAGCGCCTGAGGATTTCGGCCAGCAGGCGATCTCCAGCGCCTCGAAGCCGGCAGAACTTGCCCAGTCGGCGACCTCGCCGAGCGAGGTGTCGGCAAACGGTGCGGTGAGCAGTCCGAGCTTCATATTGCCCTCCCCTGGTCGTGATCCACGACCGATCTACTATGCCGATTGTGCGGGCCGCTTCAACCGTGTGGCCGCCGGCAATGCGCAAACCTGTCCGACGAACGCCATCGGATCGTCGCAGAGCAAGCCGTCGTGACTGGCCGTGACAGCCGTGCGGAAATCATCGTTAGCGGCGATCCAGTCCGCCATTCCCGCGCCACCCGGCAAAGCAGCGGTGGAAGGCGCCGACGCCGATATGGGCGATGCCCGGGGCCAGCGCTGTCCGGTCGTAGGACGGCTTTTGGACGGAAGGAGGAAGCCGGCTAAGCAGTGCCGGGCCCAGCGGTTCGGGCGATGCGGAAGCCGTCACCGGTTCGCCCCGACGACCCATTGCTCCTGGTCGATCAGCGCGCCGGTCATCGGCCCGGAGGCGTCGGCGAGCAGGAAGACAGTGAGGTTGGCCACCTCGTCGGCTGCCAGCAGGCGCCCGAAAGGCTGCGACGCGTTGGCGGCGTCGATCCAGCCCGGGCCATGCCCCAGCGTCTCGGCTTGCATGATGCGTTCGGCCGGCGTGTCGGTCCAGCCGACATTGATGCCGTTAACGCGGATGCGGTCGAATCGGTGCGCATTGGCGGCATTGCGGGTGAGTGTGGCTAACGCGCCCTTGGTGGCCGAATAGACGGCGAGTTCCGGCGAGCCGCAATGCGCGTTGATCGACAGGATGTTGACGATGGCGCCGCCTTGACCTTGCTTGCGCATCTGCGTGATGGCTGCCTGCATCAGGAAGAACGGCGCCCGCGCATTGACGGCGAACAGCGCCGCCCAATCGTCGAGGTCGGCATCGAGAAACGAGGCGCGGTTGGTCAGGCCGGCGGCGTTGACCAGCGCGTCGATACGGCCGAAACGACTGACGCATTCGTCCACCAGCCGCGCCGGCGCCGTGGTATCCGCCAGATCGGCGGCGACGAACGCGGTTGGCGTGCCGGCCTGGGAGAGCGACGTCGCCACTTCGTTGCCGCGCACGGGCTCGCGGCCGGTGACCAGCAGACCGCCGGCACCAGAACGCGCGAGCGTCTCGGCGATCGCCCGGCCAATGCCTTGCGTCGCACCGGTGACCAGCACCACCTTGTTGTCTAGCCGAAGTTCCATTCCTCCTCCCGGAACAACGTTTCATTTTTTCAGATATGGAAGCCAGCAGATCAACCATGCGCTCGAAGCGATGTCGAGGCCATTGTCGATGCGGCCGAGCGAGGCCTGCGAGGCGCCGACCATGCCATTGAGAAAATGCAGATTGGCGTTGGGCCGCTGCAAAGATGCGGCTGATTGGGCATCTGACAACAGCATGACTCCCCCAGGCGGGGCGCCAGCCCACTCCGGCAACGACCTGATTTTGCTGTTGTGGAGCGATTTCGGTCGAGCTAAATGTGGGTTGGGCTTAGGGGTTTTGAAGTGACGGACATCATCGTAGACGTGTTTGCTGGCGCGTGGGCGGCCGGTGGATTTGCCGTGATCTGGTACGTTAGGACGAGACCATCTATCGCTGAAGATCACGAGGACCGCGATCTGCGAGAATGGCTTGATGGGCAGGTTTAAGCCCCAAGCTCAAAGCGGCCTTCCGCCAGAGCGCCTTCGGGGTGCGCCGGTACAGCTATCTTCTTGATTTTACTGGGGTAAATTTCCGCTGGTGGAGCTGAGGAGGATCGAACTCCTGACCTCGTCATTGCGAACGACGCGCTCTCCCAGCTGAGCTACAGCCCCGTCCAGCGGATGGCCGCATTTATCGGGCGCGGCGGTTTCCTGTCAAGACTGCGTTTTGCCCAAAAGCCGCGCGGCCAGCCACCGGCCTGGCGTGGCCGCGGAAGCTCTTGCCGCTTTCGCCCGTAATGGCTACATGTCGGCAACCAATCGGAGACCGGCATGATAGCCCTCATTCAGACCATTGTCCTGGCGCTTGACATTTATTGGTGGATCATCATCGCTTCGGCGATTTTCTCATGGCTCTACGCCTTCAACGTCGTCAACTCGCGCAACCAGTTCGTCGATAGCGTCAGCAACATGCTGTTCCGGCTGACCGAGCCGGCGCTGCGGCCGATCCGCCGCTTCCTGCCCGATCTCGGCGGCATCGATATTTCGCCGATCATCCTGCTTCTGATCCTGTTCTTCCTCAGGCAGTTCCTGCTCACCACGGTGTTGCCGCTGGTCTGACCAAGCGTTTATGAGCACCTCGTTTCGCTTGCGTAATGACGGTGTCGACCTGTTCGTCCGGCTGACGCCGAAAGCGGCGATGGACAGGCTCGAAGGCATCGAGACCTCGGGAGACGGGCGAAGCCACCTGAAGGCGCGCGTCCGCGCCGTGCCGGAAAACGGCGCCGCCAACCAAGCGCTCGTACGGCTGGTCGCCAAGGCGCTGGGAGTGTCGCGATCGGCCGTCTCGGTCGTCGCCGGCGGCACGGCCCGGCTGAAGACGCTGCGCATCCTCGGCGATCCGGCTGCGCTGGCGAAAGCCATCGAGGCGCTTAGCAGCGCTTGAACCGTCTCAGTCCTGCCCTCTTTGCCAATACTTGGCATCTCCCCCACAAGGGCAGGGCTATCGCAGGTGGAAAGCCGAGGCTTTCGCTCTACGATGTACCCCCACCCCTAACCCCTCCCCACAAGGGGGAGGGGTTAGGGG
>NZ_JBVVQC010000070.1:2500-6352 GCF_055811515.1 Mesorhizobium sp. WSM4841
CCCGAAAAAGGGGTGTGATTTGTCGCGGGAGACGCTCAATCTCCCGCATATGATGGGTTTGCCTAACCGCACCCTCGAACCGATCTCGAGAAGCTGGTCTTTTTGTGCCAATGACTCCGTGCAACCCGTAGGGTTGTCACGCAAGCCAAGTCCTGCACAGGATTTGGTTGAAGCGACGATCTCTTCGAGATCGCGCTGGGCGACGATCTCTTCGAGATCGCGCGGTGGGTATTGGCAATGAGAACGATCAAGTGTCTTAAGGGCAATTGGTGGATGCCTTGGCATGCACAGGCGATGAAGGACGTGATACGCTGCGATAAGCTACGGGGAGGTGCGAATACCCTTTGATCCGTAGATTTCCGAATGGGGAAACCCACCTAAGGTGCTTGGAAAATCAGAGCAGCCAGTGGTCGACAAGGCCAACTTGCTGCTGTGGTTTCCAAGGATCTGTAATAGGTAACTTATCCTGAATACATAGGGATAAAGTGGCGAACGCGGGGAACTGAAACATCTAAGTACCCGTAGGAAAGGACATCAACCGAGACTCCGGCAGTAGTGGCGAGCGAACCCGGACCAGGCCAGTGGCGATGATGAGACAAGCGGAACCTTCTGGAAAGTAGGGCCATAGTGGGTGACAGCCCCGTACGCGTAATGCAAATCATCGTCCTCGAGTAAGGCGGGACACGTGAAATCCTGTCTGAAATTGGGGGGACCACCCTCCAAGCCTAAGTACTCGTGCATGACCGATAGCGAACTAGTACCGTGAGGGAAAGGTGAAAAGCACCCCGACAAGGGGAGTGAAAGAGTACCTGAAACCGATTGCCTACAAACAGTGGGAGTCCAAGGTTCGTCCTGGGTGACCACGTACCTTTTGTATAATGGGTCAGCGACTTAGTGTGACGAGCAAGCTTAAACCGCTAGGTGTAGGCGCAGCGAAAGCGAGTCTGAACAGGGCGTTCAGTTCGTCGCATTAGACCCGAAACCGAGTGATCTAGCCATGAGCAGGTTGAAGGTAAGGTAACACTTACTGGAGGACCGAACCCATAACTGTTGCAATAGTTCGGGATGACTTGTGGCTAGGGGTGAAAGGCCAATCAAACTCGGAAATAGCTGGTTCTCCGCGAAATCTATTTAGGTAGAGCGTCGACCGAATACCCCAGGGGGTAGAGCACTGGATGGGCTAGGGGTCCTCACCGGATTACCAAACCTAACCAAACTCCGAATACCTGGGAGTACTAGTCGGCAGACACACGGCGGGTGCTAACGTCCGTCGTGAAAAGGGAAACAACCCTGACCTACAGCTAAGGTCCCCAAGTTATGGCTAAGTGGGAAAGGATGTGAGGATCCCAAAACAACCAGGATGTTGGCTTAGAAGCAGCCATCATTTAAAGAAAGCGTAACAGCTCACTGGTCTAAATAAGGGTCTTTGCGCCGAAAATGTAACGGGGCTCAAGCCATACACCGAAGCTTAGGGTTCGTGAGCAATCACGAGCGGTAGCGGAGCGTTCTGTAAGCTGATGAAGCCATACCCGTGAGGGGTGGTGGAGGTATCAGAAGTGCGAATGCTGACATGAGTAACGTAAGGGGAGTGAGAGACTCCCCCGCCGAAAGTCCAAGGGTTCCTGCTTAAAGCTAATCTGAGCAGGGTTAGCCGGCCCCTAAGTCGAGGCAGAAATGCGTAGACGATGGGAACCACGTTAATATTCGTGGGCCTGGAGGAAGTGACGGATCATTGAGGTAGTCCAATCTTATCGGATTGAACGGGCTGCTGCGTGGTTCCAGGAAATAGCTCCTCCTTATAGACCGTACCCGAAACCGACACTGGTGGACTGGTAGAGTATACCAAGGCGCTTGAGAGAACTATGCTGAAGGAACTCGGCAAATTGCACGCGTAACTTCGGAAGAAGCGTGACCCTTTCCACGCAAGTGGAGGAGGGTGGCACAGACCAGGGGGTAGCGACTGTTTATCAAAAACACAGGGCTCTGCGAAGTCGCAAGACGACGTATAGGGTCTGACGCCTGCCCGGTGCTGGAAGGTTAAGAGGAGGGGTGCAAGCTCTGAATCGAAGCCCCAGTAAACGGCGGCCGTAACTATAACGGTCCTAAGGTAGCGAAATTCCTTGTCGGGTAAGTTCCGACCTGCACGAATGGCGTAACGACTTCCCCGCTGTCTCCAGCATAGACTCAGTGAAATTGAATTCCCCGTGAAGATGCGGGGTTCCTGCGGTTAGACGGAAAGACCCCGTGCACCTTTACTATAGCTTTACATTGGCATTCGTAGTGGCATGTGTAGGATAGGTGGTAGGCTTTGAAACCTGGGCGCCAGCTCAGGTGGAGCCACCCTTGAAATACCACCCTTATCACTATGGATGTCTAACCGCGGCCCGTTATCCGGGTCCGGGACAATGTATGGTGGGTAGTTTGACTGGGGCGGTCGCCTCCTAAAGAGTAACGGAGGCGCGCGATGGTGGGCTCAGAACGGTCGGAAATCGTTCGCTGAGTGCAATGGCATAAGCCTGCCTGACTGCGAGACTGACAAGTCGAGCAGAGACGAAAGTCGGTCATAGTGATCCGGTGGTCCCGCGTGGAAGGGCCATCGCTCAACGGATAAAAGGTACGCCGGGGATAACAGGCTGATGACCCCCAAGAGTCCATATCGACGGGGTTGTTTGGCACCTCGATGTCGACTCATCGCATCCTGGGGCTGGAGCAGGTCCCAAGGGTATGGCTGTTCGCCATTTAAAGCGGTACGTGAGTTGGGTTCAGAACGTCGTGAGACAGTTCGGTCCCTATCTGCCGTGGGTGTAGGAATATTGAAAGGATCTGTCCCTAGTACGAGAGGACCGGGATGGACGGATCTCTGGTGGACCTGTTGTGGCGCCAGCCGCATAGCAGGGTAGCTATATCCGGACGGGATAACCGCTGAAGGCATCTAAGCGGGAAACCCACCTTAAAACGAGTATTCCCTGAGAACCGTGGAAGACGACCACGTTGATAGGCCGGGTGTGGAAGAGCGGCAACGCTTGAAGCTTACCGGTACTAATAGTTCGATCGGCTTGATCGTTCTCATTCCTTATGCCCATCGCCAGCGCAATCCTTCGGATTGCGCCGAGATGGTCTGTTCTCACTCACGCTTGTTCCGCCCTGCGGGCGGCGCTACGTGGGTGCGGCGCATCGGCGCCGACGGTCGGTCGACCTTGCGAAGCTTCGCTTCGAAAGGCGCCAAGACCAAAAGAACGGTAAAGGCACACATAAGACCAGCGAACAGCTCAGAGAGAGCAGAAAATAGGGTTCCCTATTCGCTACTCACTATTGGCTATTCGCTCAAAAAGCTTCTCGAGCAACGTGCGCTTTGCCGACCTGGTGGTTATGGCGGAGCGGCTGCACCCGATCCCATTCCGAACTCGGCCGTGAAACGCTCCAGCGCTGATGGTACTTCGTCTCAAGACGCGGGAGAGTAGGTCGCTGCCAGGTCTGCAAAACGCACGTCGCAAAAATCCAAATCTTCTCCTTACCAAACAGGCCCGCCAATCGGGAACTCGGGCCGCGCAAGCGGCCCTTTCATTTGGCGAAACTTGTACCTAAGTAAAGCGCTGACTTGCTTGAAAAGTTGACGCGGGGTGGAGCAGCGCCCCGTCCGCCCGCAAAGGCCGAAGGCCTCGAGGACGGACAAACCAAAAAGTCCGGGCTGCCCGGCCGGCATTCGCCGTCAAAGTTGACGCGGGGTGGAGCAGCCCGGTAGCTCGTCAGGCTCATAACCTGAAGGTCACAGGTTCAAATCCTGTCCCCGCAACCAAATCCACAAAACGGCCCGCCTCGCGCGGGCCGTTTTGCGTTTGCGGCCTGGCGCGG
>NZ_JBVVQC010000071.1:0-3685 GCF_055811515.1 Mesorhizobium sp. WSM4841
TCGGGGCGCTCCATTCGTTGAGTTCACAGCAACGATGGTGCCACAACCCTCGCCGCCGCCCCATAGCTTCTCTCCCCGCTGGGGAGAAGAGGCTGGCACCGGCGCCTGCGACCTCTTCTTCCCTTGGGGAGAAGGTGGCCGTAGCGAAGCGGAGGCCGGATGAGGGGGCCTTCCAGCATGGCAATTGCAGCCATCTGCGATTCGGCATTGCTCGCGACCGGCTTTTGCCGTTAGAGCCTTCCTGACTTGAAAGAGCTGCCGTCTAACCCCGAAAGGCTCCAGACGCCGCCGATGCCTCACCTCCCTGACCATCTGCTCACCGGCTACCGCAATTTCATGAACGGCCGCTATCTCGCCGAAAGCGGACGCTATCGCTCGCTCGCTCGCGAGGGCCAGGCCCCCGAAACGATGATCATTGCTTGCTGCGACTCGCGCGCGGCTCCCGAGGCGATCTTTGACGCTCGCCCCGGCGAACTCTTCGTGCTGCGCAATGTCGGCAATCTGGTACCGCCCTATGCGCCCGACGACCAGTTCCACTCGACCTCGGCGGCGCTCGAGTTCGCCGTGCAGAGCCTCAAGGTGAAGAACATCGTGGTGATGGGCCATGGCCGCTGTGGCGGCATCCGCGCGGCACTCGACAGTACGGCAGCGCCCCTTTCACCCGGCGACTTCATCGGCAAATGGATGAGCCTGATTGCGCCGGCGGCCGAGACCGTGTCGTCAAGCACCTTCATGACGGCGACCGAGCGGCAGACCGCGCTCGAGCGCATTTCGATCCGCTATTCGATTGCCAATCTCAGGACCTTTCCCTGCGTCTCGATCCTGGAAGGCAAGGGACGGCTGTCGCTGCACGGCGCCTGGTTCGACATCTCGACCGGCGAGCTCTGGGTGATGAACAAGGACACCGGTGACTTCGAGCGGCCGGAGATGACGTAGGAGGCTTGCATGGTATGCCGTTCGATCGCCTTGGCCGCAGCGGCGCTGCTGATTTCACTCATGTCCGCCCACGCCGATGACGGCGCGCTCATCGACCGCTGGTACGCGGCGCTGCTGGTCGCCGATCGCACGGAATTGTCGGATCTGCTTGCCGACGACGTCCGGATAAAACTCGACGATCTCGGCGTCGTCCAGACCAAGCAGGAATTCATCGCCTCGATCGACGACTGGGAAGGCGCTGTCGCCGGGGCTGAAATCCGGCATCGGATCGAGAAGACCGAGGGTGGCGTCACCACGGTCATCGCCTGCTATGATTTCCCCAACAACGACATGCTGATGCAGGAAACCTTCGCGATCAGCGACAACCGCATCACCGCCAGTTCGCAGGCGGCGATCGCGGAAAACTGTGACGGCTACTGACCGGCCGCGATATTGCGTGCGGCAAGCCAGCGCCTTACATCGGTGGTGGTCCCGACCTGCCTCTACAGCCACTCAGCGAAAGCCCCTCACTTACGAAAGCCCCTCACTTAACGGAAGATTGTCCATGCCGTCCACGAATACCGTCGACCTCGCCGCCCATCCGCTGACCGCATGGCAAGGGCCGCTCGGCCTGCCCGATTTCACCCGCATCGGCGACGGCGATTTTTCTCCGGTGTTCGATGCGGCGTTAAAGGCGCATGAGGCCGAGATCGAGGCGATAGCGGGCAATGCCGAGACGCCGACCGTCGAGAATACGCTTGCAGCACTAGAGCTTGGCGGCGAGGCGCTCGACCATGTCTCGTCGATCTTCTGGTGCCGGGCCGGCGCCCACACCAACGAGGCGATCCAGGCGCTGGAGCGCGACATCTCGCCAAAGATGTCGCGGCATTTCTCGGCGATCTCGATGAACGAGAGGCTGTTTGCCCGCATCGACGATCTCTACCAGCGCCGCGAGGCCCTGAAGCTCGATGCAGAAACGCTGCGGGTGCTGGAAAAGACCTGGAAAAATTTCGTCCGCTCCGGCGCCAAGCTCGACGCCGAGGGCAAGAAGCGGCTGGCGACGATCAATGAGGAGCTGTCGTCGCTCGGCACGATTTTCGGCCAGAACCTGCTTGCCGACGAGCGCGACTGGGCGCTGTTTCTTGATCAGGCCGACCTTGCCGGCCTGCCGGAATTCCTGAAAAGCGCGATGGCGGAGGCCGCCGAGATGCGTGGCCAGAAGGGCCGCTATGCCGTCACCCTGTCGCGTTCGATCTACGAGCCGTTCTCGACCTTCTCCGAGCGCCGTAACCTGCGCGAGATTGCCTTCCGCGCCTTCACCATGCGCGGCCAGAACGGCGGCGCCACCGACAACACCGCCGTGGTGCGCGATATGCTGCGTCTCCGCGCCGAAAAGGCGAAGCTGCTCGGCTACGCTTCCTACGCCGCCCTGAAGCTCGACGACACCATGGCAAAGACGCCGGAGGCGGTGCATACGCTGCTCGACCCGGTCTGGGAAAAGGCGTTGGAAAAGGCCGCAAGCGACCAGATCGAATTGCAGCGGCTGGCGGCCGAGGCCGGCAGCAACGAAGAATTCGCCGCCTGGGACTGGCGCTTCTATCAGGAGAAGCTGCGCGCCGAGAAATTCGCCTTCGACGAGGCCGAGCTGAAGCCCTATCTGCAGCTCGACCGCATCATCGACGCCTGTTTCGAAGTGGCGACACGATTGTTCGGCATCACCTTCGAGGAGAAGAAAGGCATCGCCGCCTGGCATCCGGACGCACGCGTTTTCGTCGTCAGAAATGCCGACGGCAGCGAGCGCGGTCTATTCCTGGCCGACTATTTCGCGCGGCCCTCAAAGCGCTCCGGCGCCTGGATGAGCGCGCTGAAGTCCGGCTACAAGCTTGGCGATGGCTCGAAGCCGGTCATCTACAACATCATGAATTTCGCCAAGCCGCCGGAGGGCGAGGCAGCACTTTTGTCGGTCGATGAGGCCAAAACCCTGTTCCACGAATTCGGTCATGCGCTGCATGGCATGCTGACCGAAGTCACCTGGCCATCGGTCGCGGGCACCTCGGTCAGCCGCGATTTCGTCGAACTGCCCTCGCAGCTCTACGAGCACTGGCTAACGGTGCCGGCGGTGCTGGAAAAGCATGCGCTGCACGTGACGACCGGCAAGCCGATGCCGAAGGCGCTGGTCGACAAGATGCTGGCGGCGCGCACCTTCGGCGCCGGCTTCGCCACGGTCGAATTCACCGCCTCAGCACTGGTCGACATGGCCTACCACGCGCGGTCGGATGCGCCGGAGGAGCCGCTTCGTTTCGAAGCCGAAACGCTTGAGAAGCTCAACATGCCCGACACCATCGCCATGCGCCATCGCACCCCGCATTTCGGTCACATCTTTGCCGGCGACGGCTATTCGGCCGGCTACTATTCCTACATGTGGTCGGAGGTGCTCGACGCCGACGCCTTCGCCGCCTTCGAGGAGATGGGCGACCCGTTCAATCCGGCGCTGGCCGAGCGGCTCAGGAAGAACATCTACGCCGCCGGCGGCTCCAAGGACCCGGAAGAGCTCTACACCGCCTTCCGCGGCAAGATGCCGTCGCCCGAAGCGATGATGATCAAGCGCGGGCTGGTGTAAACGCCGAAGCTGCCAATCTCCCCCTTGCGGGCAGGGTAATCGCATTTGGATTCTTGCGAAGATGGACCCCCACCCTAACCCTCCCCACAAGGGGGAGGGAACGCTGCCGCGCGCCCTTACTTCCCCTTTGGCGCCGAAAGGCAGGCAATT
>NZ_JBVVQC010000072.1:0-2980 GCF_055811515.1 Mesorhizobium sp. WSM4841
AACGGAAGTCTCCCTCCCCCTTGTGGGGAGGGGTTAGGGGTGGGGGTCCATCGTAGAGCGAAAGCCTCGGCTTTCCAGCTGCTGCCACAAGGGGAGAAGGGAAGAGCACTACAGCTCCAGGTTCCAGTTCTGGCCGACCAGATCCTTGCCGAAGGCGTGGTGGCGCTCTTCGTCGGCCAGCTTGAAACCGGCCGCCTCGTAGATGCGGCGCGCTGAGGTGAGCACGTCGTTGGTCCACAGCGTCAACCTCTTATATCCCTTGGCACGGGCAAAGCCGATGCATTCCTCGACCAGCCGCCTGCCGATGCCGAGACCGCGCGCCGAGGGTTCGACATAGAGCAGGCGCAGCTTCGCCACCGTGTCCGACTGGCGCACGACAAAGACCGAGCCGACGACATCCCCTTCCTGCTCGGCGACCCAGCTGCGTTCCCATTTCGGATCGAAGGATTTGACGAAGGCGCCGAGGATTTCGGCGACCAGAGCCTCGTAGGTTTCGTCCCAGCCATATTCCTGCGCGTAGAGCAGGCCCTGGCGATGGATGATCCAGCCGATGTCGCCGACCTGCAAAGGCCGCAGCATGTAGGGGACCTTGGGCTCTGCACTCTCGCCCAGCAGGCGCTGCACCGTCTGCATGGCGTTGACCAGCCTGTCCTGTTCTTGAGCGGGAAGTCGGTCGAGCAAAGCCGCGACCTGATCGTGCGAGCCCTGGTTCAGCGGCGCGAAGGCCGCCCTTCCCGCCGGCGTCAGCGCGATCGACGAGCGCCGCGCATCGGCTTGCGTCGCGGCGCGCTCGACCAGGCCGCGCTCCTCGAACTTTTTCAACAACCGGCTGAGGTAGCCGGGGTCGAGACCGAGATGGCGCGCAAGATCGGTGGCGGTCAGGCCGTCGCGATGCGCCAGTTCATAGAGCACCCGAGCCTCGGTCAGCGAGAAGACACTTTTCAGCAGTCCTTCGTCGAGCAGGCCGATCTGGCGGGTGTAGAAGCGGTTGAAGCCCCGCACCGCATCGATCCGCTCCTTGCCGGGTTGATGATGAATCGTCATGGCATCCTCCTGCCCGCACAAGATCAACCACTTATTTGACTCAGTCAAGTATCTGTTCGAAGCAGGGCATTGTCCAATTCGGCGGATGAGCCTTCGAACGACTTATTGCTTCGCGACACTTGGCATGCTCAGTTTCGACGAAGTGCGCGTCGGGCGAGCGGCTCCTATCCGCTGGCGCGGATGCTCACTTTGGTGCTTGGTTCGCAGGGGGCGCTGAGGAGAAGAGCATAGACACATTCGCACGACCCGAAGATCTTGAATTTAGCTTCATCGGGTGAGGCGATCCTATTGCAAGGATCATCGTGTCCGCGCATTCTGGATTGTTGGAACTGCGCTGGCCAGTAACACGGGCGGGGGTAATGAAGAATTTTTTGGTGACATTACTGCTAATTTTTGCAGTCCAGTCGTGCTTTTTACCCGCCTCAGTCGACGCCGAAGGGCTTCCAACTAAGGTGCCCTTAATCAAATTGGAGTACCCGGGAAAGCCAAAGAATATTCGCATGCTCTATGTGAAAATTCTTTCTTTGGGCAATCGCACGGTCAACCAACCGTTGCTGCTCGATACCGGATCGAGCGGAGTGACGATCGATTGCAAATCGGTGCTGCCCGCCGAGACCTGTTCAGACACAGGAATAAAGATTACGCAGGATCAGGAGATAGACGGGATAACGGTCACCACCAAAGAAGCAGTTATGAACTATGGAACCTACGATGAGTACGGCAACGTTGCCTACGCTCGCGTGACTTTTGGTTCGCCGGACTCTCCGGTCTCCACCGAGACCTCAATCCCATTCCTCATCCGTTACAAAACAGTCAGGCGCAGTACCGGAGAAATCGTTGGCGGCCCGCTTTGGCCCAAGGGGACTTTCGGTATCTCTCCTGTTGGCGGAGGCGGACCAGACCGGATGATCAAGTCCCCGCTGGCGTACGTGAGCGCTGGACCCGGCCTGCACAGGGGCTATTATCTCTCTCCGATCGGCACCAAGTGGAAGGTCTGCACGAACGAGGACGGCAACTGTCCGCAAGTAGAGGCGCTCCACATCGGCGTGCCGAAAGATGTTAAAAAAGACTTCAGGGTGCAAAGGTGGAAACAGACCAATTGGCGATACAATTTTCCCACCCTCGACTCCTGTCTCTCTTGGGGATCTGAGCCCATTTGCCGGCCAACGCTCTACGACACAGGCAACTCAACGATTATGGTCGTAACCGACGCCTCGAAGCCTCGCACGTCATTGAAGACCGGCACGAAGGTCTTGGTAAAAACTGACGGCCAGGAGGATTGGAACTTCACGACCACATACAATCCTGAGGTGGAGATCGTTCCTGGGCTCGAGCACAACATTGTCGGCATCCGATATTTCGAGAAGAACAGCCTGCTGTTTGATTTTGAAACTCGGGAGATCGGCTTGCGTCTCGGACACTGACTTCCGTTCTAACTGTCAGTAAGATTCGATCAGATCTCAGGTGGCAATTGAGATTTTCCACAATCGCGTTGCGGGATGGAAATAATTTCGCGCGGCGGTACCCTCTCTCTCGCCTTGACTCTCGCCAGCCATCAGCTTATCTCACCGCCACGTTAGCACTCGCCATTGGTGAGTGCTAAGCGTAGGTCCGGCGTCGCCGGGCTTATAGGTTGTCCGGCGCCGCCGGACGGAGGAACTGTTCTCACCATTCTCATCGAGGAATAAAAAATGGCAAAGTCGAAGTTCCGCCCGCTTCATGACCGCGTGGTCGTACGCCGGGTTGAATCCGAATCCAAGACTGCCGGCGGGATCATCATCCCCGATACGGCGAAGGAAAAGCCGCAGGAAGGCGAGATCATCGCCGTTGGTTCCGGCGCCCGCGACGAAGCCGGCAAACTCGTCCCGCTGGACGTCAAGGCCGGCGACCGCATCCTGTTCGGCAAGTGGTCGGGCACCGAAGTCAAGCTCAATGG
>NZ_JBVVQC010000073.1:0-2486 GCF_055811515.1 Mesorhizobium sp. WSM4841
CCATGGCCGCCCCTCGCCTCAGAGCAAGGGCCGTTCTCTCTCCAGAGCTTTTTGCAGAACCTTCAGGACACTATCCGTGAGGCACGACCGCGTCTTCGATGAACTAATCACCGCCACTCGACGGGCGCAGGCTAGCCCACGCCGCGGCTTGCCGAGATGTACGAACTTCAGGTCTTCGAAAACGTTCGGTGGCGTGCAAAATCAATTCATTATTCTATCGAAGACGCAAAAGAGGCTGCCGCCGATATCATCGTGGCCCGTCTGGAATGGGGAGACGCCCAATGAGCGCCGCATCGCTGGCGGGATCGATCTGCACCAAGCGGTATGCGGCCTCGACCAGACACCGTCGCGCGCGTATCCTGCTGCAAAGCGCGGTATTCTCGGCCAGCAATTCCTCTGTGCGCTCAAGCGCGAGCTTTGTCCGGTTGATGCGCTCCCTGGCATCCGCCATCGCGCGTCCGTGGGGTTCCATGGTGTTCATCATGATTTACTAACTCATGGCGGACCGGATCGTTCCCGCCTACCAGAATTGGATCTTGGCGGCAAACTCGCTGCAGGGCTGGTGATTGGCATAGGCATTGCCGTCGGCCTGGCGCTTGCCGGCTAGCTAATTCTGCTAGCTTCTTCCTGCGGCGAACCCCAAACCGCCTGGCCGGCGCCCTAAAGGCAAATCTACCCCAACGCCCCCCCAAGCGGCGCCGGCCACTTTCAGCCCCTTCGTTCGAAAGTTGGCTTCCAGTCGCGATTGCGCGCCCGCTGCTGGCCTTCGTAGTCAGGAATGCATGTGAAGAACACCTGCCGGCGGTCACGCCGGCAGCCTTGCAATTTAGCAGATAAAGAGCCCGACCAGGTCGTCATGCATCGAGCCGTGGTCACTGCCGAGCCTGTCAGTCAGCGCCTGGATGTCGAGCTTCGTCGATTTGCAGCACATCGGGTGCGCACAATTGACATAGATGGTTTCGCGGGCGGCCAGAGTGTCGGCGAGGGTCTTTCGAGGCATGGCGATCTCCGTTGAAGGGGGTTCGCCGCAATGGAGATTATATTCCTCATTTCGAAGGGCGCTAGCAAGCCCACCAGGCCGGGACGCTCGATAAGATCGCATCTTGCATGTATGGACTCGCTCGCTGACTAGCCGCATTCTCTCGCCCGCAAGCGGCCAGTTGGCGAAAGGCGGGGCGATGAAGCGCGTTTGCCTGACAGCACTATTCGTAACGGCGGCTCTATCTGCTCACGCCGATGGCGGTCGCCGGAGCATGATACCTGCTTGTGTGTCGGCAGTCAGAATGGCAGTCAGGATCGCGTCGGCAGTCAGGATCATTCGCCCGGACTTCTTTCGGCTCCTGCATGCCGACGAAGATTTCGCCGAGCGTACCGCAAGGATTGAGTACGCGACCCCAGACGACCACGGCACATTCGTTCATCATTCGGCACATTGCCTTTTTTGGAATCGCCGCCTGACTGGGATTAGCATCGACGGAGATGTCGAGGGACACATCATCGTAGACTGACCCGCGTGATGGCTACTTAGCTCTCATCCCAAAAGTCCTGCAGCGAGGCGTGGCGAAGGTCGTCCTCGCCCCTGAGGTGCTTCACGCGGGCTTTGATTCCCGCCTTGACCCACTGCGTTGCCGGTCGCTTCGGCATGTCCTTGGGCGGTGGCCCAGCATGTTCCTGAACCCGCTTCCAAAGCCGCTCGCGCATCTCGCGATTTACACTGACAAACGCGCTGCCGACATATTTGCGCGTGCCTGGTTCTGCCATGAGTGCGAACGCCGGCTTACCCCGCTCGCGTTCGATGCCAAGCAATTCGAACTCGCTTTCGGTGAAGGATTTTGTTTTCAGCCAATTGGTGGTCGGGCCGCTGCGATATTTGCTGTCCCGACGCTTTGATACCATCCCTTCCAGGCCGGCCCCGTCGATCAGATGATAGATCGCATTAGCCTCGCCCGGCATCGTCTCGCTGAACTGGATGCGGCTGTCAGACCCTATAAGGCCGGCCAGGATTTCCCGCCTGTCCTCCAGCACCATGTCGCGCAAGTCGTGGCCGTTGAGATGCAGCAGATCGAATGCGACGAAATAGAGGTCGTGCTGGCGCCTGGTGATTGCCTTGCGCAGCGCGGCAAAGTCCGAAAGGCCAGCCTCATTCAGAACGACGACTTCGCCGTCGATGATGGCGTTCTGTACGCAGAGACCTTTGGCTGCCTCGGCCAAATCGTGGTACTTCGATGTCCAGTCTAGTCCGCGGCGAGTGAAGATCCGCACACCGTCGGCGTCGATGATGATCTGGGAGCGGTAGCCGTCGAATTTGGCTTCATGCATCCAGTCATCGCCTTGGGGCGGCTTGGCTACCAAGGTCCGCATCATCGGAGGAATAAATTCTAGCCGGCCGCCGGCACTCACTCGTTTAGCCACCAAATTGACTCTAGGCTCATCCGATTTGACAGCCAGGGGAACGGAACGTGACCATTTTACTAAATTAGTAATGA
>NZ_JBVVQC010000074.1:0-2396 GCF_055811515.1 Mesorhizobium sp. WSM4841
ATCGTAAACAGTTCATCGTTGAAATAGTCGCGCAGCCGGCCGACGGCCGCGCTCATGGCCGGCTGACTTAGGTTGATGCTGCTTGCCGCCGCCGTGAGGTTGCGCGCGGTCAGCAGTGCGTCGAGCACGACGAGAAGGTTCAGATCAAGGCCTTTGAAACGCATGCCTCATCCGTCCGTAACGTGGTTGTTTGTCGTCGTGACCATTATGGGCGCTCGTTTACGGTCCCACTCAGAGGTGTTGTATCCCGACCCGCCGCCAGCACGCGTGGAGGACGTGCTCGTCGTAGTTATGGGGATAGCGCGGCCGATGAGCGAATGGCCGACCGGTACAACAGTCGATCGGATAGGTCCGGAGCTATGAAACATGTTGATTACAGATGCGAATTTTTCACGTGGCTAATTGATTACAGATTGAGATTTGAGCAGACTTGGGCGTGGCGGCGTTCCGACAACGATCCGCGACACATATCCGAGGTCGCGCGTAATCCTGCGAATTGCCATCGCTATGACGACAATGGCCACTCCAAGCACAGTTGCGAAGGCGATTCTGGTCGTGAGATTCCAGACTTCTCCAAACTGTATCAATTCCATGAGGCGAAACACGGCACCCTGGACCAGGTAAAGCAGCAGCGTGCTCTGACCAAGCTCCACCGCGACAAAGCGAGCTACTCTAGTGGAATAGACAAGTCTCCAGAATTGGAACATAAACTGCATTGCTACTGCAGAAGCCGCTGCAGAGCCAGAGAACATCAGCAAAACTTGTTTAGCTGACTGTTCATCATGAATTAAAACAAGATTATTGTAGGCGTAGGTCTCCTTGCCCCACCCGAGGAAGCATATGAAAGCTGCTATCGAAAGTAAGACCACAAAAAGGGATTTGTGATGCCAGATGATACTCTTCTGCCATCCGATCGGTTGAGCAAACAGGAACCCCAAACAATAAAATGGGTAAGTGTATTTTAACAACGGGGTTATTGATAACGTGATGGGTGCGAATGCGACCGCAATTGCAGATACGCTTATGATCCACATCGATAGACGGTTGAAATTTGTAAGAAATCTAATCAGAACGAACGAAATAAATGCCGCCCATATGAACCAGTAAGTTCCAATAACTTCCGTCGACAAATCTAACAGTGTATCAGTCAAACTCTTTGTAGGAAAAATAACTGCGGACTTTAACGTCCAAATCAACGTACACCAAAAAAGCATTGGCAGTAGTAGCTGCATTGCCCGCTCACCGACACCCTGGGTGAACGATTTTCGCAAAATTGCCCTGGAAGAAAGATATCCGCTTATCGCCATAAAGAGAGGCATATGAAATATGTAGATAGACTTGAAATACGGCGACAGCCAGAAAGCGTCAGTGCCACGATAGATAAAATATTGTAACAGATGCCCAATTATCACCAAAGTGATGAGTATACCTTTGGCGAAATCAAAGCTTAGGTCTCGGTCGTTTGTCCCTGCTGGGCGCGAGCCGCGTTCCTTCGCTCCGACTGTTATGTGATCAAGCATCAGACTCCAGCCTATCTGTTGCAGTTGCTACTTGCCGTTTCCGGGCACGGCGAGCGCGGTGCAAAGGATCGAAATTCACGCGGATCGCGGCGTGGTATGGAGCGCCGATTGGCTGCAACCGAGCGGACAAAATCCCAGTGCCTGATCGCAAACCTCGAGCGCAGTGGCGGTCGCGATCATGTGTGGCGATGCGAACGCCCGGCACTATGGTCGTCAGGCCGTCTCTGCAGAACCTCAAGATGGTTTCGCAGCGGGTGCCGAACCATGCCAAAAGCGAACTAATGCCAAGCTGCTGCAGCACCGGACGCATGACGCGGGTAGAGTGGCTCATTCGGGGTCTCTCAAGATCCGGATGCATCCTGTACAATCCGAGTTCGCCTACCAAGAAATCAACCTCGCCAACCGTGAAGAAACGGCGCAGCAGGTCCAAGTGAGCCGCTACGCCGTACACATCAGAGCCGATTGCGCGAACCTCCGGCCCTGCACCGGCCCAGCTACAACCGCCTGAAAGCCCCTGTCGCCCATAGGCCTTTCGGAAGAAGGCGGAGATTCGACATGACCGGCTACTTGCAAGTCATTTCCCAGCACACGCTACAGAAGCGGTGGCGTGATCGGGCGCATGTCAAGTGCGGTCATCTATGCAGCGCCCTGGAAGTTTGGTAAAATCGATTGTTTAGATCGCGAGCATCCACGCTATGGATAAGTGAAAGCCATGCGCTTCAAGGGCCTTGATCTGAACCTTCTCGTGGTGCTCGACGCACTGCTGACCGAGCGCAACCTCACGGCGGCGGCAAGCAGCATCAATCTTAGTCAGCCGGCCATGAGCGCGGCCGTCGGCCGGCTGCGCGATTATTTCAACGATGAACTGTTTACGAC
>NZ_JBVVQC010000075.1:0-2251 GCF_055811515.1 Mesorhizobium sp. WSM4841
TTGGCTTCGCTTCCGAGCGAAGCAATGAATCCCTGCCTGAATATCGGCTCCTCGACCGCCCACTTCCGGACGGTGGATTAGTCCCACGTCAATTTGGTTGAAGACATGCTGAAGCCGGCGCTGCAAGAGCAACTGGGGTCGCTCCATCCATCCGCGGTACTCCACCTACTACCGCAGGGCAAAGGGCCGCAAGCGTGGCTCCGTCTCGGGCGGATAGTGGGACTGGAACAGCATGAACATCCAGGTTATCATCCCGGTCCGGAACAGAGCGGCCGTTATTCTGCGCGCTAGAGGGCGCGCTTTCGCGAAGCCTGCCCGAAGGGCGCTTGGACCACCAGCCAGTTCACCGTATGCTATTGATCCTTGGAGTGTTGGTAGATGCATTCAAGATCCGATACGCTCTATATAGGTCCAAAAGGCGCGCAATATTTTGAGCAGCGGGGCAGTAGCCGAACCGATACCGTACAGAAATCTAGAGCAAGGCTTTTTGAGGATTTCAGCAGCCATACGGATGTCGTTCTGGATTTCGGCTGTGGGACAGGCAGTATCCTCTCGTGCTTGCCAGCGGTGAAGCGAATTGGCGTGGAGATCAACGAGACCGCTGCTAAGCAGGCGTCTGCACATTTGGACCTTGTTGTTGGCTCACTTGCGGATATCCCGTCCAGCACGATAGACAAAATTATCAGCTATCACGCTCTCGAGCATGTCGACAGCCCTTCGACGGTGCTCCGAGAAATGTTGCGCGTCCTAAAGCCCTCTGGCGAGATGAAGGTATTCGTACCGTGCGAGATGCCGATCATTGCTCCGCAGCATCGCTCATGGTCAAACAATCCCCACATGCATCTGCATTCGTGGACCCCGCTCACCTTGGGCAATCTGTTTACGGTGCTTGGCTTTGAGGTGACTGCGGCCCGCATGCTTCCGGGTTCTGAAGGTGGAAGGCTCGGTGCGCTCTTTCCGAAGGACTCGGCTCTTCGTAAAGCTGCGGCTTTCTTAAAGGCATGTCGGACGGGAAGGTTTCATACGGCGGTCACCGCGCGCGCTCCTGCTGATTTACAGCACGACAGTTAGAATCACCGTGAAGGGTGGTATTCGGTCGTAAGTCAGCGTGGAATCCAATTGAGCCATGCTGCTTTCTTGGACGTTACGGCTTGCAGGACTTCCACTCCGCATTTCCCGAACAGAAGCGAAGCTCTCAAATAGAGAGTAACGGCAGATAGCGTGCCTATCATAAAAGCCCCGATCGCCAGCACAAGATAGTACGGCGAGCCGGCGAACAGCATCCTGATCGCAGAACCGGCAGCGTAGATGACGGCAGCGAAGACAATTGGCGGGATATGGACGAGCACGAAATCCACGAATGGCAATCCGGTCATGCGGCAGCTAATGAAGGAATAAAGGACGAAAGTCACTAGAATGGCACCCGACACCGCCGCCGCTGCCGCACTCACTCCGTAAGGCGCCGCTAAAAATACGAATGATGTGACAAGCGCCGCATGGAAAATCTGCATGGACGCGCTGCGGTAGCCACTGCCTGTGGCGAGCATAACGGCGCCGCATAATTTAATGCGACCCGGAAATACATTGCCGCGGAAAATACGGCAATCGGAACCAGTGCGTCCACCCATCTAGGGCCGAACATTGTCAGTACGATCTCCTTGGCGAAGCAGCACAGGAACGCGCTGGTTGATAGGGTGAGGGCTGCGGTCAAGGCATAGCCCTTCAGCTGGGCGCTGCGCAGCCTGGCCTCGTCTGTCTGCACTTTTGACAGCAACGGGAAAACGACCGTTCTACTCAGGTTTCCGAATAGATTCGCCGGCATTGCGATTAGAGTGAACGCCCTCGTGTAGATGCCAAGCTCCGCGGTCCCGAGCAAACGCGCGACGATGATCTTGTCCATGTATTGGCCACCGAAGGCCAAAACTCCAGCCAAGGAAAATCCCAGGCTCTGCGTGCGGATCTCGCGGTAGGACTGCAGGTCGAAGCGTGGCTTGGCGAGATATTGTCGCGCGGTGATCAAGTAAATGCCAGAAAGAAAAATTGCCTCGGCCATGGCCGCGATCACCAGAGCCCAGTAGCTCAATCCGAGATAGGCAAGCGGAATAGCCAAGCCGATTCCCCATGCGTTTTCGTGTGGTACGAGTAGCGCTTGCAGTGCTGTCCGGCACGCGGCAATGAAGCGGGCGCGCTCCTGACGATGGTCGACAACCAAAAACACGCGCGCTACGGGTACAGTGACACGAGCCTTTAC
>NZ_JBVVQC010000076.1:0-1861 GCF_055811515.1 Mesorhizobium sp. WSM4841
CCAACGAAACAGCAAACCAATGAAGGGGGTCAGTTCTTCACTTCGCCAATGGGGTCAAATCTTCGCTTCGCTTGACATCCGCCGCCCTTGGACGTCAAAAGGCGGCTTCGAGCATTGGCTTCTCGTCCGCCGCAAGCGATCGACATCCGGAGAAAAAGCCTACTATTTGGTCTTCGCCCCGCCCGGATCCGCCTTGGCCGAATTGGCGGCAGTGGCCGGCCTACGCTGGGCGGTCGAGGAGTGCTTTGAGCGCGCCAAGGATGATTTCAGACTTGATCTTTGCGAGGCTCGGTCCTGGCATGGATGGCATCGCCACATGAGCCTGTGCATGGCCGCCCTGGCGTTCCTCTCCAAGCTATCGGCTGATCTTCGCCGCAGCGCATGGAGCAAAGCGAACGAAACGAGAGCTGAGGCCCTTTGGCGCCTTCACCTGCCGCATGACAGACCCAATCCTCGGGCACGAACTCGCTGGCCAGTTCCTCGGGCAAGGTTTTCTCAAACCGACGATCCCCACGGCGCATGAAGTGAGCGCCTCAAACCGCCAGGCCATAGGGCTGCTCGCGAGCTTCCAGCATCCGGCGAAGGCTTCTGTCCGCCCCGTAGACAGCGTCGCCCAGAACGGCACGAAAGGCCGACATCGAGCGTGTCGCATTGCCTCACGGAGATTGTTACCGAGCGGCTTCGTTGCCTCACCTAAAATGTTACCCGTGAAGTCGCATTTCGGCATTCCCCAACATCAACGCCATGCAGCTCTTGTGCATCCAGGTTCCAGGCATGGCTGGCGGGTCGTTCCCAATTTGGCACGAGGCCTCCAGCTGACCGACATTGACCAGCTCTGGGTCGCCGACATCACCTATGTCCATCTTGCCGAGGAGTTCGCCTATCTGGCGATCGTGCTTGACGCCTTCAGCCGCAAGGTCATCGGCTGGGCAATGGCAACCCACCTCAAGTCCGAGTTGGCGATCGCGGCGCTCGACCAGGCGATTGCGGTGCGTCGGCCTCCGCCGAGCAGCGTCATCCACCTGCGCTGACTACGCTGCACGAGTTGCAGCGCATCGCATCCAGCCGAGTATGAGCCGGATTGGCAACCCCTATGACAATGCCAAGGCCGAGCGTTTCATGCGAACGCTGAAGGAGGAAGAGGTCGATGGCCGAGCCTATCGCGATATCATCGATGCCAGGAAGAGGATCGGCGAATTCATCGAGCGGGTCTACAACAGGCAGCGCCTGCATTCCGCGCTCGACTATCTCTCGCCGGATGAATACGAAGCCGGCCTAACGCGATTGCGCCAGGATCCCCGGGCCGCAATCCAAAACCTGGAGAACTGTCCCTAATTTGTGTCTCACCCAAGGGGTGCAGTCCAGTGTGGCAATCTGATGCCGGCCCGACGGGGACGCCCAACGAAACAGCCGCCGCCCGAGGCGCCGCCGGACCGACAAACCTTGGCAGCAAGTTTTGCACTGTCGGCTGAACAGCGTCGTGCCGATGCGTTGGCGAAAGCCCGCCGCCGCATAGTCGAACTTGAACGCAAGATTGGCCAGCAACAGGTTGAACTTGATTTTTTTCAAGAAGCCTTGCGGCATGTCAGGGGCAGTCAACAGCAGAAAGACGCACCTGGCGGAGCGGCGTCTTCGAAGTCATTCAAAAAATGACGGCCCGCATGCCGCAAGGCTCTCCAGGAATTGAACAGATGTGCCGTCTGGCGGGTGTCAGCCGGGCTGGATACTACCGGCACTGGCGGCACTCAGCGCCGCGCCAGGAAGAAACCGGCCTGCGCGATGTCATTCAACGGATGGCCTTGGCCAATCCGCATTATGGCTATCGCCGGATCGGTGCCCTTCTCGGGCGGGAGGGTTGGGG
>NZ_JBVVQC010000077.1:0-1790 GCF_055811515.1 Mesorhizobium sp. WSM4841
ATTCGCGGCATCAAGGCGGCGATCGCGCAGCCATCGAGCTTAAACATCGCCAATGGCACGGCCAGCATTGAGAAGCTGATGCTCGATGTCGGCGGCGGATCGGTGACCGTGTCCGGCACCGCCGGCCAGACACTCGACATCGCGGCAGAGTTTTCCGCGCTGCCGGCCGCGCTTGCCAATGATTTTTCACCGGGCCTCGACGCTGCGGGCACGCTCGGCGGAACGGCGCAAGTGATGGGACCGTCGGCAGCCCCCGACATTCGTTTCAGTGCGCAGCTCAGCGGCGCCGAGACCAGCCAGACCCGCCAGGCGGGGCTCGGCCCGCTCAACCTCGATGCGGCAGGCAGCTTCTCCTCCGCCGGCGGCGTCGCCATCGACCACGCGACGCTTGCCGGTGACAAAATTTCCGGCAAGGCCGCCGGCACCATCAACCCGAACGGCGCCAGCGATTTTGCGCTCGACCTGGCTTCGACCGGCCCGAGCCTGCCGCTGGCGCTTGGCAGTACCGAGAGCCCGATCAATCTCGAGTTGCAGGCGCTTTCGGTAAAGGCTGCAGGGCAGGGCACCCAGCCGAAGCTCGATATCTCCGCTGTTCTGCCTTCGGCCGCCACCAATCTAGCTAAGGTCGAGGTGCTCACCCTGGCATTGCACTCGGACGCCTTCGATGTGAAAAGTCGGACAGGGCCGATTTCCGGCACGGTGACGGCGGACAAGGTCGGCCTGAACAATCCAACCATCGCGCCGCTGCTCGCCGGCAAGATCACTGCCAAGGTCGCCGGCGATCTCGCTACCGATACCATCGTCATCGACAGCGGCTCGGTGACGAGCGAGGCACTGGACAGCGGCTTTAACGGAAGGGTCTCGCTGGCCGACGGCGCCATCGATCTCAACCTCAGGGCGGATGCGGCTTCCGCAGCACTGCCGGCGGCAGCGCGCGGTGTGCTCGCGGAGCGGACAGAACTCAGTGCCGCTTTGAAGCGTGACGCCAATGGCAATGTTACCGCCAACGCGATCAGGCTGGTGTCCGGCGCGCTGACCGCCGACGGGCAGGCCAGCCTTGCCGACAACAAGGTCAGCGCCGACGTCAAGGGCGCGCTGTCCGACATCTCGCTTCTGTCCGGGGATGCCAAGGGCGCCATCGCTTTCGCGCTGAACGTGCAAGGCGCCGGCACCGCGCCCGACCTGTCGCTGACGGTCAACAGCGACCGGCTCTCGGTGGCCGAACGCGAGATCACCGGGCTGAGGCTCACCGCCACCGGCAAGGCCGATGCCGCCAACCCGGCGGCCAATGTCCAACTGACCGGAAATGTCGCGGGCCAGCCCCTGCAAGGCAGTGCCGTGCTGGCGACCTCCGACGGCAAGCGCGCCATCAACGGGCTTTTGCTGTCACTCGGCAAGAACCGGATATCGGGCGACCTGGCACTTGATGAGGCCTTCGTGCCCGAAGGCACCGTGGCGCTCGACCTGCCTGACATCGGACCGCTCGCAGCCCTTGCGCTGGAAAAGGCGGAAGGCGACGTGCGCGGCACGATCGATTTCTCGAAGACCGGCAATGTGCCTGAGGTCACCATCAAGGCTTCGACGGCTTCGATTTCACGCGACGATGTTTCGGCAAAGACGGTCACCATCGATGCATCGATCGCCAACTATCTCGCGGCACCGGTGATCTCCGGAAAGATCCGTGCCGACAGCGTCACCTCCGGTGGCACCGTCATTCGCGGCATCGATGTCGATCTCAAGCGTGACGGCGACTGGACAGGCTTTTCCGGCGGCGCCACCGTCAAGGACAT
>NZ_JBVVQC010000078.1:0-1743 GCF_055811515.1 Mesorhizobium sp. WSM4841
GCCGCTCGCTCGCTTGTATGGGCTAATCTTTGTCAAGGTGATCTTTCAGTCGTTCCGTCTCCTTGTTCAGCTGTGGCGCCCCATTTGTTCCTGCTTTGGCTCCGGGATTCATTGGGGCGCCGCGCGCAGTGACGGTCAAGGGTGGGCCTTTGGCCATCGCGAAGCGACTTGCCCTTGATGGTCACGAGCACGGCGGCAGCGTTACATTGAGCCGGCAGGTGCCTGTTCGTAGAGGTCTATAACTTGCAAACCGAGGGGAGCTCGCCATCAGGCGCCGTAAACGCGCCGCAAGCTTGTATGCGGTTGATCCTCGCGGATCAAAAACCATGATGCAGCCATACGCATCGGCGGCGAAGCTCCGGGCGGTGGGCCCATTCTACAGCGCGGCGTCGTAAGCCATGTGAGCGACCGGGATCACCACCACCTCGGATCGTTATCGGCAGACGCTATTGCAGCTGCCAAACTTCAATGCTCGTCCTGTCAAACGCTCCTCCATGCTTTATACCGGACGCAGGGCTACTCCCGTCGGGATCTCGCCGGTCGTGACAAGTCGCCAGAAGGCAATCAGTAGCTTGCGCGCCAAAGCCACGATCATTGTCTTGCGCGTACCGCCACGGCCATCGGCCGTTCTCGCGCAAAACCAGTGCGCCAGCGCGCTGTCTTTTTGGAATTGGAGGAACCGCCAAGCCTGTAGGATCATGCCGTAGCGGACGCGAGCGTTGCCGGCCCGCGCAAGACCTTTCTCGCGCCTGCGTTGGCCGCTCTCATCCGGCGCCCCGGTAAGTCCGGCATAGCGGGCGACGGCTCTCCGATCACGCAGGCCGCGTGAGAGAATCTCATTCACCAGCATGTCCGCAGTCTCGATACCGACACCGATGATCCGCGCAAGAAGGCGAACCATCGCGAGCGGACCCTTCTCCGTGTCCGGAACCACCGAGAGCTGCCGCAACCGCTCCTGTTCGATCTCGTGGATTTGTTCACGCAACAGGTGAAGCCGTCCGAGATTACGGCGCAACTCGGCTCGGCTTCGTTCCGGTAGGGGCATACCTTCCGCCGTATGCAGAGCCTCCAGTTTCTCGGCAGCTTTGCGCAGATTGGGTTTGAAGGCGCGAATGCCGAAGCGAGCGAGGATTGCCTTGATGCGGTTGACGATCCGTGTACGTTCGCGGACGAGACTGTCTCGTTCACGGTTCGGACGGCGGGCCTCCTCCTCATTGATGGTTGGGATGGCTGCCATGCTGCAGTGGCGCTTCTCCCCCCGCAGCCAGCCAAGAAAGGCGCGCATCAGCAGTTCGGTATCGAGGCGATCGGTCTTGGCACGCCGATGTTCACGGGAAACCGCGACGCTCGATGGATGTATGACATAAGCTTCGACAGCGCGCGCCTGGAGCCAGCGCGCCAACCAAAAGCCGTCGCGTCCAGCCTCATAGGCGACAACGATGCGCCGGACTTCACGCCCGGCTTGGATGGCTTCGCTGCGCCAGCGGCGCAACAGCCTGAACACCGAATCCGGGTCGGCATCGAGCTTCTTGAGAGGGTTACGTTCAAAGCCAGGGACCGTCGCAGCAATGAGCCACTTTGTCTGGCTCATCTCAATCACTGCGACCAGCGTGCTGTCCTGATCAAGGGCGGTAAGGGATTTGCTTGCATCAAAGGATGGTGACATGGGGCGCTCCTTAGGTAGCTGCTCAACAGCGTCGAGGGTGCCACACGCTCGCCGCCGCCCATAGCATCTACAGCGCT
>NZ_JBVVQC010000079.1:0-1587 GCF_055811515.1 Mesorhizobium sp. WSM4841
CTCGTCCCGCTGGACGTCAAGGCCGGCGACCGCATCCTGTTCGGCAAGTGGTCGGGCACCGAAGTCAAGCTCAATGGCGAAGACCTTCTGATCATGAAGGAATCCGACATCATGGGCATCATCGGCTGAATATCGGCCTCACCGTCACTTAAATCTTCGGGCTCAACTCAAGCCCCTGCCAGGAGCTAAAAATGGCTGCCAAAGACGTAAAATTTTCTCGCGATGCCCGTGAGCGCATGCTGCGCGGCGTCAACATCCTCGCCGACGCCGTGAAGGTCACGCTCGGCCCCAAGGGCCGCAACGTCGTCATCGACAAGTCGTTCGGCGCACCGCGCATCACCAAGGACGGCGTCACCGTCGCCAAGGAAATCGAGCTTGAAGACAAGTTCGAGAACATGGGCGCGCAGATGGTCCGCGAAGTTGCTTCGAAGACCAACGACATCGCCGGCGACGGCACCACGACCGCGACCGTTCTGGCGCAGTCGATCGTCCAGGAAGGCCACAAGTCAGTTGCCGCCGGCATGAACCCGATGGACCTGAAGCGCGGCATCGACCTCGCGGTGAGCGACGTCGTCGCGACGCTGATCAAGAACGCCAAGAAGATCAAGACCTCGGAAGAGGTTGCCCAGGTCGGCACCATCGCCGGCAATGGCGATGCTTCGGTCGGCTCGATGATCGCCGAAGCGATGCAGAAGGTCGGCAATGAGGGCGTCATCACCGTCGAGGAAGCCAAGACCGCCGAGACCGAACTCGAAGTCGTCGAAGGCATGCAGTTCGACCGCGGCTATCTCTCGCCCTACTTCGTCACCAACGCCGACAAGATGGTTGCGGATCTGGAAGACGCCTACATCCTTCTCCACGAGAAGAAGCTCTCCAACCTGCAGGCCATGCTGCCGATCCTCGAGGCTGTCGTGCAGACCTCGAAGCCGCTGGTCATCATCTCGGAAGACGTCGAAGGCGAGGCCCTGGCCACGCTGGTCGTCAACAAGCTGCGTGGCGGCCTGAAGATCGCCGCCGTCAAGGCGCCGGGCTTCGGTGATCGCCGCAAGGCCATGCTGGAAGACATCGCCATCCTCACCGGTGGCCAGGTCATTTCCGAAGACCTCGGCATCAAGCTCGAGAATGTTGGCCTCAACATGCTCGGCCGCGCCAAGAAGGTGTCGATCTCCAAGGAGAACACCACCATCGTCGACGGCGCCGGCAAGAAGGCCGAGATCCAGGGCCGCGTCGCCCAGATCAAGCAGCAGATCGAGGAGACCACCTCGGACTACGACAAGGAGAAGCTGCAGGAACGTCTCGCCAAGCTGGCGGGCGGCGTTGCCGTCATCCGCGTCGGCGGTGCGACCGAGATCGAAGTCAAGGAAAAGAAGGACCGCGTCGATGACGCCCTCAACGCGACCCGTGCGGCCGTCGAAGAAGGCATCGTTCCCGGCGGCGGCGTCGCACTTCTGCGCGCTTCGCTGGCCATCACCGTCAGCGGCGCCAACTCCGACCAGACCGCGGGCATCAGCATCGTGCGTCGCGCGCTGCAGGCTCCGGCTCGCCAGATCGCGGCCAACGCCGGTGCGGAAGCATCGATCGTTGCCG
>NZ_JBVVQC010000080.1:0-1497 GCF_055811515.1 Mesorhizobium sp. WSM4841
CTAGTACCTTTTCACAGTGATGTTGACTGGTTGATTTCCAGCCATTCGAGAATGGGCAGGCGTTGCGGAGGAACAAGGATCTCGATGCTTCTTGGAACGCGGGGTTGACGGCGAATGAGGCCGTTGCGTTCGAGGGTGACGATCATCTGATGGACCGACGGCGGACTGACCTGGAAATGGCGTTGGATGTCGGCTTCGGCGGGCGAGCACCGAAACATGTGCGAATAGGTGTAGATGAAGGCCAGGTACTGACCCTGCTTTTCGGTGAAGCCCTTGTCGGCGGGCCGCTGTGCAGCGTCTGATTTTTGACTCATCTTTGGATTCGTCCGGTGCCTCCGACGAGGAGGCCGCAATGAACATACGTTATCGAGTGGAACTGAGCCAAGCCGAACGCGACGAGTTGAACACCATGCTGAAGGGAGGCAGGCATGCTGCCCGTAAGCTCAAGCGAGGCCAAATCCTGCTTGCCGCGGATGCCGGAAGCAGCGACGAGGAGATTGCCCGGGTGGCGGCGGTGGGCGGCTCGACCGTCTATCGCACCAAGCGCCGTTTTGTGGAGGGCAATCTGGAATACGCAATGAGCGAACTGCCGCGTCCGGGGGCCGAGCGCAAGCTGACCGGCAAGGAGGAAGCCTTGCTGGTGGCGACGGCGTGCGCGAACCCGCCTGCGGGCCGACGCCGCTGGACACTGGAACTGCTTGCCGACGCCATGGTCAAGCTGACCGATCACGATAGTCTGTCGCACGAGACGGTGCGCCGCCGGCTGGCCGAGAACCACCTCAAGCCGTGGCGCAGGGACATGTGGTGCATTCCCCAGGTCAACGGCGAGTATGTGGCACGCATGGAAGACGTGCTCGATCTCTATGCCGAAGCGCCCGATCCAAAGCGCCCGGTAGTCTGCTTCGACGAGACCCCGGTGCAGCTCATCGGCGAGGTTCGTCAGCCCATCCCCGCCGAGCCCGGCCAGTTGGAGCGCTACGACTATGAGTACCGTCGCAACGGCACCGTCAATCTGTTCGTCTTTCTTGACGTGAACCGGGCCTTGGCGAAGGGTCAAGGTCACCGCGCGGCGCACCGCACGAGATTATGCCCACTGCATGCGCGACCTCGTCGATGTCCATTATTCCGACGCAAGCTGCATTCGCGTCGTGCAGGACAATTTGTCGACCCACACGGCGGGCGCCCTCTACGAAGCCTTCCCGCCGGCCGAAGCCCGCCGCATCCTGCGCCGTCTGGAATTCCACTACACGCCCAAGCACGCCAGTTGGCTCAACATGGTCGAGATCGAGATCGGCGTCCTCAACGGCCAGTGCCTGGATCGACGTATCGACAATGCCGAGCGTCTCACCAGCGAGATCGCCGCATGGGAGCGCCAGCGAAACGCTGCCGGAGCTCGTATCGATTGGATGTTCACAACCGACAAGGCCCGAGCCAAAATGGGTCGGGCCTATCCGGAAATGGTCAAAGAGTCAGAACCACTGTGAAAAGGTACTAGCA
>NZ_JBVVQC010000081.1:0-1412 GCF_055811515.1 Mesorhizobium sp. WSM4841
CGCGGCCAGCATCCCGGTGTCGCGCGAGCACCGGCGGGCGAAGTCGGACCGGCTGGACACGCAGTTGCTGATGCGTGCGTTTGTAGGCTGGCTGCGCGGCGAGGCCAGGCACTGCGGCATGGTGGCGATCCCGACGATCGAGGAGGAGGACGCGCGGCGCGCCAATCGCGAGCACGAGACGCTGGTTGGCGAGCGCACCAGCCTTGTCAGCCGGATGCAGGCGACGCTGGCGCGCTTTGGCGTCCGCGGCTTCAATGTGAAGCTGAAGAAGGCGGCGGAGCGGCTGGAACAGCTGCGTGGCGCCGAAGGGGTGCCGCTGCCACCCAACACGCTGGCCGAACTGCGCCGCGACATGGCGCGGCTGCGGCTGATCCGGGCGCAGCTCGAGGAGATCGAGAAGACGCGCCTGGAGCGCCTGGCGCGGGCGCCGCGGGAAGGCAGCCATCCCATGGTGCTGATGCTGGCCAGGGTGATGGGCATCGGCATCGAGACGGCCGACATGCTGGTGCATGAGATCCTGTCGCGCAATCTGCGCGACCGCCGCGCGGTGGCCCGTTATGCCGGGCTGACCGGGGCGCCGGACGAGAGCGGCTCCAAACGGCGCGAGAAAGGGCTGGCGCGGGCCGGCAATGCGCGGGTCAGGCGCGGCATGATCCAGCTCGCCTGGCGCTGGCTGATGTTCCAGAAGGGCAGCGCCCTGGCGCAGTGGTTCGCGCAGCGCACCGCCGGGCTCCAGCGCAACCTGCGCAAGACCATGATCGTGGCCCTGGCGCGCAAGCTGCTGATCGCGCTGTGGCGCTATGTGAGCGCCGGCGAAGTGCCGGCTGGCGCCATCCTGCGCCCCGCGGCATGAACGATCGAAACGAAACCGGCTAAAGGAGCCCACGCCACAACAGGTCCGGCATCCATCCGCCCGCGGCGGAGCAATGCCAGGACGATCCGAGGCGGCGGTGACCCGCAAGCCACCTATGGCATGATATCCCATGCGCGCGGGAGAGAATGGGAACCGCCTCCGAGGAGCCTTGCCGCCGATGCGCATGACTGCATCATGGGTTCGGATCGCCGCGATCCGCCGAATACAAGGTTGTGGGCGCGCTGGCGCCACGCCAGGCAGGTTCCCCCTCAGGTCGCCCTTGCGCCGCCAGCCGCCGGCCGGCCTGACCGAAACCAGCCGATGCTGCAATTGCGAGGCTGTCATGACGCCCCTGACCGGTAACGATAGCGCCGGGCTCGACCCCGTCCAGGACGCGTGCCCGCGCCGGCTCCGCCGGTGCCGCAAGCGGCATCCTGGACAGGCTCTGCGCGCGACGCTCCCTCCAAAAGCAGGTCGGGACGGAGGGATGGCCGCCAAACCGTCGAACAAAGGGATGGCCGCCTTGAAAAGGCCCCTTGACAGCGAAAGCCCCATACAA
>NZ_JBVVQC010000082.1:0-1328 GCF_055811515.1 Mesorhizobium sp. WSM4841
AATTCGCTTTCGGCTTGAGTATCTCGAAGAGGTTCTCGTTCGACTTGTTCTAATACCTGGCGTCTGGGCCCGGCCGCGTGAAAGAAGGCCCGTGACAGATGGGAGCGCGGTTGGCTTAAGCGCAACCGCTATGGAGATGACCACTGGTTGGTTGAGCCGATCACCGACAACAAGGCCGTAATCTACGTTCTCGCAATCCTCTTTTTCATCGTCCTACCGATCATACTTGGCCTTAACGGCATCTCTCATTAGGTCTCTGGGGGTCCACTTCAACGGAGCACGGTCAAAACGCTGATCGACCGTGGGATTGATGCCGACGCAAGGGCTGGTTTGGTCGAGCAATTCGTCCGGCTCAGCGCTCGCTTGCCCGATCTGAGGCAGGCTGAGAAAACGTCAGGATCGTTGGCTTCGACGCGAGCGCTCAACGTGGCGGTTGCCGAACAGCGGCGGCTGATTGTCGAGGTGTACAAGGGCGCGAAACCGAAGCGGGTGCAGGTCGATCCGGAGCCCGAGCCCGAGGCGGATCGAGTATGGCGTGCGAGGTACTGGGGCAATCTTAGCGTGAGCGACGATGAGCTTGAGCGGAGGTACGGCGCGCCAACATGGGCGGTGTTGTGCTACCCGACGCATGCCGAGTGGATCGAAGACGATGCGCGGCTGACCAGACTGGCGCAGGATGGGCGATTGGCGAGTCCTACGGCGCGTCAGGACGAGCGGGAGCCGCATCCCGGTCCCATAAGACCAGCCAAGGGCGAGATCGCGTCCAGCGGCTCGCCTGCGTTTCAAAATCAACCCCAGGCGCTTGCCAAACGGCCAGTTTCCGGCCACGGCCCGCCTAAGAACGACTTGGCAGGGAACCGATTTAACAAGCTCTGAGTTTCAATTGTTAACCCAAGGTGAAAGTCTTAGGGAGCAACACAATGAAAACCATCCATCATCTCCTCGCCGGCACCGGTATGGTGCTGATTTCAAGTGCATTTTTCGGCTCAACGGCGACCGTTCCAGCATTTGCGCAGGCGATTGAGCGCCAGATCTCGGCGGGGCAGCAATGTCGCTTGTGCCCGCCGCTCACCACTGGCGAGGGCCATCCGACAGGCACAGCTAGTAGGGACACCATCGCCGGCAGCGGCAGCGTCGGCGACCACGGCACCGGCAGCGTCGGCGGCACCGGCAGCCTCAGCGGCAGCGGCAGCATCGGCGGCAGCGGCACCGGCAGCATCGGCGGCAGCGGCAGCATCGGCGGCAGCGGCACCGGCAGCATCGGCGGCAGCGGCAGCATTGACGGTAGCGGCACCGGCAGCATCAGCGGCAGCGGCAGCATTGACGGC
>NZ_JBVVQC010000083.1:0-1303 GCF_055811515.1 Mesorhizobium sp. WSM4841
ACTGTACGGCCCGGAGACATGGGTAACAGTTTGTACCTAAGACATGGGTGACAACCTCGTGCCGAACGGGTTGTCGATGGTCTGCAAGGTCCTCTGTTCCAAGTCGATATATCCGAGATCATAGTGCATGAAGGAGACGAGCCAAATGCCGTCGTCGACTTCGGTGATTCCGAGCCTCTGGCCGGCGAGCACGGTGGAGATGTTGATCTTCTTCCTGTGCATGCAGATGCGGCCGCAGGCGGTGACGAGAATGTCCTTGTCATGGAAGGGATATTCCAGTTCGGGGAGGCCTTGATAGGCTCTTGAAGAATCCCTGTAGAGCTCGGCCGGCACCTTCATTTGGATCGCCTCGTGGGGCCTCTCGGCATTGAATTCGCTCATGAAAGCATCGAACCTGGCCTGCTGCTGCAGAATGTTCATGCCCGGCGGCCGGGTCGTTTCGGCCTTGAGCGTGCGGTGCATGCGCTCGTGGCGGCCGTTCTCGTGCGGGTTGCCAGGCCGGATGCGCTCGATCGCGATGCCGAGCCTCAGCCAGAACACCGACAGCCTTGATAGATTGTAGAGGCCGTTGGGGCTTGCGAAGGGAAGGCCATTGTCGCTTCTAATCGCTTCCGGCAGACCGCGTTCCTTGAAGAGCTGGACGAACGCCTCGATGACCGGAATCTCCTTTGTCGATTCAAGGGCTTCGCAGGCCAGCAGGTAGCGCGAAGTCTGGTCGGTGACGGTCAGCGGGTAACAGTAGCGGCCATTGCCGAGCTTGAACTCGCCCTTGAAGTCGGCGCACCATAGATCGTTGGGCTGCGTCGCCTGGGACAGCTGCGTGCCCACGGCCTTGTTCGCCCGGTTCCTCTTGCGGGCCTGGCTCACAAGGCCGTGGCGGTCGAGCACGGCATGAACGGTGCTCTTGGCTGGAATGCGTACATCGCCTGCGAGCTTGCGCACCAGCAACTCGCGTATCTTCCTGGCGCCCCAGTGCGGCTTCTCCCGCTTGCTCTCTACGATCATCCGTTCGATCTGGACCGGCAACTGGTTGGCATAGCGCACCGGCCGGCGCGAGCGGTCCGTCAGGGCCTCGAGACCCTCATCCTTGTAGCGATTGAAGATCTTGTAGCCCGTCTTGCGCGAGATGCCGAACTCCCGGCACACATCGCTCATGCCTTCCCCGTCGAGAAGGCGAGCTACAAAACGAAGACGTTCCTCCATCACCGAACACTCTTTCCACGGCATCAACACCTCCGGCCAAAAGCCAAAAGTGTTACCCATGTGTCCGGTACAAAACGTCACCTATGTCTCGGGTCGCTCA
>NZ_JBVVQC010000084.1:0-1262 GCF_055811515.1 Mesorhizobium sp. WSM4841
CAGGGCAACGAGTCCAGGTTAACGGGCTTGGAGAGCTGCCATCAGGTAGTCGGTATCCCAGGTTGCGAGTTTTCGCTTTCCCTTGATGGATTGTTTTCCGGGCATGGCTCGGATGAGGTTGAGGGCGAGGTGGCGGACCATGGCCATGTTTGTGGCGCCGTGGCCGCGGCGCAGGCGGGACTGGTCCTCCTTGAACTGGACGTCGAGAACCCAGTGTAGCCCGTTCTCGATCCCCCAATGGGCTCGGGCGGCCTCGGCGAAGGTTTTTGCAGTGAGGATGCGAGAGGAGATGTAGCATCGCCGCTCGACTCTGACCTCGACGCCGGTCTCGATGCGGGTCTCGACCATGGCGATGGTGCTGAGGCCCTTGAAGCGCGGCTCATCGGGATAGCGCCTTCTGCCACTCATCCAGTCGACACGCTGTGAGACGAGATGACGGCGCGTCTCGATGCGGCCATGGCCCTTCTCGACCTCGGTGAGCGCATCGATCTCATCGACGGGAGCGGCGTCGAAATAGAGCTGGATCTCGGCATGGGCGGTCTTCTGATTGTCCTTGGTGGCCAGGAGATAGTCGCCGCCGAGATCGACGATCGTCTCCGCGATGTCGGACTGGCAGCCCATGGCGTCGATGGAAACGAGACTACCCGCCAGCGCTCCGGACGCGGCCAGTTCCTGCAGCAGCAAGGGAATGGCGGTGATCTCGTTGGACTTGTCGGCCACCGCCCGTTGCCCCAGCACGAGGCTGTGGGTTGTCGCATAGGCCGAGACCAGGTGCAGCGCCGCCTGTCCACGCCCGCGATCGTGGCTGCGGCGTGAGGTCTTGCCATCGATGGCGATCTGGCCGACTGCTTCGGGCAGACGCTCGGCAACGAAGGCAAGAAAGCACGAAGCGAACAGGTCCGGTCCGATCCGGTTCATCACCACCCGCAGCCAATCCGCGCAGGGAATGCCGAAATGGTAGGGCTGCAGACGCCGCAGGAAGTCGAGATGCCTGTTCCCCCACAGAACGATGTCGTCATAATCGTCGCAGGCCGCCATCGTGCCGCAGACAACCAAAAGCAGCACCTCGCTGAGCGGATACATCACCTTGCAGGGCTGGCGATTGTCCTTGATCGCCGAAAAATGCCCCAAAAGGCTCTTGCGGCGCGGCGTAGCAACTTCGCTCATGGCTTCCTCCGAATCTGCGGAAGCCTCTTTGAATCACGCTAACCTGCGGCGGGCCACAAATTACACGCCGTCGTTAACCTGAACTCGTTGCCCTG
>NZ_JBVVQC010000085.1:0-1219 GCF_055811515.1 Mesorhizobium sp. WSM4841
GCGCGAGCGACGGGAGCGCTGGTACGTCGTCGCAATGTTGCGGACGCAGCGACATTGCTGCGTCTGGCCTTGGCCTATGGCCCCGGCGGGATGAGCTTGCGCTCGGCGGCCGCCTGGGCCGGGATGAACGACGTTGCGAGCCTTTCCGATGTTGCTCTTTTGAAGCGCTTGCGTGGAGCGGCCGATTGGCTTGGCTGCATCGCAGGCGCCTTGCTGGAAAACGCTTGTGTCAAAAGTACCGCGGCGACGGGGCGTCGGCTGCGCGTCGTCGATGGCAGTTCGATCTCGCACCCCGGCAGTGCCGGCACGGACTGGCGGCTGCACGCCACCTACGAACCTGCGCTTGCGCGGTTCACGCATCTGGAGATTAGCGACGCTCGCGGCGGTGAAGGCTTCTTTCGTGTTCCGCTTCGCCAAGGCGACATCGTTGTCGGCGATCGCGCCTACGCTCGTACCCCGTCCCTTGAAAAGGTGGTGGCGGCGGGCGGCGACTTCATCGTGCGCACGGGCTGGAACAGTGTTCGGCTGACCACGCCCGAAGGGCAACGGGTCGACTGGAACGCCATCTTTGAGCCCTTGCAGCCCGGTGAAAGTTTGCGAGATGAGCGTGCTCCTGGAGCATTCAGGCCGCACGAGCAAGAGCCGAGGCAAGCCGCTCTTGCCGGCGAGGCTCATCGTCAAGCGCAAGATGAGGAGGCCACGCAAAAAGCACAGAAGGCGGCAAGGCGAGGGCATCAGCGACGTGGCAGCAAGAGGCTGCACCCGATGACCCTCACCGCAGCAGGCTTCGTCATGCTGCTGACGTCGATCCCAGCCGATGAATTGGCGGCCGACGAGGTTCTGCAAACCTATCGGCTGCGCTGGCAAGTCGAACTCGCCTTCAAGCGGCTCAAGAGTGGAATGGGTATCCATAAGCTTCCCGCACGCGATGAGCGGCTCGCTCGAAGCTGGCTGACAGCCCATCTGATCCTGGCGCTGATGATCGACGAGGCCGTCACCGACGTTCTCGACTCTCCCCCCTGTGAAGATGAAACCACCCACAGCGCAATCGCTGTCCCTTTGGAGGCTGCATAGTCTCCTGCGTCCTGCAATCCTCAACGCCATACTGATCGTGATGCGGCCGGGAAAAATCGTGGCGCGCTTTGCCGAAATCATCCGCCACGTCTGCGATCCACCGAGGCGACGAAAAAGCCAATCCGCCGCAGCAAGGATAACGCTC
>NZ_JBVVQC010000086.1:0-1204 GCF_055811515.1 Mesorhizobium sp. WSM4841
ATCGCGAACAGGTGTGCGAGGACATCGCGAACAGTTTTGCGCATTGTGCGCGAGGGGGTTCGGGATGCCGTTCAAGGACAGAAGCGCGATGAAGCAGAAGTTGGAGTTCGTGAGGCTGGCCTCGGCGGAGGGGTCGAATGTGAGCGCGTTGTGTCGGCGCTTCGGCATCGGACGGACGTGCGGCCACAAGCTGCTTTCGCGCTACCGGAGCGAGGGCGAGGCAGGACTGGCCGAGCAGTCGCGGCGGCCGCGATCGAGCCCGGCGCAGTGCGCGCCGGAGGTGGAAACGGCTGCGCTTTCGGTGCGCGCAGCGCATCCGGCTTGGGGTGGACGCAAGATCGCGCGGGTCATCGCCCGCGATGGCATCGGCACGCCCGCGGCCTCGACGGTGACCGGCATCCTGCGCCGCAACGGCATCGCGCTGGGCGCGCTGGGCGGCGGGGCGCAGCCCTTCATCCGCTTCGAGCACGAAGCTCCCAACGATCTGTGGCAGATGGATTTCAAGGGCCACGTCGCCTTGCATGGCGGTCGGCTGCATCCGCTCACTGTGCTCGACGACCATTCGCGCTTCTCGATCGCGCTGTCGGCCTGCGCCGATCAGACCACCGCAACCGTGAAGGCCCGGCTGATCGCCGCCTTCCGCCGCTACGGCCTGCCGTGGCGTATCGCCACCGACAACGGCCCGCCCTGGGGCGACGGCGGCCGCAACAACTTCACGCTGCTCACCGTCTGGCTGATCGAGGCTGGCGTCGCCGTCAGCCACTCCAGGCCTTGCCACCCGCAGACGCTCGGCAAGGACGAGCGCTTCCATCGCTCGCTCAAAGCCGAAGCGCTGCAGGGACCGCCCTTTGCCGATCTCCCCAAGGCCCAGGACGCCTTCGATCGCTGGCGTCACGTCTACAACACCGTGCGTCCGCACGACGCGCTTGGCGGCGCCGTGCCGCTCGACCGCTACCGCGTCTCGCAGCGCCAGTATCGCGAAATCGTCGAGCCGTTCGACTATGCCAAGGACGATCTCGTCCGCCGCGTTCAGCAGCATGGCTTCGTCTCCATCCTCGGCCACACCATGCGCCTGTGCAGGGCCTTCGCCGGCAAATCCGTCGCCTTCCGCCCAACCGCTGCCGACGGCGTCTTCGACGCCTGGTTCAGACACCAGAAAATAGAAACCATCGACCTCAATGCCCTGGCTCGATAGGATGGCAAA
>NZ_JBVVQC010000087.1:0-1132 GCF_055811515.1 Mesorhizobium sp. WSM4841
GGCACGATTGGCCACGTCGATCATGGCAAGACGTCGCTGACGGCGGCGATCACCAAGTATTTTGGCGAATACAAGCGCTACGACCAGATCGATGCGGCGCCCGAGGAGAAGGCGCGCGGCATCACCATCTCGACGGCGCATGTCGAATACGAGACGGCCGCCCGCCACTACGCCCATGTCGACTGCCCCGGCCACGCCGACTATGTGAAGAACATGATCACCGGTGCCGCGCAGATGGACGGCGCGATCCTGGTTGTGTCGGCCGCCGACGGCCCGATGCCGCAGACCCGCGAGCACATCCTGCTGGCCCGTCAGGTCGGCGTGCCGTCGATCGTGGTGTTTTTGAACAAGGTCGACCAGGTCGACGACGCCGAGCTGCTCGAACTGGTCGAGCTCGAGGTGCGTGAACTCTTGACCAAGAACGAGTTCCCCGGCGACGACATTCCGATCGTCAAGGGTTCGGCACTTGCCGCTTTGGAAGATTCCGACAAGAAGATCGGCGAGGATTCGATCCGCGAGCTGATGGCTGCGGTCGACGACTACATCCCGACGCCGGTTCGTCCGCTGGACAAGCCGTTCCTGATGCCGATCGAGGACGTGTTCTCGATCTCGGGCCGCGGCACGGTGGTGACCGGCCGCGTCGAGCGCGGCGTGGTCAAGGTCGGCGAGGAGCTCGAGATCGTCGGCATCCGTCCGACCACCAAGACGACCTGCACGGGCGTCGAGATGTTCCGCAAGCTGCTCGACCAGGGCCAGGCCGGCGACAACATCGGCGCGCTGCTGCGCGGTGTCGACCGCGAAGGTGTCGAGCGCGGCCAGGTTCTGGCCAAGCCCGGTACGGTCAAGCCGCACAAGAAGTTCGTCGCCGAAGCCTACATCCTGACCAAGGACGAAGGTGGCCGTCACACGCCGTTCTTCACCAATTACCGTCCGCAGTTCTATTTCCGCACGACCGACGTGACCGGCATCGTGTCGCTGCCGGAAGGCACCGAGATGGTGATGCCGGGCGACAACATCACCGTCGATGTCGAACTGATCGTGCCGATCGCCATGGAAGAGAAGCTGCGCTTCGCCATCCGTGAAGGCGGCCGCACCGTCGGTGCCGGCATCGTCGTCACCATCAAAGAGTAAT
>NZ_JBVVQC010000088.1:0-1110 GCF_055811515.1 Mesorhizobium sp. WSM4841
ACCAGCCCCGGCCCAACCGGCCGCCCCCGCCCAACCGGCGCCGGTCGATCCGAACGCCGTGGTCGCCACGATCAACGGCCAGACGCTGACCGAGGCAGACCTTGCGCTTGCCGAAGGCGAGCTGTCGCAGCAGTTCGCGCAGATGCCGCCCGAACAGCGCCGCGCCGCAGCACTTTCGGCGGCGATCGAGATCAAGGTCATGGCTGCCCAGGCGGTCACCACCGGCCTCGACAAGGATCCCGACTTCCAGCGCCGCATGGCGTTCCTGCAGCAGCGCGCGCTGCATGGCGAAATGGTCGAGAAGGATGTCGTCGGCAAGGTTACGGATGCCGAGGTTCGCGCCCGCTACGACCAGGAAATCGCCAACACGCCGCCGAGCAACGAGGTGCATGCCCGTCATATCCTCGTGAAATCGAAGGAAGAGGCCGATGCGATCATCAAGCAGCTCGACGGCGGCGCCGATTTCCAGAAACTCGCCAACGAGCACACCAGCGATCCGAGCGGCAAGACCAGCGGCGGCGATCTCGGCTGGTTCGGACCCGGCCAGATGGTGCCGGAGTTCGACAAGGCGGTCTTTGCGCTGGCGGTCGGCAAATACACCGAACAGCCGGTGCAGTCGCAGTTCGGCTGGCACGTCATCCAGGTCGAGGACAAGCGCGCCAAGCAGCCGCCGGCCTTCGACCAGGTCAAGGACCAGGCCCGTCAGGCGGTCATCCGCGACAAATACATCGCGCTGGTCAAGTCGCTGCGCGCCGAGGCCAAGGTCGAGATCCCGGACGAGAAGCTGAAGAAGACGGTCGACGCGCTGGAAAACACCAAGTAGGCGAGGGCGAGGCTAGGGCAGGCGGGGTCGTCGGTACTTCCCTTCTCCCCTTGTGGGAGAAGGTGGCCGAGCCCACGGGTCTTGCCTCCGGCAAGCCCGAGGACAGGCTCCGCTCGGTCGGATGAGGGTGTTCCGCTTGGCACCGACCGCACTCCGTCCAGCACCCCTCTTCCGTCTTGGCGCTTCGCGCCAATCCACCTTCTCCCACAAGGGTGTTTGGACTGGGGACATCGCGAACAGGTGTGCGAGGACATCGCGAACAGTTTTGCGCATTGTGCGCGAGGGGG
>NZ_JBVVQC010000089.1:0-1033 GCF_055811515.1 Mesorhizobium sp. WSM4841
GTTGTGTGTCAAATCCTGCAACAGCGTCGTCGTGGGAAGTGGACACCCTTTATTCCACCCCCGACGATCGTCTTCGTCAGCTGGCTGAAGGTTGAACAAATGGCCCGCAGCGAAGCGTGAGGGTAGTCAGGGGTCTCCAGGAGAGGCGGAGAACGAGGCATCTGCGGCGGAGACGAACCGTCTGGCGAACATTTCGGGCGATTAATGAGGCGCTGGCGGTGTTGGGGCGGGAATTGGCGGCGCTGTATTCGCCGATGGGGCGCCTTCGATACCCCGAAGAAGCTGGCGCGAGCAGGCGTTCTACTCGGCCCGTTCGGAGCCGCTTTTTATACGGCGTCGATGACGCTGCCTCCGATCATTCGGGTGTTCTCAAAAAATCGGCACCGGCTGCTTGCAACCTCGCTGAAGTTCCTTGTGCAGACCAGGCGCAGTTAAGGTGAAGTAGCTCCGCCAGCGAAGAGGAGATGGCCGATCTCATTCTCGGCATCGACCCGGGCCCTGAACCGGGTGGGCGCCCGCAAAGCTCTTCGCTGCCATATTGACCAGGCGAACCGGATGGTGACGACGGGCTACAAGGAACTGTTCGCCGGCTGACGCTCGACCCTAATGCCTAACAAGGAAGGCCCTCTACCCGCCGAATTAGCGCACGAACGCGAGAGACGGAGCGGCCGATGCGGTCGCGGAGTTGATCCGAGGATTTGTCCCGTCGGCGTGGACGCGCCGTTCACCGAGCAGAACTTCAGCGAGTTCGTGATGCGACGCTCGGCGAGCTATCGTGTTGTGAGGGTTCTCCAAATTCAGGACAGCCTTGGCAAGCTGCAACGTCCAACTACTCATACTGCCTGTAGACGCTTGAGTGCCTCAATGCCTTTTTGTGCTTACGGCGGAAAACGCCTGCCCGCTTGTATCGGCCGGAAAAGGAGGCCCGGATTGAACTACGTTTTGGGCCCTCGACGCCGACAAAATGCCCGGAGGAGGTGAACGCCGGTCGTAGTCGCTGTGCAGACAAACTATAGCGTTTAAGGTGATGGAA
>NZ_JBVVQC010000090.1:0-958 GCF_055811515.1 Mesorhizobium sp. WSM4841
CGCAAGGTGAAGGCGATCACCGAGGAGCTGTGCGGCCATTCCTTCTCGGCCTCGACGGTGAGCCAGGCGACGGCGCGGCTGGATGAAGCCCTGAAGGCGTTCTTTGAGCAGCGGCTTGCCGAACCTTACCCGTACCTCATTCTGGATGCGCGCTATGAGCGGGCGCGCGAGGCCGGCGTGATCGCCAGCCAGGCGGTCTTGGTGGCGATCGGCGTCGACTGGGAGGGCCGGCGCCAGGTGCTCGGTGTCGAACTGGCCAACCGGGAAAGCCATTCGAGCTGGCGCGCGTTCGTGGCAGGGCTCAAGCAGCGCGGGCTCGCCGGCGTCGAGTTCGTCGTCTCCGACGACCATCCGGGGCTCAGGGCAGCGATCCACGAAGTCCTGCCCGAGGCAGTCTGGCAGCGCTGTTACGTGCACTTCCTCAGAAACGCGCTCGATTATGTGCCGCGCAAGGTCGATGACGACTGCCTGATGGAGCTCAGATGGTTCTATGACCGGCGCGACCTGGCCGAGGTCAAGCGCGACCTGGCGCAGTGGATCGCCAAATGGCAGGCCAAATACCCGAAGCTGGTGGATTGGGTGGAGACCAACATCGAGGAGACGCTGAGCTTCTATCGGCTGCCGCTGGCGCATCACAAGCACATGAAGTCGACGAACATGCTGGAGCGGCTGAACCAGGAGATCAAGCGGCGCACCCTGGTCGTTCGCATCTTCCCCAACCCGCAGAGCTGTTTGCGGCTGGTTCGGGCATTGGCGGTGGAGATCCACGAGAACTGGCTCGAGGCGACCCGCTACCTCAACATGGATCATCTGCGCGAGCACAAGAAGGAGAACCTGAGGGCACTGGCCGCCTGAGACGCGGCCGCCATGTCCGCCGCTCCGCTAAACACGGGGGCTGCGCGGCGGACACGCCAACGTCACCGCTGAATGCCACGCCATTTTTGCAGAACTTGACGCA
>NZ_JBVVQC010000091.1:0-942 GCF_055811515.1 Mesorhizobium sp. WSM4841
CAACGGCGGCTGGAATCTTCCTCCAAAGGTCTATCGGCGTCTGGGAGTCCGGGCGGGCAAGCTTGCCTCCAGGTCAGTGTTCTACGCGAAGCGATTTCAGAAGCGTCTGGAAAGAAGCGTCCAAGCGTCGATCGCCGCTGACTACCAGCTGCGGAAGGAAAGGGGGCTCGATCTCGCGCTCGCGCGCCACGTCCTCTTCAAGGTGACTGAGTACGACGTCTTCCTGAACTCTGAAATCGAGAAGCAGTTCGAAGAGACGATCTTCGTCGGGCTGGTGAGGAACGGCTACGGCCTTTGCGATTCATGGAACCGCCGAGGGGTACCGGCCATGATGGCGGGACGAGTCTACAGTCAGGTTGCCGGCAAGATGCTTGCCGAACAGGCTGCCAGAGACAACTACCTGCTTGTCAGGTTCGAGGACATGGTTGCCGACCCTCTCCGCTTTCTGGATCGTTTGTATGCGAATTTGGCGCTGCCGCGGCCGCGTGAGGACGCCTATATTCACAACCCGAAGGGTTATGGGCCCGGCCAGGAAGCCGCGGCGTCTGCCAGTCGCACCATGCGCATAGTGGATAAAAGCTATTGGGCGTCACTCCTGGCCGAGAACATTAATGCTGCTGCGATGGAGCGACTGACGAGCGAGGACCTGAAGGACTTCAACAGGTACGGCTCCGGTGTCATGGAGACCCTGTACGAGGTTCGGTGGAGCAGCCCGGGCCCCTGAATTCGCAGAGGGTGGAGCAAACGACGAGGCGAACGGTGCTAACGATGCGGGCCTGTGGCGACAGGCCCTCGCACACTGTAACTAGCGGATGGGGAATGCTCGCCGATGCGTCCGAATGAAGCCAAGCACGTTCAGACGATCTTGGCTTCGCTTCCGAGCGAAGCAATGAATCCCTGCCTGAATATCGGCTCCTCGACCGCCCACTTCCGGACGGTGGA
>NZ_JBVVQC010000092.1:0-932 GCF_055811515.1 Mesorhizobium sp. WSM4841
GGGATCGTGGTCATAGCCGCTCCTCTGTTGGTGCGTTGGCCTTGTTGGTTACCCGGAAAACCCAATAGTGCGCGTCCTCATCCGCGGCATATCTGCCGTCGTTCAGACACTGTGCCAGCACAAGGACGCCCTCATCCTGCAGACGCCGCACCTCGTCTTCAAAGCATGTGGCCTCCGCATAGCTCTTGCGCGTACTTGCGATGACGAATCCGTTCGGGCGCGTGACGCGAGCCAGTTTGCGCAATACATCCGGTCGGACATGCCCGGGCGCAAAAACACCGCAGCACACGGTGATGTCCTAGCTCGCGCTGAAGTATTCGGAGAGCGGAGAGTTAAGGTCGATATCGCCCTGGACATGGCGGTAGACGCGGGCTTGCCGTGCCTTTTCGGCCATCTCCTCAGAGAGATCGAACCCGTCAATCAACCGGAATCCGAGGCTTTCCAGTTCCACCCCGACGAGGCCTGTTCCGCAGCCGGCGTCCAGAATTGCGATAGCTGCCCGGGCCCTGGCCAAATAGGTAGTCTGCATGGCTGCCGCCAGTTCCGCCACGATCATTGGCCCGCAGTAACCATCGGCCACATCCGAATCATACGAACTGGCCCATTCGCGATAAAACTGGGCCAAGCGATCGGTGTCGCCGTCGAGGGCGTGGGATTCCTTGAGGCGCTCTCGTGCGGCTTGCTCCAGGGTCGTCTCCCGATCGAGGGTATTCATGACAGTACCTCCGTCTACTGGCAGATGGTCACCCGGCGGGGCCGGTCGACACCTGTTCCCGCCTTGCACCGAGGACTTCAAAAGTCGTGCCAACTAGCCGAACGCGGCGAGAAAGACATTCTTTGTCATTGTTTCCAGCTATTTGGTGTCAGGCAAAACACGAAAATTGGCCAACGAGCCTGCGCCGCAGACCCGACAGAGCCGACACAATGTCCGA
>NZ_JBVVQC010000093.1:0-766 GCF_055811515.1 Mesorhizobium sp. WSM4841
CGACGCCAAGCTGATGCATCGCGCCCGCGAGCGGCTGGTCAAGCTGGCCGGGAAGCACGGCATCCGCCTGCGCCAGTCCTATGCGCGGGTCGGCAAGATCGCGCTGATCAAGCATCAGCGTTATGCCCACGCCAAGCAGTTCAAGCGGGCCAACCGGCAGCTCAAGCGGCTGCGCACCATGCTGGGCGCGGTGATCCGCGACATCACCCGCAAGATCGCCGGGCGGCCGGAGCTGATGGCGCCCTTCGGTCTGCCGCTGTCGCTGGCCCGCCGCGTCAGGGACCAGCGCCAGCGTGAACGCGGCAGGAAGGTCTACTCCCTGCACGCTCCCGAGGTCGAATGCATCGGCAAGGGCAAGGCCCACAAGCCCTATGAATTCGGCGTCAAGCTCTCGGTCGCCACGCCGCTCTATCGCAGCCGCGGCGGCCAGTTCGTCGCCCATATCAAGGCGATGCCCGGCAATCCCTATGACGGCCACACGCTGGCCACCGTCATCCCCGCGATCGAGACCTCGATCGGAGCCAACCTCACCAAGATCGTCGCCGATGCCGGCTACCGCGGCCACAACGCCCCGAAGGACAAGACGTTCAAGGTCCATGTCGCCGGCTACAAGCGCGGCCTCACCAAGGCCGTCAAACGGGCGCTGCGACGCCGGGCCGCCGTCGAACCCGTCATCGGCCATCTCAAGAACGACCACCGCATGGGGCGCAACTTCCTGGCCTTCTCCGAAGGCGACGCCAACAACGCCGTGCTCGCCGCCGTCGGC
>NZ_JBVVQC010000094.1:0-719 GCF_055811515.1 Mesorhizobium sp. WSM4841
ACGGTGGCGCCGCCGGAAAAGCCTGTCCAGTCGCCGTCACGCTTGAGATCGACATCGATGCCGCGAATGACGGTGCCGCCGGAGGTGACGCTGTCGGCACGGATTTTTCCGGAGATCACCGGTGCGGCGAGATAGTTAGCAATCAGCGCATCGATGGTGACCGTCTTTGCCGAAACATCGCCGCGTGAAATCGAAGCCGTCGAAGCCTTGATGGTGACCTCAGGCGCATTGCCGGTCTTCGAGAAGGCGATCGTGCCACGCACGTCGCCGTTAGCTTTTTCCAGCGCCAGGGCTGCGAGCGGACTGATATCGGGTAGATCCAGCGCCACCGTGCCGAGCGGCAGGAATCTATCGTCGAGAGCAAGGTCGCCCGAAACTTTGTTGTCGCCCAGCGACAGGCTTAGTCCGTCTATGGACCGCTTTCCCTGGCGCGTTACCAGCGACGCCTTGAAATCGAGTGGCTCGTCATTGACGGATCCGGTGAGCGAGATATCGGCCGCAGGGCTGGCGATGTCGCCCTTCCCCGTCGCGGTGAGCCTCAACCCGGTGATTTCTCGCGCCGCCACCGAAAGCCGGTCGCTATCGACCGTCAGCGACAGGTCCGGCGCTGTACCGGCGCCCTGCGCCTTCAGCGCGAACGTTATGGCGCCCTTGGCATCCCCGGACAGAAGCGAGATGTCGGACAGCGCGCCCTTGACGTCGGCGCTGACCTTGTTGTC
>NZ_JBVVQC010000095.1:0-704 GCF_055811515.1 Mesorhizobium sp. WSM4841
CCTGTCGGACAGCGGCCTGGCGGCCGCCAATGACGACGCCACGGTCAACGAAGCAGCACTTGCGATCGGCAGCAATCCGCCGAGCCCGGCCGAGACGGTGACCGGCACGGTCGCCGACAACGTCTCCGGCGGCAGCGGCCCCTACACCTATGCGCTGCTGAGCAGCACAACCGGCTCGCACGGCACGCTGACCTTCAATGCCGACGGCACCTACAGCTACACGCTGACCGCACCGGTCGACGGCGCCGATGCCAACAACGGCACCAACACGGTCAACAACGTCGAGAGCTTCACCTACCAGGCGACCGACGCCAACGGCAACACGATCACCAACACCATCACCATCGACGTCGTCGACGACGTGCCGACGGCGAACGCCAACACCAACAGCGTCGCCGAGGGCGCCATCGCCACCGGCAACGTGCTGAGCGACGCCACCGATGACGTGTTCGGCGCCGACGCTGCGGCCGCCGGTGGCGGCGTTGTCGGCGTGGCCGCCGGCAGCAACACCGCCAGCCCGGTGAGCGGCGGGCTCGGCGGCGCCGGCATCGCCGGCACCTACGGCACGCTGACGCTGAACGCCAACGGCACCTACAGCTATGACGGCTTTGCCAACGTCGTGCCGGCCGGCGGTGCAACCGACACCTTCGTCTACACCATCATGGACGGCGACGGCGACCTGTCGACGACGACGCTGACCATCA
>NZ_JBVVQC010000096.1:0-665 GCF_055811515.1 Mesorhizobium sp. WSM4841
CAAGGCCCGAGCCAAAATGGGTCGGGCCTATCCGGAAATGGTCAAAGAGTCAGAACCACTGTGAAAAGGTACTAGCAGGCTTCCGAGCCATCAGTGCTGGTTGCCAAAAATGTCAGCTATCAGGCAGCGAAATGGGCTGATGAAGGGCGGCTTCGGGTCAACTTATTCCGTAGCGCGAGCGAATCTGGACGACTGGAACGGGTCGAAATCGGTATTTTGTCTTCGGTACCGTCAGATTTTCAACACTATTGTCTATTTGGCGCCGAGCCTGGCCAGCACGGCCTTGGGGATGTTGTATTCCCGGATCACTGCGTCGTGCTTGCGCAAGCCGCACAATTCGCGCTGGATGAAATAGCCGTGGACGGCCTCCGCCGCGTCCTTGAGCAGCCGGGCACGTTGTTCGCCCTCATCGCCATGTTCACGCAACCGCGCCAGCGTTTCATCCACGCGCCGGCCGGCACGGCCGAGCGCCGCCGCCTTTTCGCCGAGGATTTCATGGCCGAGCAGGTCGAGTGCGCTCTCCTGTGCTCCCGACCGTCCGAAATTCGATGGCATTCGCACCGACATGCTCCACTCCGGTTTTTGCTAAAATCTGGCCCTACTCCGCCGGCCGCGTCTCCTCCAGCACGCTCTCCTCGTTGTATAGGAAGCCGCCGGACTGCCGC
>NZ_JBVVQC010000097.1:0-593 GCF_055811515.1 Mesorhizobium sp. WSM4841
GCGAAAACTCGCAACCTGGGATACCGACTACCTGATGGCAGCTCTCCAAGCCCGTTAACCTGGACTCGTTGCCCTGCAAGGGGAAGGCCGGCGCCGCTTGGGGGGCGTTGGGGTAGAATGCCTGTAGGGCGCCGGCCTGGCGGATTGGGGTCCGCCGTTGGATAGTACCAAACTTGGCGATTCGAGTAATTCCGTGATCGCGGAATGTGAGGAGGCGGTCGACGACGCCCAGTCCTTTGCATCGTCACCGTCTTGCACAGAGCCATCGTTTTTATCTGCCGGGCTTTCTAACCCGGCCAGTTGCCGGTCGGCCATTTCTTTAGCGAGGCCCACCAGGGCATCGACCTCTTGCATCTGGTCCACGTGACGGCCATTGGCGACGCGCTTCCGGATCGTCTTATCGCAATGCCCCTTGGGCGGCTAATAGCCTGTACTTTTCGAAGATCGCCAGCTTCTGCGGATAGGTGATCCGTACGTTGGCGTTGCACCCGTCGCATCTGAAGTGCGCGATCGTTCTTAGCGCAGAGCCCTTCCTTACCGCCGGATGCGAGCAATCCGGACATTCGAATGTGAGCGCAACATCAGACAAGTCT
>NZ_JBVVQC010000098.1:0-461 GCF_055811515.1 Mesorhizobium sp. WSM4841
GTGCCTGAGACCATCGGCGGGATCATGCTAAAGGCCTGCACGACGATCTCGACACGTCTCTTGAGACCATGCTCAAGAAAAAACTGTTCCTCGATGGAGGGCTTCAGCGTCCGCCCGAACTTGACCGCAACGTGCCTCATCGACATGTATCTCTCGAATGTAAGCTGCCGTGGCAGCTGCTTGTTCGTGGAGCAGCCCACGCACACGAGCGTGTCGTCGAACAGCGCCGCTCTTGGATGGGCGCTTGACATGAACAATTCTGGAAAAATCAGAAAATCGACATCACCGCGCCGGAGAAGCTCATCGGGGTCGTCGTCGATAGGCAGCAATTCGAAGCTGACGGCGGGTGCTTCGCGTGCAACCCGCTCCACGACCTTTTCAAAAAACACGAGTGTGGCGAAATCGGAAAGAATGATCCTGAAGCGGCGATCGGATTGAGCCGGGTTAAACGGATCCCAAGA
>NZ_JBVVQC010000099.1:0-427 GCF_055811515.1 Mesorhizobium sp. WSM4841
CGCGCCGTCGCCTGGCTCACCGTCGAGGCCGAGAAGGAATGGCCGCACAGCTCCTCGGTGATCGCCTTCACCTTGCGCGTCGACACGCCTTGCACGTACATCTCGACCAGCGCCGACACCAATGCCTTCTCCGAGCGCTGATAACGCTCAAACAACTCCGTCGAGAACCGGCCGGCCCGATCCTGCGGAACCCGAAGTTCCAGCACGCCAACCCGCGTCACAAGCTTGCGCTCAAAATAGCCGGACCGGTAACCAACCCGCTCCGTCGTCCGCTCGCCTCTCTCGGCCCGATCGCCTCCGTCATCTCGGCTTCCAAAGTCTCCTGCACCACAGTCTGCAAAACTCTGCGGAAGCCGTCCTCATCCGACAACAGCAACGCTTTCAACTCGCCTCTGCTCAGTCTAACGTCTCGCTTGGTCATGGCACT
>NZ_JBVVQC010000100.1:0-425 GCF_055811515.1 Mesorhizobium sp. WSM4841
GATTTTGCGCTCGACCTGGCTTCGACCGGCCCGAGCCTGCCGCTGGCGCTTGGCAGTACCGAGAGCCCGATCAATCTAGAGTTGCAGGCGCTGTCGGTGGAGGTCGCGGGGCAGGGCATGCAATCGACGCTGAATATCTCCGCGACACTGCCGTCGGTCGCAACCAACCTAGCCAAGGCCGAAGGCATCGCGCTTGCGCTCCATTCCGACGCCTTCGATCTGAAGGGCCGGACAGGGCCGATTTCCGGCACGGTGACGGCGGACAAGATCGGCCTGGACAATCCGACCATCGCGCCGCTGCTCGCCGGCAGGATCACGGCACAAGTCGCTGGCAGCCTCGCGACCGACACCATCGTCATCGACAGCGGCTCGGTGACGAGCGAGGCACTGGACAGCGGCTTTAACGGAAGGGTCTCGCTGGCCGA
>NZ_JBVVQC010000101.1:0-307 GCF_055811515.1 Mesorhizobium sp. WSM4841
CATAGTGAATATCAGCAACCGCGTCGTGTGGCCGAATTTTGGAGTTCGTGGGCGAACAGATCGAGGCATAGCTTAAACACAACCTCGGCCCGTCGTGATTATCACTGGGGCCGCGCCGACGCGGCCTATCTCAAAAGGGCTGGGTGGTGATCCGGCATGACCAAGGCAAAAGCTGTCTGAAATGGGTGTCAAAAGCCCCAAATCCGTCACTCGATCGTGATGGAATAGAACCGAGCGCAATGTTGTTGACCGATTGCGGGGGAACCCACGGAAGGGAGACAACCCTTATGCCCAGTCACATCACAAT
>NZ_JBVVQC010000102.1:0-299 GCF_055811515.1 Mesorhizobium sp. WSM4841
GGTGAGGTGGTTTTTGGGAAGGAAGCTCTCGCTTCCGCTCACCCGTTGCGTTCCTTCGCGCCCCCCTCTGTCCTGCCGGACATCTCCCCCACTTGGGGGGAGATTGGCAGCTTCCGCGTCCCGATTGCCTACAACCGTTGGAGATTGGCGAAAGCCAATGCGACATCCAATCTCCCCCCTCGTGGGGGAGATGTCCGGCAGGACAGAGGGGGGTGCTGTCCCGCCAACGGAAAAGTCCTTGGCCGAACAACACCATACGCCCTGCCTCTGCCAAAATGATTCAAGCCGCGAGGGCGCTC
>NZ_JBVVQC010000103.1:0-299 GCF_055811515.1 Mesorhizobium sp. WSM4841
GACATGGGGGGCTCTGGGAGGTGCAGTATTCGTTACGGGAAGCGTCGCGATCCTTCGCGCCCCCCTCTGTCCTGCCGGACATCTCCCCCACTTGGGGGGAGATTGGCGGTTCGAGCGCGGTCCCTATTCCTGCGATGCTGGTGATTGGCGAAAGCCGAGGTGACATCCGATCTCCCCCCAAGTGGGGGAGATGTCCGGCAGGACAGAGGGGGGCGCTGTCCCGCCGACATTCATCCAAGCAAGCGAAAGATGGTCCAAAAACAAAAACCCGCCTCGGCGGGCGGGTCGTTGGCGCAAAT
>NZ_JBVVQC010000104.1:0-294 GCF_055811515.1 Mesorhizobium sp. WSM4841
GTATTAAAGGAAATGATACAAATGATCATGGCGGTTTTAATGGTATCGAGAAAACATTAACAGTAAATCCGAATTCTGAATTAATCTTTGAATTTAATACTATGACTACTAAAAACTATCAAGGTATGACAAATTTAATCATTAAAAATGCTGATAACGATACTGTTATTGGTGAAAAAGTAGTTGCTTATGGTCCGATTTGGCGCTTATTAAAAGTACCTGAAAATGTTAGTCATTTAAAAATTCAATTTGTACCTAAAAATGACGCAATAACAGATGCACGTGGTATTTATC
>NZ_JBVVQC010000105.1:0-277 GCF_055811515.1 Mesorhizobium sp. WSM4841
ATTGTGATGTGACTGGGCATAAGGGTTGTCTCCCTTCCGTGGGTTCCCCCGCAATCGGTCAACAACATTGCGCTCGGAGTGACGGATTTGGGGCTTTTGACACCCATTTCAGACAGCTTTTGCCTTGGTCATGCTGGATCACCACCCAGCCCTTTTGAGATAGGCCGCGTCGGCGCGGCCCCCGACGGGCCGAGGTTGTCTTTAAGCTATGCCTCGATCTGTTCGCCCACGAACTCCAAAATTCGGCCACACGACGCGGTTGCTGATATTCACTATG
>NZ_JBVVQC010000106.1:0-271 GCF_055811515.1 Mesorhizobium sp. WSM4841
GCGATAGTCGTCCGTGAAGAAAGCGATTTTCGCGTCAACCTTGAAAGTGATCTGCGTTGGAGCGCTTTGTCCCAACTGAGGGGCGGAGTTCAGGCTGATCGGGGCCGCAGTGGCGGCTTTGCGGTGGCTGCGAGCAGCGTCAGGAAGAAGGCACACAAAAGCCTCAGCCAGTTGAGCAGGAGGCTGAAGTTGTAGCCGACGGCGGCGAGCACGGCGTTGTTGGCGTCGCCTTCGGAGAAGGCCAGGAAGTTGCGCCCCATGCGGTGGTCGT
>NZ_JBVVQC010000107.1:0-271 GCF_055811515.1 Mesorhizobium sp. WSM4841
CTTGTAGAGGGGGGGGGGGGGGCCGGGGGGGGCGGGGGGGGCGGGGGGGGGGGGGGGGGGGGGCGCGGGGGGGGGGGGGGCCCGGGGGGGGGGGGGGGGGCCGGCCGCCGCGGCGGCGGGGGGGGGGCCCCGGGGGGGGCGGGGGGGGGGGGGGGGGGGGGGTGGGGGGGGGGGGGGCCGGGGGGGGGGGGCGCGGGGGGGGGGGGGGGGGGCGGTGGGGGGGGGGGGGTTTTTTTTTTTCTGTTTTTCGGGGGGGGGTCGGGGCTGGAAC
>NZ_JBVVQC010000108.1:0-270 GCF_055811515.1 Mesorhizobium sp. WSM4841
ACTCAACGGCGGGGGGGGGGGGGGGGGCGAACCGGAAACCACCGGCGGGGGGGGGGGGGGGGGCGGGGGCGGGGGCCGGCCCGGGGGGGGGGGGGGGGGGGGGGGGGCCCCCCCTCGGGGGGGGGGGGGGGGGGGGGGGGGGGGGGCCGGGGGGGGGGGGGGGGGGGCGGGGGGGGGGGGGGGGGGGGGGGGTTGGGGGGGGGGGGGGGGGGGGGGCGGGGCCCCCCCCCCCCGCGACGGTTCAGAACCAGCAACATCCACCACTATGAC
>NZ_JBVVQC010000109.1:0-269 GCF_055811515.1 Mesorhizobium sp. WSM4841
ATTATTTATCGCACCAAATTCATCATTAAATAACGCTACAAATATTAAAATTGTCACAAATGATGGTACGGCCCAAGGTAGGATTAACACAGTACTGATAAATTTCTTACCTTTGACGACAGGGTGATTTACAATAATTGCCAAAAACAGCCCTAATGCAATTTGAAGTGTCGTTGCAACAAGCGTCCATACTAATTTCCAAGTAATAACACTGAAAAATGTTTTACGCCAAACGCCAATCGTGAATAACGTTTTAAAGTTATCTAAAC
>NZ_JBVVQC010000110.1:0-259 GCF_055811515.1 Mesorhizobium sp. WSM4841
CCCCCCCCCCCCCCCCCCCCCCCCCCCGACCACACCACCCCCCCCCCCCCCCCCGCCGCCCCCCCCCCCCCGCGCCCCGGGGGCCCCCCCCCCCCCCCCCCCGCGGGGGGGGGGGGGGCCCGGGCCCCCCCCCCCCCCCCCCCCCCGCGCCCGCGGCCCCCCCCCCCCCCCCCCCCCCCCCCCCCCCCGCCCGGCCCGCGAGCAGCCGGCGCGACCCTGCGGGCCCCACCGCGCCCCCCCCCCGGCTACACGGCTACCC
>NZ_JBVVQC010000111.1:0-255 GCF_055811515.1 Mesorhizobium sp. WSM4841
TTCAATTTCATTATTTTTCAATGCTTGCACTAGTGCTTGTTCGTGCACGATTGGACCACGAGAGGCATTGATTAAATACGCCGTAGATTTCATCATTTTAAATTGTTCTGTATCAATTAAATGATGCATTTTAGGATTGTAAGCAGCGTTGATAGTGATAAAATCTGCATTCTTTAATAGTGTATCTAAATCTACATATTTTGCACCGATTTCTCGTTCTTTTTCTTCTTTGCGATTAGGTCCTGTGTATAGTAC
>NZ_JBVVQC010000112.1:0-252 GCF_055811515.1 Mesorhizobium sp. WSM4841
GTATGTGTCATTATAAATAATAAATATGCAATTTCAGTACCTGATTCATTACAATACGCAGCTGAAAAATTATCGGATAGAGCACTTGGTTACGGTATACATGGTGAACAAGTAGATGGTAATGATCCTTTAGCAATGTATAAAGCGATGAAAGAAGCAAGAGAACGAGCTATTTCTGGACAGGGTTCAACATTGATTGAAGCAGTAACTTCTCGTATGACAGCTCATTCATCGGATGACGACGATCAATAT
>NZ_JBVVQC010000113.1:0-250 GCF_055811515.1 Mesorhizobium sp. WSM4841
GTCTTACCATAATGTCTATTTGTATGGACTAACATCAAATCATATCGACTATGCTCGCCAACAAAACCAACAAACTGAACTTGACTCTCTTCGTTGTCATCATATAAATACATATCAATCATTTTGTAGCGACTCCTTTTAAAAGTAGTAAAGTTAGTATAACGACAAATGAAGTATACTGCAAAATTATGATAATATATAAGCGAGAGGTGACAAGGAATGTATTTTGTAGACAAAGATAAACTAACTC
>NZ_JBVVQC010000114.1:0-246 GCF_055811515.1 Mesorhizobium sp. WSM4841
TGTCAAGCGAAGCGAAGATTTGACCCCATTGGCGAAGTGAAGAACTGACCCCCTTCATTGGTTTGCTGTTTCGTTGGTTTCGAGTGCCGGGGGGGGGGGGGGGGGGGGGGCGGGGGCCGGCGGGGGGGGGGGGGGGGGGGGGGGGGGGGCGGGGGGGCCGGGGGCGGGGGGGGGGGGGCGGGGCCGCCCCCCCCCCCCCCACCCCCCCACACCACCCCGCAGCGCCCCCGGGCGGGGGGGGGGGGG
>NZ_JBVVQC010000115.1:0-244 GCF_055811515.1 Mesorhizobium sp. WSM4841
GATAACATAAGACATCCTCCTGAGTATATGACTATGTCTTCAGTGTAAAAGAGGAATTTTGAGCAATTATGTAGTTTTAGTTAAAAATATGTAAACAGAGTGATTTAGAATAACAAAAAATGAATATATATGACAATTTGTTATAGAAAGCGTTAGAATAGAAGCGTGTGAAAATATAGAATTAAATATAATTTGAGGTGGAAAAATGATACTAGTAATGTTATCTCCATTATTAATCATATTC
>NZ_JBVVQC010000116.1:0-242 GCF_055811515.1 Mesorhizobium sp. WSM4841
CCATAGGCGATGATGCCGCCATGCCGCGGTACTGCCGTTGGGGCGGGGGGGGGGGGGGGGGGGGCCGGGGGGGCGGGGGGGGGGGGGGGCGCGGGGGGGGGGGGGGGGGGGGGGGGGGGTAGGGGGGGGGCCCGGCGGGGGGGGGGGGGGGGCCCCCGGGGGGGGGGGGGGGGGCGCGGGGGGGGGGGGGGCGGCGGCGGGCGGGGGGGGCGGGGGGGGCGCGGAGGGGGGGGCCGCGGGGG
>NZ_JBVVQC010000117.1:0-238 GCF_055811515.1 Mesorhizobium sp. WSM4841
ACGCAGCACCGCCATAGGGCGCCGGCGGCTCGGGGCCGGGGCCGCCCGGGGTGGGCCCCCCCCCCGCGGGGGGGGGGGTTGGGCGGCGGCCGGGGGGGCCCCCCCCCCCCCCCCGGGCCCCCGGCGTGAGAGCGGGCCCGCCGACCGCCCCCCAGGCAGCGCAGCCCGGCCCCAAAGTGACCAAAGAGCGCCCCCCCCCCCCGGGGCGCGGGGGGCGGCGGGGCGCGGGGCGCGGGGG
>NZ_JBVVQC010000118.1:0-236 GCF_055811515.1 Mesorhizobium sp. WSM4841
GGGGGGGGGGGGGCGCGCCCGCGGGGGCGGGCGGCGGCCGGCCTGGCCGGGCCCCGGCGCCCGCGCCCCCCCGCGGGCGCGGCCAAACCGCTGGAGGGGACCCGCGGGGCGGGGGTTTAGGGGGTGAGCTCTCGGCGGCGGGGTGCCCCCGCTCTAGTTGAAACCACGGCCGCCCCCCCCGCCACCCCCTCCCGCGCGCCCCGATAGCGCCCAGCGCCGAAAAACCACCCCCCCCC
>NZ_JBVVQC010000119.1:0-230 GCF_055811515.1 Mesorhizobium sp. WSM4841
AGCTTCTCAATGCTGGCCGTGCCATTGGCGATGTTTAAGCTCGATGGCTGCGCGATCGCCGCCTTGATGCCGCGAATTGTCGCTTCGCCCGAGGCGATCTCGACGCTTGTCGTGCCGTCGGCGATCTTCACCCTGCCTTCGGCCCTGGCCGGGATGTCCTTGACGGTGGCGCCGCCGGAAAAGCCTGTCCAGTCGCCGTCACGCTTGAGATCGACATCGATGCCGCGAAT
>NZ_JBVVQC010000120.1:0-230 GCF_055811515.1 Mesorhizobium sp. WSM4841
GGATGATGCAAAGGACCGGGGCCGCACCCACCCCCCCCGAGCGCGGGTGGGAGGGCGCGGGGCGGGGCGGGGCGGGGCGGGCGGGGGCGGGGGGGGGGGGGGGGGGGGGGCCGGGGGGGGGGGGGGGGCGGGGGGCGGGGGGGGGGGGGGGGGGGCGCGGGGGGGGGGCGCGGGGGGGGGGGGGCGGGCGGCGCCGGCGCGCGGCGCCCCCGCCGCGGCGGGCCGGGGCG
>NZ_JBVVQC010000121.1:0-212 GCF_055811515.1 Mesorhizobium sp. WSM4841
CAGGGCGCTGCCACCGCATCGGGATACCAGGGCGCCGCCACCGCATCGGGCACGCAGGGCGCTGCCACCGCATCGGGGCGGCGAGGCGCTGCCACCGCATCTGGCGACTGGGGCGCTGCCACCGCATCGGGCGACCAGGGCGCTGCCACCGCATCGGGATACCAGGGCGCCGCCACCGCATCGGGCACGCAGGGCGCTGCCACCGCATCGGG